>JALZVT010000044.1 GCA_023300545.1 Pseudomonadales bacterium
TCGTTACGCCATTCGTGCAGGTCGGAACTTACCCGACAAGGAATTTCGCTACCTTAGGACCGTTATAGTTACGGCCGCCGTTTACCGGGGCTTCGATCACTAGCTTCGCCGAAGCTAACCAGATCAATTAACCTTCCGGCACCGGGCAGGCGTCACACCCTATACGTCCACTTACGTGTTTGCAGAGTGCTGTGTTTTTAGTAAACAGTCGCAGCCACCTGGTATCTTCGACCACCCATAGCTTACGGAGCAAGTCCGATCACCGTGAGTGGCGCACCTTCTCCCGAAGTTACGGTGCCATTTTGCCTAGTTCCTTCAGCCGAGTTCTCTCAAGCGCCTTAGTATTCTCTACCTGACCACCTGTGTCGGTTTGGGGTACGGTCGCTTAGTACCTGAAGCTTAGAAGATTTTCTTGGAAGCATGGCATCAACGACTTCCTCTACAAAAGTAAAGTTCGTCATCGCTTCTCGACATTCTCACTAAAGAGGATCCTCCGGATTTACCTAAAAGATCTGCCTACTAGCTTAAACCTGGATAACCAACACCAGGCCCGTTTAGCCTTCTCCGTCTCTCCATCGCAGTACTACGCGGTACAGGAATATTAACCTGTTTTCCATCGACTACGCCTTTCGGCCTCGCCTTAGGTGCCGACTTACCCTGCTCCGATGAACGTTGAGCAGGAAACCTTGGTCTTTCGGCGAGGGTGATTTTCACACCCTTTATCGTTACTCATGTCAGCATTCGCACTTCTGATACCTCCAGCATGCCTCACAGCACACCTTCGCAGGCTTACAGAACGCTCCTCTACCATGCCCAGATAAATCTGAGCATCCGCAGCTTCGGTGTATGGTTTGAGCCCCGTTACATCTTCCGCGCAGACCGACTCGACCAGTGAGCTATTACGCTTTCTTTAAAGGATGGCTGCTTCTAAGCCAACCTCCTGGCTGTCTATGCCTTTCCACATCGTTTCCCACTTAACCATAACTTAGGGACCTTAGCTGGCGGTCTGGGTTGTTTCCCTTTCCACGACGGACGTTAGCACCCGCCGTGTGTCTCCCATGATTGCACTCACCGGTATTCGGAGTTTGCATCGGGTTGGTAAGTCGAGATGACCCCCTAGCCGAAACAGTGCTCTACCCCCGGTGGTGATACATGAGGCGCTACCTAAATAGCTTTCGAGGAGAACCAGCTATCTCCGGGCTTGATTAGCCTTTCACTCCGAGCCACAGGTCATCTCCGCATTTTTCAACATACGTGAGTTCGGTCCTCCAGTTGATGTTACTCAACCTTCAACCTGCCCATGGCTAGATCGCCCGGTTTCGGGTCTACTCCTACCAACTATACGCCCTATTAAGACTCGATTTCTCTACGGCTCCCCTAAACGGTTAACCTTGCTAGTAAAAGTAACTCGCTGACCCATTATACAAAAGGTACGCAGTCACCCGTCCGTAGACAGGCTCCCACTGCTTGTACGCATCCGGTTTCAGGTTCTATTTCACTCCCCTCACAGGGGTTCTTTTCGCCTTTCCCTCACGGTACTGGTTCACTATCGGTCAGCTGAGAGTATTTAGCCTTGGAGGATGGTCCCCCCATGTTCAGTCAGGATTTCTCGTGTCCCGACCTACTCGATTTCACACTTAACTGGTTTTCATTTACAGGGCTATCACCTTCTATGGCGTGACTTTCCAGACACTTCGATTAACCAGAAAAATGCTTAAGGGCTAGTCCCCGTTCGCTCGTCGCTACTTAGGGAATCTCGGTTGATTTCTTTTCCTCTGGGTACTTAGATATTTCAGTTCCCCAGGTTCGCCTCGTTAACCTATGTATTCAGTTAACGATACCCTCGAAAGGGTGGGTTTCCCCATTCGGAAATCCCCGGATCAAAGTCTGTTTACCGACTCCCCGAGGCTTATCGCAGGTTACTACGTCCTTCATCGCCTTCAGCTGCCAAGGCATCCACCAGATGCGCTTCTATGCTTGACCATATAATCCAACATATCTTTACGCCTCCAAGCTGGTCTCGGAGGTTTGATATTTCCTACAACGGCTAAATTGCAACTACGAAAACATCTCAATAGGTTGAACTGAGTAACAAGTTGATAACTATGAAGTTCATCATCTTGTGTATCGACTCACGTCGATTCAAGTATCTTGTGAAGCATGTGCCCTCCACAACAAGAGCGGCTAAGCCTTTATTGTTTCGACACAACTTGAAATTACAATCCATACATTGAGCAAGCTCAACATAGGACCGTGTACCACATATAACATTTCACATTTGAGTTTGTATCCACTCAGCGTCTCCACTAACAAATCCACAAGTGGACTTGATAACGAATAAGCGTCGTTTCAACTACTTAAACTTAAATTTAGTTGATAATTTGTTCCTGGAACAAATTATCGACTGCATCATCTCTGAATTTTTAAAGAGCAAGCTTTTTCTTACTTAGAGAAAGAAAAAGCTAAGGTCTAACGCGTCTTTTTTATTTAGTTGCGTTACAACTTAGCTTTTTTTCACATATTGGTGGAGCCGAGGAGGATCGAACTCCTGACCTCCTGGATGCAAACCAGGCGCTCTCCCAGCTGAGCTACGGCCCCGCGTTTTTCGCTTTCGCTATTTACGCAAAGAGAACTGCGACTTAACAGGTTCTGGTGGGTCTGGGTGGATTTGAACCACCGACCTCACCCTTATCAGGGGTGCGCTCTAACCAACTGAGCTACAGACCCATTTGGTCGGCTATATATATATCTTGCTTCTTATTTCAAAACAAACCATTCGTGTGAGCGTCTGGGTCCTTGGCGAGGACCTGATCCAATGTTGCCTATACAACCCGCGTTGAACTAAATGCTCTTCGCTTCGTTATCGACTCAGGATTAAGGTTTTAAGGAGGTGATCCAGCCGCAGGTTCCCCTACGGCTACCTTGTTACGACTTCATCCCAGTCATTGACCACACCGTGGTAACCGTCCTCCCGAAGGTTAGACTAGCTACTTCTGGTGCAACCAACTTCCATGATGTGACGGGCGGTGTGTACAAGGCCCGGGAACGTATTCACCGCGACATTCTGATTCGCGATTACTAGCGATTCCGACTTCAAGGAGTCGAGTTGCAGACTCCTATCCGGACTACGACCGGTTTTCTGGGATTCGCTTACTCTCGCGAGTTTGCAGCCCTCTGTACCGACCATTGTAGCACGTTTGTAGCCCACCCCGTGAGGGCCATGATGACTTGACGTCATCCCCACCTTCCTCCGGTTTGTCACCGGCAGTCCCCTTAGAGTTCCCGACATTACTCGCTGGCAAATAAGGGTAAGGGTTGCGCTCGTTACGGGACTTAACCCAACATCTCACGACACGAGCTGACGACAGCCATGCAGCACCTGTCACTCAGTTCCCGAAGGCACCAAGTTATTTCTAACAAGTTCTGAGGATGTCAAGGGGTGGTAAGGTTCTTCGCGTTGCATCGAATTAAACAACATGCTCCACCGCTTGTGCGGGCCCCCGTCAATTCATTTGAGTTTTAGCCTTGCGGCCGTACTCCCCAGGCGGACAACTTATCGCGTTAGCTTCGCCACCAAAACCTCAAGGGTCCCGACGGCTAGTTGTCATCGTTTACGGCGTGGACTACCAGGGTATCTAATCCTGTTTGCTCCCCACGCTTTCGCACCTCAGCGTCAGTGTTGATCCAGGAGGCCGCCTTCGCCACTGGTATTCCTTCCTATATCTACGCATTTCACCGCTACACAGGAAATTCTACCTCCCTCTATCACACTCTAGTTCACCAGTATGACATGCAATTCCCAGGTTGAGCCCGGGGCTTTCACATATCACTTAATAAACCGCCTACGCGCGCTTTACGCCCAGTAATTCCGATTAACGTTTGATCCCTCCGTATTACCGCGGCTGCTGGCACGGAGTTAGCCGGATCTTCTTCTGTGGTTAACGTCTAGACCGAGGTGTATTAAACCTCAGCTTATCTTCACCACTGAAAGTGCTTTACAACCCTAGAGCCTTCTTCACACACGCGGCATGGCTGGGTCAGGCTTGCGCCCATTGCCCAAGATTCCCTACTGCTGCCCCCCGTAGGAGTCTGGACCGTGTCTCAGTTCCAGTGTGGCTGATCGTCCTCTCAGACCAGCTAAGGATCGCAGTCTTGGTGAGCCATTACCTCACCAACAAACTAATCCTACGCAGGCTCCTCCAACTGCGAAAGCTTATAAATAGAGGCCTTCTTTACTCCTAAGAGACTATGCGGTATTAGCTCGAGTTTCCTCGAGTTGTCCCCCACAGCTGGGTAGATTCCTACGCGTTACTCACCCGTCCGCCACTGTACTCACACCGAAGTGCTTTCTCGTTCGACTTGCATGTATTAGGCCTGCCGCCAACGTTCAATCTGAGCCATGATCAAACTCTTCAATTAAACTTTTTTGCAGGCTGAGCGTTGTTGCTCTTCCTAACCTCGGCTTGCGCCTTGGCTGTTCATCACAACAATCTCTTGCGTGCTAGATAGCTATATCTAGTTATGACTTTCTTCTTACCGGCTTCCAGACTTTTGCAAAGCTCTCGCTCCGCGCCACTCCGGGCCCTCTAAAAATAGGTCACCTAATGTTTTTTCGGTCGACGCCAATTCTCCAGGCGCCCACACGAATGGTTTGTTTAATTTTTAAAAAGCGGAAGAGAGTGCCGTCTGGCGTGGGCTGCAGCGCGTTTTGCTCAGCCCGTCTCCTCAAGGGACGCGCATTAAACACTAGAGCGATTAGGCTCGCAACAGGTTTATAAATTAATTTCGATTTTTCTCAGTTTTCTTCTCTAACGCTTGATTCGAAACAGCACAGAAAAAGGGAATATCAATCAAAACACAGTGAAAACCGGGAGTTATCCACAACTTGCTCACAGCGGCCTTGACTCACGAAACGGGCCAAAGTCTCGGCTCAGGGGGCTACTCGGCGTGAATCAATAGGTGCCATGTCTTTTTGCCCCGTCGCAGCAGGTGATAGCGACTAAGCAGGGCATCTGCGGGCAGAATCTGGGCCTCGTGATCGCTGATCGGAACCCCATTCAGCTTCACGCCACCCCCTTTGATCAGCTTTCTTGCTGCCCCATTAGACGCAGCCAGTCCGGCCAGGGTCATCGCATCCAACAACCCACACCCCTTAATGGGCACAACGGTGCTATCCATACCGTCCAATTCCAGCTGCGCCAGGTCTTCGCCGGTCAAAACCGTCAAATCACCTGCAAACAGGGCTTGGCTGATGCGTTGCGCACCTAAAACGGCGGTTTCTCCGTGTACTAGGGCCGTTATCTCCCGGGCTAACGCGATCTGAGCCGCTCTAGCCTGAGGTTCGTCGGCCAGAGACCGTGCCAAATCGTCGATTTCAGCGCTTGCAAGGAAGGTAAAGGTGCGCAAAAACGCAATTGCATCGTCATCTGCCGTGTTCATCCAGAACTGATAGAAGCTATAGGGCGACGTTTTCTCGGGGTCTAACCACACAGCACCACCTGCGGTTTTGCCAAATTTGGTGCCATCCGCCTTGGTCACCAAGGGAAACGTGGCTGCGTAGGCCGTTTTACGGAGGGTTCGGCGCACCAGATCAACGCCAGAGACGATGTTGCCCCACTGATCACTGCCACCGATTTGCAGGGTGCAGCCGTGATCGCGAGCCAACACCATAAAATCCATAGCCTGAACGACCATATAAGAGAATTCGGTGTAGCTGATGCCATCGCCCTCGCGATTCAGCCGATTCTTCACCGTTTCACGCTGCACCATGGCATTCACTGAGAAGTGCTTACCGATATCCCTAAGGTAATCGACCAGCGTTAACTGCGAGGCCCAATCGTAGTTATTCACAACCACAGCGGCATTTGGCCCCTCAAAGTCGAAAAACTGCGCAACCTGGCTACGAATCCGCGCGGTCCAATCAACCACAACGCTTGCGTCATTTAGATTGCGCTCGGCAGACTTGCCCGATGGATCACCAATCATGCCGGTTGCCCCCCCCACCAAGACCAACGGCCGGTGCCCAGCGAGCTGGAACCGCCGCAAGGCCAACAAGGGCACCAGATTGCCTATATGCAAGCTATCTGCGGTTGGATCAAAGCCGCAGTAAAGGGTGCGCATCTCGCCCTGCAAATGATCAGCCAGCCCTTCCTCATCCGAGCACTGGGCGAGCAACCCATGGGTCCGCAAGTCTTCGATAATGGAAATTGGCGCGGAACGGGCCGAATCGGCGGTATTTGTCACTGTCTATACATCTCGTGGGTTAATAAAGGCCTGTCCTGCCCAGAAGGAGCTAATAGGCGGTGGGTTTATGCCATCGCAGATGAATTGTCGCAACACCGAAGCCGACCATCCGACAGTTCTACTGTGAGGGCTTTCGCTTCTTGGCCAATCACCTATACTTTCCGGCTAAACCGCTGCGTGAAACTGCGCCATCCCGCAGATTTACAGACGATTTTACAACACCCTTTGCGCACAGCACTTGTGCCCCTATTTCGGTTTTGTTAACCGTTGTGAGGCCGAGAAAATTCCGCAGCGACAGGGACTCGCTGCAGAATCTGCCCAATGTGGCAGTTGACGCAAGTTTTGGTTGCTCTGGGACAGAACAGACGCACCTGTTTTTGGACACGGCAGATCATCGCCGTATGGCTGGACAATTTTGAATACAAGTTACTTTCCATTTAAGCATCTGGTTCTGGTTGTGGCGTTAAGCCTCAGCATGGTTACCTTTGTGGCCGCAAAATTCACCGACGACACCGACGCCGCCACCTTTAATGGCGATCGAGTGTTGGAAGATTTGGCAGTGCCCGAACAACAACAGGCCGGTCAGCAGCCCCCGATTGTGGCAGCCGCTGGTCTTATGGGCAGCGCACTCAGACGCAACAACACTGCAAACTCGGAAATCGCTGATGGGGAGCCAGCGCTCTCATCAAACTCTTCAAACTCTTCAATAAGAGCAGATGTTATCGACGAGGTCATGAATGACCCGCAACTGACGCCTCCGGCTCCGAAGCAATACACCCACGTCGAAGAAGTTCGCAGCGGCGACAACCTGTCGAATATTTTCAAACGTCAGGCGCTATCAGCAACCATACTGCACCGTGTCATGCAAAGTGGTCCGCTCGCCGAACGGCTAAAGCAAATTTTTCCAGGCCACCGACTGACGTTCACCACCACAGAAAGCAATGAACTCGTGCGGCTTGAGTATTCACCGGGCCCTCTCGAAACCTTGCAGTTCGATCGCGACGGCAAAAACTATCTGGCCAAGGTGGTCAGTCGCGAACCACAGCGGCTCACTACCTATAAGCACGGCATGATCGATCACTCACTCTTTGTCGCCAGCCAACGCGCTGGCCTCGATGATGAAGTTACTATGCGCCTCGCGCAGATCTTTCAGTGGGACATCGACTTTGTACTCGACATTCGCAAGGGCGACGAATTCCACGTGCTGTTCGAAGAGCTGTATTTGGGCGATAAGTTTATTGGCTATGGTGAGATTCTAGCCGCCGAATTTTTAAACCAAAAAACCTCCTATCAAGCGATGCATTACCGCAATGAAAAAGGTGATGCACACTACTTCAACCCCCAGGGCGAAAGCATGCGCAAAGCGTTTCTGCGCGCTCCGGTATCGTTTTCGCGCATCAGCTCGAACTTCAATCTGCGCCGCAAGCATCCACTCTTCAAAACGACACGCCCGCACCGCGGCATCGACTATGCAGCCCCTCAGGGTACGCCGATAATGGCGGCTGGAGATGGGCGCATTACTCGAGTGGGTCGCAGCAAAGGCAACGGCAACTACATCGTGCTGCAACACGGCGAGCAGTTTGTTACCAAATACCTGCACATGTCGAAATTCGCCCGCAACATGACCCGTGGTACCCGCGTAAAACAAGGCCAGGTTATTGGCTACGTCGGCCGCACCGGTTATGCAACTGGGCCACACCTGCATTATGAATTTTTAGTTAACGGTGCCCACCGCAACCCACGCACGGTAAAGCTACCGAACGCACAACCGGTGCCAGCTGGCGAGAAGGAGCGCTTTGCATCGCAAACGGGTCCTTACCTTGCCTTGCTACAAAGCATGCGCGAAGAACAGCAGCTCGCCATAGCCAATTGAAACCAACCGACAACCAGCCGATCTTTGTTGGTGTCATGACAGGCACCAGCATTGATGGTCTGGACATCGCGGCAATCCGGCTAACACCAGACAGCAAGCACGCCCTCGAATTTTTAGCCGCTGCGCAATACCCACTGCCAGACGAACTTCGCAGCGACATCACAACACTCGCCCGCAACAGCGAACTAAGCTGGCAAACCTTTGGTCGCGTTGACACCGCCTTGGGCGAGCTCACAGGCGCACTGGTTAACCAGTTCTTAGATGAATCTGGCATTCCGAAAGAATCGGTAGCCGCCATCGGCAGCCACGGCCAAACGGTTCACCATTCACCCGATAGCGTGCCGGCGTTCACTGTGCAGATTGGTGACGCCAGCAGAATTTGTGAAGCCACCGGATTAGCGGTTGTTAGTGACTTTCGTCGCGCCGACATCGCAGCCGGTGGTCAGGGCGCACCATTGGTGCCCGCCTTTCACAACGTTCTGTTTGCACGGGGCGACAACCACGCGCGCGCCGTGTGCAATATAGGCGGCATCGGCAACGTCACGTTGCTGCCGGCTCTTAGCACCAACCCCGTCACCGGCTTCGATACCGGCCCCGGCAACACGCTACTCGATGCCTGGTGTCAAAAGCACAACAATCGACCCTATGACAAAGACGGCGCCTGGGCCGCGACCGGAACGAGCTCGGCAATGCTACTAAGCGCCCTACTAGGCGACCCTTATGTTCAGCGCGAGCCACCCAAAAGCACCGGCGTAGAACACTACAACCTGAAATGGCTCGAAGACCAAATCACAGATACACAACTGACACCCGTTGATGTACAAGCCACTCTGACGGAGTTTACCGCCCGCACGATCGTAAACTCTGTTCGAGCGAGCCAGCCCGATTGCAAACAACTCATCGTGTGCGGCGGCGGCCGGCGCAATCTACACTTGATGAACGAACTCAGCCGACTCAGCGCCTGGCCCGTTGTGAACTGCGACACTTTTTCACTAGATGAATCGGCACCCCACTCACACAAAATAGATGGCGACGCTCTTGAAGCCGCCGCATTTGCCTGGCTTGCAAGCCAAACCCTCGCGGGCTTACCCGGCAATGTCCCAACTGTGACCGGTGCACGCAAAGCCGTCAGATTAGGGACTGTTACTCAACCTTTGTAATTGGCTGAATTAGTGCAACTCCTGTCGCAGAAATATTCCTGCAACTGCGCAAAATGGTTGACCTCATAGATTGAGTACACGCAAGGGCTGCCAGCACGCTACAGCCTTCACGCATCATGCAATTCAAAGCCTTTTCCAGTCGCATTGAGTCACGCGCTTTGCGCAACATTGCTCTAGTGTCGCTGCTACCCCTAGCAGTACTGTGCTTTGTTGTCTGGCAACAATCTCATCGTCTCGCAATTGGTCACTTCGAAAGCACTGTACAAAAGCAGCTCACGCACTATTCCAGAGACATCGCCCTGCGACTGACCAGTTTCGCAGAAACTGTGAAAGCAACCCCAAACCCAGAAGCGCTGCAGAAGCTCCGGCTCCTAAAAAATGACCCTACAGCCTCTGCCCCTTCGACCGACCGGCTATCCAACACCAGCAAGCCACATCTCATCTACAGTGATTCACGACTGTGGCTAGCAACCCGGGTTAAGCCGACGCTGTCAGACGTGGGCACAAACGAACCACGCGCAAATATTTTGGAAATCAATCAGGCCATGCTGCTTGCCTCTATGCGCAGCCTCTATCCAGACGTTAACTTCTGCCTCAGTTTCAGAGGCGCACACGGGGCCGAGTGCCAAACTGAACAACCCGATGGCCGGGTGTCTCTGGTGAAACACCCATTGACGTTGGGTAATGGCTTTGCCACCAACTTCGACGCCTGGATTATCGCCTCGATTCCGGAACAGGTTGCCGCAGCCGGAGCACCGCGATTGCTAAACATGCAGCTCGCTACGCTGTTTCTCGCCTCACTGATTGGCATCATCGCAAGCACTTTGGCCAACCGGCGGGTTATGGCGCCGCTGGCTGAGCTATCTCGTGGCACCAACGCACTGCGCGACCACGACTACGACGTCCAACTGAATATTAGAACCGAAGATGAGTTTGAAGAGCTTGGCGAAGCGTTCAATTCAATGACCGAAACACTGCGGGCGAGCAACCGGTTTACTACTGCACTATCTCAGGTAGATCAGCTGATTCTGAAAACCACCGATCTTGAGCGCGTTATTCGCTCGGTGCTGAACGCTATCAGCAGCATCGAAGCAAACGATGCCTGGGTGCTTACATTTGGTCACGAAACCATTCCTGCAGAACGCCTGTACTGGGTAGACAAAGAAGGCACTCTCGACTCCTCCGATACCAGCAGATGGAGCGACGAGATGCCACTTATTCCGCAAGCGGCGGACGTCGATCCACCCCGCATGGCTGAAATCTCTGGCTTGCCGGTCAAAGAATCCTTTCCCGTTGTACTTGATGAGCACGTTGTCGCCGTGCTGCTGATCGGTGCCGGTAAAGACGCCACTGTGCCGGTCGAAAAAGTAAACATGCGCCACTACGGTGAGCTTAGCGATCGCCTGAGTGTCGCGATGACACACATCGATCGGTCGTTAACGCTGTACCGACAAGCCAACCAAGACGCACTCACAGGACTACTAAATCGCCAGGCGTTCGAACGCGAGCTGCGACAAATATGCATGACCTGCCAGCGCGACAACGTAAAGAGCGCACTGCTGTTTATCGACCTCGATCGCTTCAAGCAGGTAAACGATACCGAAGGGCATAAAGCCGGCGATCGCCTGCTGCTGGTGATCGCTCGACGATTGCAACAGAGTTTGCGCCCTACAGATGTCATTGCCCGTCTCGGCGGCGACGAATTTGCCGTGATACTAGGCGACGTCAGCGCAACAGATTCTATTGCCAGCGATGTGGCCCTGGAAGAGACTTGCGAACGAATAATTGGCCGACTCGCCAAGCCCGTTGTTGTTGAACGGCTCGAACACAGCATTCATGCATCGATTGGCATCGCCCATATCAGCTCCGAAGCTGCGATTGCCGACCAAGTGCTGTCACGCGCAGACGTCGCGATGTACTACGCCAAAACCAAGGCTGGCTGCAATTACGCCTTTTACGACCCAAGCCTAAACTCGGAATCGGAACAACGCATTCAACTGGAGTCTCGCCTGCGCCAAGCGCTGACAAGCGACGACATCAAACTGCATTTCCAGCCCCAGCTCGATCTGCTTACGGGCGAAATCACAGGCGTTGAAGGACTGCTGCGCTGGCAAAGTGAGCTCAATGGCAATATTCCGCCCAGTCTGTTTATTCCAATCGCTGAAGATTCCGGCATCATCCATGACCTTGAGCCGCTAATTTTTGCTCACGCCGCACAGTTGCTCAAGCACACAGCAGGCACGCCCTACGAAGTTAAACGAGTGGCTGTGAACGTTTCTGTACAGCAACTCGCGCTACCGGGCTTTGCCAAACGCGTGTTCCGCTACCTGGAACAAACCGGCATTCGACCCAATCAGCTGGAAATCGAGGTGACCGAGTCACTCTTTATCAAAGAGATGGCACAGGTAGTGAACGAGCTAACCGAATTACGTTCGGCCGGATTGGTTATCGCGCTGGACGACTTTGGCACAGGCTATTCGTCACTCAACTATCTGCGAACCCTGCCCATCGACATCATCAAGATCGACCGGTCGTTTGTGCAGGAGATCGAGGAATCGACAGAAGCTCGAGAACTGGTTGAGAGCATTCTGCACATCGCCCGCGCGCTCAGTAAAACGGTTATCGCAGAAGGCGTGGAAACTCATGCTCAGCTTGACGTTCTGCGGCGCCTTGGTTGCGACACTATGCAGGGCTACCTGCTGTCTCGACCGCTGCCCGAATCAGAGCTCACAACACTGATGGCTGCGCACAACCCCAGCGAATGGGCGTATCAGCAGAACAAGGTTGCAGAGCTGCGGTCTGTTTAGAGCGTTTTTGCAGCTAGATCGAGAACGAATTACCGCAACCACAGGTGCTTGCCGCATTGGGGTTTTGCACCACAAATTGCGAACCCTGCAGGTCTTCGGTGTAGTGAATTTCAGCCCCTTCCAGGTACTGATAGCTCATCGGGTCGACTAACACCTTGACGCCCTGAGCCTCGATCACCGCATCGTCTTCTTCCGCTGGCGATTCATCAAAGGTGAAACCGTAGGAGAACCCACTGCAGCCACCACCGGTGACAAAGACACGCAGTGCCAGCGACACGGTTTCCCCTGCCGCAGCGTCTTCCTGCTCTTCGCTGATGAGATGTTGCACCTTCGAGATGGCAGACTGTGTAATCGAAATTTCCAAGCGAACGCTGTCCTGTGATATCTCTCAAAGCATAGAGGAATAAGGAAAAGAGGGCGAGCTAGCGAATCTCCGCGACATTCTCGTCGGCTGCTGACTCGGCCAAACTGACCATCTGCCCATTAACAACCGAACCGAGCTGCATTTCCATCAAATTGTAGTGAACATTGCCCAACACTTTCGCTTTGGCCGCCAATTCAAGCTTACCCGTGGCATAAACGTCGCCTTCAACCGTGCCGTCGATGACCACGTTGGGCGAGCGAATCTCGCCCTTAACGTAGCCACCCTCACACACGACCAGTGTTGCCGTATCGCTATTCTGCCCCAGCACGTCGCCCTCGATGGCGCCGTTCACATAGAGCTGATCTTCAAAAACCACATCGCCCTTTATACGGGTGTTATGCGCGATCAGGGTTGTACCACCTTCGAGCCCAGCCGCCAGCCCACTGGCTTTATTGGTCTGTTTTCTCTTCATCATTATTGCGGGGCGCCTTTCGAACCTGCGACATCCATGTCCTTCACAGCCCAATCGTAGCGCCTCTGGACAACCTCGCCGGCGTCACCCCGATCCAGAGTCACAATGACCGTTTCGGGGGTGAAATCAGCAGGCAAGGTGAATTCGCCACTGTAGTTCTGGAAGTATCTGAACCTGAAGCTCATAGGGTACTCGGGGATCGTGGCGATTTCTGTGAGTGCCAACACCGCACGCTCGCCAGCAACCGCCCCGTGAACTTCAAAATACAGGTCACCTTTCTGCCAGGCGTGCCGCGCCACGGTCTGCGCAATCACCAACTCATAGGAAACTACCCTGGGACGCTCGGTTGGGCGCAGTTGCATTCTCTCTATGTGCAAGCCTTTTGCCAATTCGGCGGGAGCCATCAAACTGCGATAAAACGCGACCTCTTCTTCGAGGGAAGCTATTTCGTCCTGCAATTCACGAAAGGTTGCGCGTACCTCATCCGCGGCCGAGGTGTCGACACCCTGCACCATGCGCAACTCGGTCAGCTCTGCACGCAGCTCATCCATGCGATCCTGATCAAAATCGTCACGCAGATCATTCAGCCGCTCCACGGCTGAATGCGGCGCAGCAACGGTCGAGCCAAGCGCGTAAGCAATCGCCGCTACGCTGAGCAGCACAACGGGCAGCAGCCACCAGAACCATGCACCGGGTCGATAACGCACCACCTGCACCCGCGGTACATCCTCTCCTAGCGCATCGACGGCCGCTTGCACCGCATCAAGCCCTGAGTCGGGATCGTTCGCTTGCTCGCGCGAGCCCTGAGAATTCCGAGACGCTTCGGAGGAAGTCGATTTATCCATTTAACCTGCCGTTCGGTTGGTGTCTCAAGTTTGCCGCCCACGCGTGCAATAAGCGACACCGATTGACGCACAGTTGTCCAAGTACGTGCAGAGGACCACAGCAACACACGCTCGCAGGGGTATACTCAGAACGCACTTCTCCCGTATGGCGACGCGATGCGCGCGGCAATAGCATTTACTACCTTTGGCAAATCTTGTGAAACCTCCCGAACAATACGCCTCGACGCAGGTCACATGATCTAGCTATGGCCAAACCGGGCAAAACTTTTTCACTCGAATTTTTTCGGCGCCAGCTGGCCGGGGTAAATGCCCTGCCCCAATTGTCGATACTAGCGCTGCTTACCGGCCTGCTCACCGGTCTGGTCATCTTGCTGTTCAATGCCGCTGTCGACTTTGCACTGGTGCACTGGGTACTCGGCACCCATTCTGAAGACTTTGAATCACTGTCGCTGTTTATGCGCATGCTGCTGCCCTGTGCCGGCGGACTCGTGATTGGCACCGCACTAATGCGCATGCGGCGGCGGGACACCCGAGTGGGTGTTGTGCACGTTATGGAGCGACTCAGTCGCCACCAGGGCCAGTTACCCCTGAAAAACGCAGTCGTACAGTTTTTTGCCGGTATTTTCGCCATGATCACCGGTCAGGCCGGCGGCCGAGAAGGCCCGGCGATTCATCTCGGCGCAGCGAGCTCCAGCCTGATTGGCCAGGCGTTTGAGCTACCCAACAACAGTGTACGAACCCTGGTTGCCTGTGGCACCGCTGCCGCCATCGCTGGCTCGTTCAATACGCCCATTGCCGGTGTCATTTTCGCGATGGAAGTCGTGATGATGGAATACACCATTGCCAGCTTTATTCCGGTGATTCTTGCGGCAGTCACATCCACCTTTCTGACCCATTCTATGCTCGGCAACGCCACCTCGTTCACGGTGCCACAACTGCAGCTGACCTCCCTACAAGAAATACCCTTCATCATTCTCGCCGGAATTATGATTGGCTGCCTTGCTGCGGCGTTTAATACGCTGGTCGAGATGTTCTCCAAAATTAGCCAATGGTCTTTTCCCATGCGCGGCCTCGTTGCTGGAGCCATCTGTGGAATCTGTGCCTTTGCCACTCCGCAGGTCATGGGCATCGGCTACGACACCGTCAACGGCGCTCTGCTAGGCAATATTGCGATCGGCACCCTGCTGCTGCTCGTGGTTACCAAGTCGATCGCCAGTGCAGCCTGTCTAGGACTTGGCTTACCGTTAGGCATCATTGGCCCAACCTTATTTATCGGCGCCTCGTTTGGCGGTGTTTTGGGATTACTCGGGCAGGCCGTGGCCCCCGGTGAGGTGTCGTCCCCTGGGCTCTACGTGATGCTGGGAATGTCCGCGATGATGGGAGCTGTTGTGCAGGCGCCACTAGCAGCGCTGATGACCGTGCTTGAACTCACCGCCAATCCCAACGTGATTCTGCCTGCAATGCTCATCATTGTTGTCGCCACCTTGGTGTGCAGTGAAGTGTTCAATAAGCAGTCGATCTTTTTAACGTCCCTCAAAAACATGGGGCTTGAATACCCTCCAAGCCCGGTGGCATTGCATCTGCAAAGAGCGGCTGTTGCGAGCCTAATGCACCGCAATTTTATCCGCATGCCCGAGACAGTTACCGTCTCTGAGGCGCGCAGCGTGCTTGAGCGCAAACCGCTATGGATAGTGGTAGAAGAAAACAACAACAGCGCGCACTGCCTGCTAAACCCATCAGACCTCGCCGCCTGGCTTGATGAAATGTCCGCAGAAACGACCGAACAAGAACAGCTGCAAGAAGAGAAAAACGAACGACGCCGGCTGCGCAGAAAGGTGCTTAGCGAACTTGGAGAACGAAGCGACGCTAGCAGCGATGTCAGCACAGAGGTGCCAGTAACGAAAGAGGCACAACCTGCCCGCGCACGCACGGACACCGCTGCCGCCACAAGCACCGCTGAAACTGCGGTGACAGACGACGCACAGACCACCAATGTGGTAACCCAGGATCTCGGCAGTGAGAAGATCGAATTGCTGAAGATTCCGGGTCAGCGAGAAGACGTTGCAAACATTGATATCCGCGCCACCCTGCAAGAAGCCCTTGAACAGTTGAATAGCCAAGGGGTGCGCGCCCTGTGCATCCGCCGCACCTCAATGCCCTTAGTGGCGCCAATAATGGGTGTATTAACCCGCGACGATATCAACAACTATCGTTCGAAGTAGCTATTATCCCCCGCGAACCATTCAGACATTCTTAAAGGCAACCTGTGACCCACAATCTCGACAACTCTAAAAAGCTCATCGAGCGCGCCGCGCGTTCAATTCCGGGCGGCGTTAACTCACCGGTACGGGCGTTCAGCGGCGTTGGCGGCACACCGGTATTTTTCGACTCGGGCAAAGGCTCGAAACTTCACGACGTGGACGGCAACAGCTATATCGACTACGTCGGTTCCTGGGGCCCCATGATTCTGGGCCACTCGCCAGACCATGTTATTGAAGCGGTTGTCGACCAAGCGCGCAGAGCGCTGGGGTTTGGCGCACCAACAGAACTTGAAGTAGAACTGGCAGAACTCGTCTGCGAACGCGTGCCCAGCATCGACGCGGTTCGATTGGTGAGCTCCGGCACAGAGGCCACAATGTCAGCGATTCGGTTGGCTCGCGGCGCGACCGGACGCGACCTGATCATCAAGTTTGCAGGTTGCTACCACGGTCATTCCGACTCATTACTCGTAAAAGCAGGCTCAGGCCTACTAACACTGGGCATTCCAAATTCACCGGGTGTCCCCGAAGCAATCGCTCAGCACACACTCAACCTGCCGTATAACGATCCACAAGCAATAAGAGATGCCTTTGCGGAATACGGCGACAAGGTTGCCTGCGTCATCGTCGAGCCAGTGGCTGGCAACATGGGTTGCATACCACCCACCGTAGAATTTCTGCAAACCATGCGGGAAGTTACCGCGGCGCACGGCACGGTTTTGATTTTCGACGAAGTGATGACCGGTTTCCGCGTCGGCCCCGCTGGCGCACAAGGCGTGTACAACATTCAACCTGACCTGACGACACTCGGCAAAGTGATTGGCGGCGGCCTACCCGTCGGGGCCTTTGGTGGCCGCGCTGATCTGATGAATCAAATAGCCCCTTCAGGTCCTGTTTATCAGGCGGGCACGTTATCGGGCAACCCACTGGCGGTCACCGCTGGATTGACAACTTTGCGCAGCCTTACCCCTGATGTGTACAAACAGCTGGCCGAAAAAACCAGCTATCTGGTAAACGGCTTACAAGCGATCGCTGACAAACACAGCGAACCCATGGTCACCAATAACGTGTGCGGCATGTTCGGCGCATTTTTCACAGATTCCACAGCGGTCAACAGCTTTACCGACGTCGAAGGGTGCAACATCGATCGCTTCAATCGGTTTTTTCACGAAATGCTTAGCCGGGGTATCTACCTCGCGCCCTCGGCATTTGAAGCCGGCTTTATGTCGCTCGCCCACAGCCAGCAAGATCTCGACGACACACTGAGTGCCGCAGACGAATCTATCGCTGCGCTTTCGAATTCCTAAGGAGAATCTCTTGACTACATCTGCTTCTAAAAACAACGCTCAGGCGCCTACAAAACTTGCGGTATACGGCGTTGGCAATGCACTCGTTGATATGGAATATAAAATCGAAGACGATTTTTTAGCCAGTCACGACATTGCGAAAGGCCACATGACGTTGGTGGAAGCCGATCGACTCCAGGCGTTGACTGAAGCCTTGCACGGCTTTGCCCCCTCTAACTCAAGCGGCGGTTCTGCAGCAAACACAATTTATGCCGTGCAATCATTTGGCGAGCAAGCGGGCTATGCCTGCAAAATCGCCCACGATGAAACCGGCGACTATTTTATGACCGCCATGCGCGACGCCGGCGTTCACGTCGACGCTAGTGCTCAGGTTGAAGACGGCACAACGGGCCGATGCCTGGTGCTCATTACGCCAGACGCCGAGCGCAGCATGAACACGCACCTCGGCATCTCAGCAACCATCACAACGTCGGCACTTAACACCGACGTGCTGAAAAATTCTGACTGCCTGTATATCGAAGGCTACCTTTGCTCTGGCGACGACAGTACGGAGCTTGCCATCGCCGCACGCGAGACCGCGGAACAGGCTGGAATCACGACAACCTTGACGCTGTCTGATCCCGCCATGGTGCAGTTCTGCAAAGACAACCTGGTGAAGATCATTGGCAACGGCGTGAACCACATTTTCTGCAACGAAGAAGAAGCACTGACCTGGGCCGGCACCGACCGGCTAGACATCGCGGTGAAAGAATTGCGCGATGCCGCGCAAGGCTTAAGCATCACACTAGGCGCCAAAGGCAGCATGGTCGTCGATGCCAATGGTCAACATGAAGTGGCTGGCTTTGATACCAAGGTTATCGACACCAACGGCGCGGGCGACATCTACGCCGGCGCGAGTCTGTGGGGTTGGACCCAAGGCATGGACGCAAAGCAGGCCGCACGGTTTGCTAACTACTCAGCGGCCCAGCTGGTTGCCGCATATGGGGCCAGAATGGCCAGTCCAGAGGCCTACCGCGCACTCGAGTCGAGCTACCCCAGAAACTAAGCGACCGCTATCTACAGGCCGAACTTTTCTGCTTTTCCCGTTATAGTGTAGCCATGACTACGCCAATAAAGCCGTCAATTGCCCTCGATGACTTGCCCAACCTGGGCAAGACAACGGTTATGTGGCTGCGGGCCATTGGCATTCGTGACAGCGGCACACTGCGGGAACGCGGCATTTTCTGGGCCTACCAGCGCATGCAGGCCCGCCGTTTCAGGGTCACAACCGCAGTGCTGTTCAGTCTAGAGGGTGCCTTGCAAGATCGACCCTGGCGGTCGTTCAGTACCGCAGAAAAAGACCTGCTGTTGAGCAAACTGGCCCACTTCGAACGGCACCCAGACCCCGCTGCGCGACCAGTACCTCAGGCGGCGCCGCGAAAAGCGGGCAGTGGCGCTAAATTGTCGGACAAATCCGCCTTCACTCCATAAGATCAACCGGCAACCGCCCAACCACTACAATCTCCGCCGGTCCAACCTCACACTCATACGCCAACACCTCAACCCCGGCCGCCGCACTTGCCGCCACCGCGCGTGCGTATTCGGGGTAAATCTCATGCGCGCAGCGCACCCGCTTGATGCCCGTGTGCTGCACACAAAACAGCAGCACTGCCCGCTGCCCGGCAGCCACTCGTCGAGTTAAGGCCTGTACATGACGCAGAGCGCGCTCGCTCACTGAATCAGGAAACGCCCCAACCCCCTCAGCAAGACACAGCGTCACGCTCTTCACTTCAACAAAGCCGGCAACACCGGCCGCGTCGGTAAAGCCAAAATCAAAACGCCCCGCCTCATCCGGCACGGCCACTTCGCGGCGCAGCGCTTGCGGTGCGATCAGTTCGGCAATTACGCCGGCTTTGATCGCCTCATCAACCAGCGCGTTCGCCTTGCTCGAGTTGATACCCACTTTGACGGTTGCAGGCGCTGGTTCAGGGTCACTACTGCCGGCCGACAAAAATTCCAAGGGCTCAATGACTTCGAGTGTGTGCGGGTATTTGCGTTTCGGGTTATCGCTCTGGGAAAACCACACGCGACTGCCTGGCGTGCTGCAGCCGGTCATCGCGCCGGTGTTTGGACAGTGCAGTGTTAGCGTCGAACCGTCGGCGCGCTCGACATCCGCCAGAAAGCGTTTGTAGCGGCGCAACAGAACACCACTCTCAAGCGTTGCACCCAGCGTGTCGAATTTCACGTGGCGCCGATGCCCCAATCAGACAGAGCAGTGCGAATCCGCTCCAAACCCACCTCAATCTGCTCGGACGAAGTAGTGAAGGCAAAGCGCACGTGCTGGGCTGCCCCAACAACGCCAAAGTCGGTCCCCGGCGTCACCGCCACCTTGTATTCATCGACCAATCGCCAACAGAAGGTCTCGGCATCCATACCGGTATGGCTAACGTCTACGTAGAGGAAGAAGCCACCACCCGGTACAAACGGAATGTCGAACCCGAGCTGTGACAGGCCACCAACCAGCAAATCACGGCGCTCACGAAACACATCGCGGCGGCGCTCATGCTCGGCCATGGCCGCAGGGCTGAAGGCTTCGATGGCCGCGTACTGAGCAGGGGTCGATGGCGAAATAAAGAGGTTTTGCGCAAATCGTTCAAGCGGCTCACGGGCCCAGTCGGGCGTGACCACCCAGCCAAGACGCCAGCCCGTCATACCAAAAAACTTGGAAAAACTATTCACCAGAAACGCATCACGATCTACTTCCCAGCCACAGCTGTAGCCGTCCGGACGCTCATCAAACACTAGCCCGGAATAAATCTCGTCGAGCAATACCACACCGTTGTTGGCATGCACGGCATCACAAACACCAGCAAGCGCAGTTGCACTCAACATGCCACCGGTTGGATTAGCCGGAGACGCCAACAGCACACCGCGCGTGTGCTCTGTCCAGGCCGCTTGAACCTGTTCGCCAGTCAGTTGGTATTCGTGCTCGGAAGACGCAGGCAACAGCCGCGGAACGGCGTTCACCAGATGCGCAAAGGCTGAATTGCAGGGATAGCCTGGGTCGGCCATGAGCAGTTCATGCCCCGGATCAAACAACGCGGCCATCAGCAACGTCAGCGCCCCACTCGCACCAGCCGTCACCAGAATATTGTCTGGGGCCACCTGTTGACCCAGGGTGGTGCAGTAGTAATTAGCAATTGCCTCGCGCAACGGCTGCACACCATCCGCATTGGTGTACTTGGTCAGACCACCCGCCAGGGCAGCCTGTCCAGCGGCAACCACCGGCTCGCAGGTGCTGAAATCGGGCTCTCCAAGCTGGAAGTGAACCACCGTGTGGCCCTGCGCTTCGTACGCAAACGCTCGTTTAGACAGCTCCATCACACGGAAGGGCTGAACGACCCCAGCACGCTCCGCGAGTGGGTGTGAAGCCTGTGCGTCCTTACTTACCGCCACCACAGTATGATTCCGCTGCGCAAAAGGGGTCAGTGTATATGGTCAATCAGGAAATGTTCTGGTAGTTTACGCGCCCTCTCGCCGCCGCAGGCTGCGTAAATGGGAAATCCACGGATTTGGCATTTACTTCGACTGCTCTGCACGGCAGACGACAAGCCGAAGAGGATATGTTCCACGTATGGCCGCAAAAAAAGATAGCGCTTCCAAGTCTCCGACGGATAAGAAAGCCGTCAAAGGAAAAGCCGTAAAAGCTAAAAAAGCCGCAAATAAAACTGCGGCCGCAAAGAAAACTCCGGGCAAAGCAGCATCTGCCAATACCGCCTCGGCTGAAAAAGCAGCCGCCAAGGCAACCTCCCAGAAAGCAATTAAGAAAGCAGGCACTAAAACTGCCACCAAATCGCCTGCATCAAAAGCCAAAGCCAAAAAATCGGCTGCGACCAGTAAATCGGCCGCGACCACTTCCAAATCTCCTATAAAGAAGAAAGCAGTCACGAGCGCGAAGAAACCAGCGAGCGATTCCAAAACCGCTCCCAGTAAGAAAACCGCAGCGTCCAAAGCGGCCACAGAACCAACTAAAACGGCCGCAAAGGCGACCACTAAAAAAGCGGCAACCAAGAAAGCAACGGGTGGGCGTAAGAAAGCCGCCAGCAAAGCTCGGGGCCGATCAAAGGCTGCTGATGCCATCGTCAACACGCCCATACGCAAACGTACACTGGTCAAGAAAGCACCGGTAAAACTGCTGCCTCGGCCAACGAGTCATGCCAAAGCATCTGCTGACTCGCCGTTCAAGAACTACACGCCGTACGACATCAAAAGCGATGAGGAGTACATGAACGCTGATCAGGAAAATCATTTCCGGATCATCTTGAACAACTGGCGCACCGAGCTGATGGAAGAGGTTGATCGGACCGTCAACCACATGAAAGACGAAGCGGCTAACTTCCCAGACCCGGCTGACCGAGCCACCCAGGAAGAAGAGTTCAGCATTGAGCTGCGGACGCGCGATCGCGAACGCAAACTGATCAAAAAGATTGATCAGACACTCGAGCGGCTGGAGCAGCAAGACTATGGTTTCTGTGACACCTGTGGCGTCGAAATTGGCATACGCCGACTCGAAGCACGTCCGACAGCAACCCAATGTGTCGACTGCAAAACCCTCGATGAACTACGCGAGCGACAGCTTCACGGCTAAGTACTAGCGTGGCTCGCGACGCGGTGCCTCGAGAAGACGGACCTGTTGGACGGTTTGCGCCATCCCCGTCAGGTCCGTTGCATTTTGGCTCCCTGGTCAGCGCACTCGCGAGCTACCTAGACTCGCGTAGCCAAAACGGCGATTGGTTAGTGCGCATCGATGACCTCGACGCACCTCGCACAACACAGGGCAGCGAAGACGCCATTCTGCAAACGCTTGAGGCCCACCATCTGCTGTGGGACGGCGTGCCTACCCGTCAAAGCGACAATCAGCCCCACTACACGACCGCACTGCAGCAGCTTGCCGATAAAGGCTTACTGTTCTTTTGCACCTGCTCGCGTAAATCACAGAAAGGCTTGCAGGCCTATCCCGGCACCTGTCGAGCGAATGTCTGCTCAGTGCCAGACCTCAACGCACAGCTAGCGCTTGCGGCCGGAGATCACCGCAGTGCGCTACGTCTGCAAGTGCCTGACTGCGACCAACCCTTTCATGACGAACTGCAGGGCCCGCAAACCACCCAGCTCATGCGCGACGGTGGCGACTATGTGGTGCTGCGGCGCGACGGGCTCATAAGCTATCAACTCGCCGTGGTTATCGACGACGCACGCACCGGTGTCACACGCGTTGTACGCGGCGCAGACCTGCTCCCAACCACCGGCCGTCAACATCATTTGCATACGCAACTCGGCTACACCGCACCAAGCTGGCTGCATCTGCCCATTGTGCTGAACGAGCGCCATTCAAAACTCTCCAAACAGGCCCGTTCACTAGCGATTACAACGGCGCACCCCAGCACCAACCTAAACATGGCGTTGCAACTGCTCGGCCAGCAACCACCCAGAGATGCCCACCTCTGGTCGGCCACCGAGCTTGTGGGCTGGGCCATCGACCACTGGGTTCCGGCGCAGCTGCCGGCAACGCCAGCTTTTGAGAATTTTTTTGGCTGGTGACGGCAAAGCGGCAAGATTGCGCTCTCTGGGCTGCCTTCGGGCAGTCCTGCTGTTAAGCTCCGCTCCATGACACGCCTGTTACTCGCCGGTTCGGCATCTGCTGACACCCAGCTCGCAAATAAACTGCGTCAGCAGGGTTACGATATTTGCGCCGCCACCGAGCGTTCATCTCCTGCTGCCAACGATTTAACCACCGCAGAGGTGGTGGTTTATGGTGCCCGCGATGGCGAGCTGGGTTTTTTCGCCGAGCTTCCCGATCTACCCATCATCGTACTGTCCCGCAATCCAGATCCCCGCGCTGTAGTGAGTGCGATGAAAGCCGGCGCCACCGATTATCTGGTACGCCCTTTCAGCAACGATGAACTGTTTGCTAGTGTCGAAAACGCCTGCAAACAGTCTGCGCACAACGCCATGCAACCCAACGACAACAGCGTTCTCGCCAGCATGCTGGGCGACAGCCCCATCATGCAGAAACTGTTCGAACGAATACGTCGCGTCGCGCCAACACAAACCCCCGTTCTGATCGAAGGCGAAATTGGCAGCGGCAAAGAACTGGTTGCACGCGCAGTCCACGCATCATCAACGCGCAGCCAGATGCCACTCATCACAATGAACTGCTCCGCAGTGCCAGAAGCTCTCCAAGAAGCTGAATTATTTGGCGACTCCGGAGGCACGATCACACCCCGCAACCCCAACAACAGAGGCGGCGGCGCTCGAGCAACCGAACACAGCGGCCTGATTGAGGCTGCACACAAAGGCAGCCTGTTTCTCGATGACATTGCGGCACTGACACCAAGCTCCCAGGCCAAGCTTCTGCGGGTGCTGCAGTCAGGCGAAAATCGCCGGCTGGGCTCTACCAACGCACAACCCGCAGACGTCCGGATCATCTGCGCTAGCCAGCGCGACCTCAGCAAGATCGTGACCAATGGTGCTTTCCGCGAAGATCTCTACTACCGCCTGAACGTCGTGTCGCTCATTCCTCCGCCATTACGCGACCGTGGCAAAGATCGCATTCGATTGGCCGAGCACTTTTTGCTACGCAGCGCCCGCAAGCTGGGCCGATCTGCCACAACGCTCACCGAGGAGGCCATTGCCGCCATTAATGGCTACAACTGGCCAGGCAACGTGCGCGAAATGGAGAACGCGATCGAACGCGCGGTCATTCTCGCCAGCGACACCCACATCACCCCAGAACTGCTCGCAATCGATCTGGCCTCCCAACCGGTCACAGAAAACAGCGCTGATGCCGACCCAAACATCAGCCTGGAAGACTATTTCGTAAAATTTGTTACCGAAAATCAGGATCAATGCACCGAGACTGAACTCGCAGAACGCCTCGGAATCAGCCGCAAAAGTCTCTGGGAACGCCGCCAGCGGCTGAATATTCCACGTAAACGCACTCGCAAACGCGCACCACGACGAACCTGACCCCAACCTACCCCCAACACGAACATTCGCCGACCACTCCGACATCGCCCCTGATATTTCGTATGTCTTTGTTTTATATAGACTATTATTCTGTAAATCAGCCACCAAAGGGTGACCGACTGCGCGTCCAGAACCGCTAAAAGCGCCGGATTCTTCGATCTCTAGCCTATTTTCTATTTTGTCTGGCTTCGGGTTTTATTTGGGCCCGTCCTTGGTAGACTTGAGGCTTACCCGGCGACGTTAAGTCGACCGGTGGGAAGGCAACTCCGCAATTCATATACGCAGTCGCCCACCCCCCAACTGGCAAACCCCAGTTGTAGCTGGCCTCGACATCGGCCCGCGCCGCTCTCACCCTGTTTGCATTTGTGCGCTTAGGCGCCAAACGCAAACAGCAGATCGGCAAACAGTTCGGTCTCACCGATTACTCGCATCCACTGCGTTGTGTGGAGTGCCAATGAGTAGGGTAGACCCGTTGCATTTAAACAACGCGCGCGACCGATTTCGCGTGCGCTAGCCGTAAAACCGGCCGCTGATGCGGTTTGGCTTTGCTGTGGTTGCGCAAAACAAGCCTCAGCAAGTAGCGGGCAATACGCAAACTGGAAACACGCTATGGAAGACAACACGGCGCACGAAGACGCCGACCTAGAGCACGAAGAGACACCCACTGATGCGCCTAGCGACATCATGGCGGCACCCGGAGACATCGACCCAGCGTTGGTTGAAGCAGCGGCTGTCGAGGTGGTTCGCGGACTGCGCGAGAAAGACTTCGAAGCCTATCTGGTGGGCGGCTGCGTCCGCGATCTACTGCTAGGGCGCACACCAAAAGATTTTGACGTTGCCACCAACGCAACACCGGAAGAAGTTCGCCAGGTGTTTCGTCGCTCCAGAACCGTGGGTCGACGCTTCCGCATTGTGCACGTCCGGGTCGGACGCCAGCTGTTCGAGGTTTCAACCTACCGCAAGAACGTCGATGAAGACGATTTTCCCGAAGATGTCACCACTTCGGAAGACGGTGTGATTCTGCGCGACAACAGTTACGGCACCATGGAAGACGACACTTTCCGCCGCGACTTCACTGTCAACGCCATGTACTACGATCCGCTGGATGGTTCAATCACCGACCTTGCGGGCGGGCGCGATGACCTGCAAGAGTGCCGGCTGCGCCTCATTGGCGAACCACGGCTGCGCTTGCGCGAAGACCCCGTGCGTATTTTGCGCGCCATTCGCTTCGCGGCGAAGCTTGATTTTGATATCGATCACAGCGTTCAAGACGCCATTCCGCCCACCGCCGAGTTGCTCACCGCCATACCACCCGCACGCCTGTTTGACGAGATGAACAAGCTATTTCTGGGTGGCAAGGCAGCCCGAGCCTGGGAACTGATGTGCAAGTTCGAACTTGCCGAGATTTTGTTTCCAGCCACCAATCCAGACGATGAACTGGTGGCTCTGGCCATGGCCAGCACTGACGGTCGCATCGCAGATGACAAACCGGTAACACCGGGCTTTCTGTTTGCGGTGCTCCTGTGGGACGACTATCAAGCGCGCATTACCGAACACGCTCTGCAACAGTCTATGAATGATGCAGAAAACAATGCCGCCATAGAGTGCATTCGCGAACAACAGCTCACCATTGCCATTCCGCGTCGGTTTGCACAGTTCATTCGTGATGTCTGGTCGTTGCAACCAAAGCTTGAGCGCCGACAGCCGAAAAATCTGTCGCGCATGCTCAGCCACCCCAAGTTTCGCGCAGCCTACGATTTCCTGTTGTTGCGGGCAGAAATGAATCTGGTCGAGCAGGAAGCTGCCGACTGGTGGACAGAGATTCAAAAAACTCACGACGTTGTTCCTCGCCCAGACCCTGACGACGAAGACGACGATGGCAATCGTCGCGACGGCAGACAGGGCGGCGGCGAAGGCCGATCGCGCCGGCGACGTGGCGGACGCAATCGCTCAGGCGGTGGCAACGGTGGCGGCGGTGGTTCCAGCAACAGTGGTGGCGGACGCGGCGGGCGGAATCGAAACAACGCTTCAGGCAACACCGGCAATACGGCCGCCGCAGACGACAACGCCCCCAAAAACGAAGCCAACGGCAATGTGGCTGACGGCAATCGATCTGGCAGCCCCGCAAGGTCATCCGGCGGCCGTAAGAAGAACAGTGGCGGCGGTCAACGTGGTGGTAATAAAAACGGCGGCGGCAGCAAAGCCCCGGCGGCCCAGGCCGCTGGCGAAGATGGCGCTCCAAAAAAGAAGCGGCGCAGACGTCGTAGACCTCGTCGTCGCACCGGCGAGGGCGGCGATGGGAATTCTGGCAATGCGGGCGCAAGCGATAACAGCGGCGCAAGCGGTAACAGCGGCGGCAGCACGGCCGCGGAATAGATTGGCATGGTTGCAAGCTCAAACGCTCAACGCGCGGCGGGAGTAACCGGCGGCATCGAAGCCATCGAACGTCTTAACGAGCGGCTTCAGAGCGCACCGCGCTACATCGCGGTGGAAGGCCCTATTGGCGTTGGCAAAACCACGCTATCGAGACGCCTGGCAGAAACACTCGGCTACCCGCTATTGCTCGAGCCCGCCAGTGAAAACCCGTTTCTAGATCGCTTCTACCGCGATCCAAGAGCAAACGCCCTGCCCACGCAGTTGTTCTTTTTGTTGCATCGCGTGCAGCAAATGCAGGACATCAGCTCGGGTGAATTGGTTGAACCCAATCTAATCGCTGATTTCTTACTCGAAAAAGATCGTCTGTTTGCAGAGCTCACGCTCGACGCTGAAGAATACAAACTCTACGATCAGATCTATGCATCGATGCGTGTCAGCGCGCCTACACCAGATTTAGTGATCTACTTGCAAGCACCGACGCGGGTGCTACAAAGCCGCATTCGTGCGCGCGGCGTTCAGTACGAACGCTATATAGACGACGGTTACCTCGAACGACTGACCGATTCCTACGCACAGTTCTTTCACTTTTATGAAGACGCACCATTATTGATTGTGAATGCGGCAGAACTCGATCTTGCAGACAATGAAAATCACTACGCAGAGCTGCTTGAAGAAATTCTTGCCAAACGCACTCCGCGCCAATATTTCAATCCGCACCCAACCCTGCTGTAACGCTAGCGTCAAACATAGCGACCGCGCAGTACAACGCCACTATAGGAGCAGTTACCTGTGAGTAGCCAAGTGCAAAACAAAGCCATCACCATTTCAACGCTACAAGATATTAAAGACCGCGGTGAAAAATTCGCCTGCCTCACTGCCTATGACGCCATCTTCTCAGAGCTCATCTCTACAGCAGGCATTGAACTGATGCTGGTTGGTGATTCGCTGGGCATGGTACTGCAGGGCCACGACAGCACCCTGCCTGTGACGATGGACGACATGGTGTACCACATGAACTGTGTGCGGCGCGGCAACAACGGCGCAGCGATTATGGCCGATCTGCCATTCATGAGTTACGCCTCAGAACAACAATCACTTGAAAGTGCTGCAACCTTGATGCGGGCCGGCGCGCACATCGTCAAGCTCGAAGGTGGCGCCTGGCTTTCAGAATCAACTCGGTTGCTTACAGAGCGCGGTATACCGGTATGTGCGCACATGGGTCTCACGCCCCAATCGATTAATCGTCTTGGCGGCTATCGCGTACAAGGGCGTGATCCTGAACAGGCTCACACCATGATCGACGAAGCCAAAATTCTCGAAGAAGCCGGCGCGTCACTGCTGTTGCTTGAGTGCGTGCCAACCGGCCTTGCTGAAGACATTACCAAGGCATTGAAAATTCCGGTCATCGGCATTGGCGCGGGCCCAACTACCGATGCCCAGATCATGGTTGTCCACGACATGCTTGGCATTACGCCCTCAAGCATTCGCGTCCCCAAATTTGTGAAGAACTTTTTACCGGAGAGCACCAACGGTTTGCCTGGCGCATTCGAGGCATATGCCGCCGCCGTCCACAGCGGCGTCTTCCCTGGTCCTGAGCACACTTTCAAGTAGACGCTGCCGCTGATGCATATCGCACACTCTATCGATGACCTGCGCAAGATCACCACCGGCTGGAAGCAGCAGGGCGAAACGATTGCACTCGTGCCAACCATGGGCAACCTGCATTCGGGTCATCTACAATTGGTCAAGGCGGCCCGCGAACAACACACAAAAAGTGTTGTTTCAATCTTCGTCAACCCACTGCAGTTTGGTCCCGACGAAGATTTTGATTCTTACCCGCGCACCTTAAGTGCAGATGCAGAGGCCGTAGCCGATGTCGGCGCTGATCTGATCTTTGCGCCCAGTGTTGCCGAGATGTACCCAGACGGCCAGGACACCCATGTAGAAGTGAAACTCCCTTATCTGGCCAACCTTCTGTGCGGCGAACACCGCCCCGGGCATTTTGATGGCGTTGGTACTGTTGTTTTAAAGTTGTTCAACATTGTGCAACCGCATTCAGCGTTTTTTGGTGAGAAAGATTTTCAGCAACTGCTGTTGCTCAAAACGATTTCCCGGCAGCTGAACGTTCCCGTCGATGTCCAAGGCGTGCCCACCGTACGTGCCGACGATGGCCTGGCCTTGTCGAGTCGCAATCAGTATTTAACGGCCGCCGAACGCACCATCGCGCCACTGCTACAAACAACGCTGCAAACGATTGCAACCGCACTCGCCGCAGGTAACCGCAACTACGCCGAGCTTGAAACTGCGGGCATCGCCAGCCTCCGCAAGGCAGGCTTTGAGCCCGACTACATTCAAGTACGTGACGCAGACACTCTGGCCGCGCCAAGCGACACCACTCACCACTTACGCATTCTCGCAGCCGCCCGTCTGGGTGGTGCACGACTAATAGACAACATCGGAGCTGCACGCGCATGACCCCTACCGAACTGCCGGCCTGGCAAGCGCTCGCCAACCTGGCCAAAGGCCATGCTGAGCCATCAGACTCAACAGCCACCGCAACACCCAGCCTGCGTGTCGGTGGTCTATTTGCTGACTTTTCGCGCCAATTGGTTAGCCAACCCGTACTTTCAGAATTATTAGCGCTTGCGCAGCAATCCAAACTCGCAGACGCAATTCAAGCGCAGCTGACCGGCGAAACCATCAACCAAAGCGAAGGCCGCGCCGTGCTGCACTCCGCGCTGCGCGCACCCCACCAAGCTCGCCCCGCGGCGGTCGCAGACATCATTGAAACCGAGAGCGAGCGCTTGGCTGCGTTTGTCACCGCCGTTAGAACCAACCAATGGCGCGGTTACACGGGCAAGGCCATCCGTCAAATAGTGCACATCGGCATTGGTGGCTCACACCTTGGTCCAGAGCTTGCGTATCGGGCGCTGAGCAAGCCAACCGACCCACTGCAGGTTACGTTTCTGGCTAACCTCGACGGCCACGCCGCACGCGATGCACTGCACGCGCTCGACCCTGAAACAACATTGTTTATTGTCGTCAGCAAGTCGTTCAACACACTTGAAACTCGGATGAACGCGAGCACCGCCCGTTCATGGTTTATCGAGCGAACGGGCGACCTTAATGCCATCGAGCAGCATTTTGTTGCCGTAACCAGCAACCTTGAGGCAGCTGCCGAATTTGGCATGCCGAAAGAAAACCTGTTTGCTATGTGGGACTGGGTTGGCGGCCGCTATTCCCTGTGGTCTGCCGTCGGCTTGCCATTAATGCTCGCACTCGGTGAGGCAGAGTTTGCACAACTACTCGCCGGCGCTCATGAACTCGATCAACATCTGGCGCATGCACCTTTCGCTGAGAACTTGCCGGTGCTTATGGCACTGATCGGCATCTACAACTACAACTTCAGAGGCGCAGAGTCGCTGGCCGTGCTTGCCTACGAACGCCGCCTGGCGTTGCTACCTGACTATCTGCAACAGCTCGAAACCGAAAGCAACGGCAAGTCGGTCGACCGCGACGGCAACACGGTGAACTACCCAACCATGCCTGTGCTTTGGGGTGGCGAAGAATCGATCGGCCAGCATTCATTTCATCAACTGCTGCATCAGGGCAATCGTTCCTTCACCGCCGACTTTATTGGCACCTGTGTACCTGACCATGAGTTTGCCGATCATCACGACTGGCAGCTAGCAAACATGCTCGCCCAGGCCGAAGCCATGCAGTTTGGCGACGACACCGAAGACCCTCAACGGTTTGTGGCGGGCAACCATCCAACAACAACAATACTGCTCGATGCACTAACACCACATACCTTGGGCACGCTGCTCGCACTGTATGAGCAAAAAGTGTTTTGTCAGGGCATTCTTTGGAACATCAATTCCTTCGATCAATGGGGCGTAGAGCTAGGCAAAAAACTCGCTGATGGCATCTACCCCGCCATCGCTGGCACCCAGCGCTTGCAAAACAAAGGCGCCACTAGCCAAAGCCTGATCGATCACATTATCAGCCAATCGAGATCATCCACATCATGAGTGCAGAAAAACGCTACCCCGTCCCCGCCGCGATGCAGGCTCGAACCCTAATGAACGACGCCGACTACCAGCGTCTGTACGCGCAGTCGGTAAACGACACTGACACCTTTTGGGCTGACCGCGCCAACGAATTTCTGGATTGGTATTCCCCATGGCATACCGTTCACAGCGAAGACCTGCCAAACGGCAACGTCAGCTGGTTTGAGGGCGCAACCCTCAACGTCAGTTACAACTGCATCGACCGCCACCTGCCCAAGCGCGCAGAGCAAGTCGCTATTATTTGGGAAGGTGACGACCCAGCTGAAGACGCCTCTATTACCTATCAGCAGTTACATGACGAAGTGTGCAAACTAGCCAACGGCCTGCGCGCGCGCGGCGTTAAAAAAGGCGACCGGGTTTGCATCTATATGCCCATGGTGCCGCAAGCGGCCTACGCCATGCTCGCGTGCGCACGCATCGGCGCGGTGCACTCCGTTGTCTTTGGTGGCTTCTCACCACAATCACTAAAAGACCGTATTCTCGATTCTGACTGCCAGGTTGTTATCACCGCAGACGAAGGCCTGCGCGGCGGCAAACCCATACCACTGAAAGTGAACGCTGACGAAGCACTGGCTGACTGTCCCAACGTGCACACGGTCGTCAACGTCAAACGCACTGGCGCCAGCGTGCCCTGGAACGAGTCACGAGATGTCTGGTACCACGAACTGACCGACGCCCAACCCAGCACCTGCGAACCCGAAGTGATGGACAGCGAAGACCCTCTGTTCATTCTCTACACGTCTGGTTCTACCGGTAAACCCAAAGGCGTACAGCACGGCAGCGGCGGTTACGCGCTCTATGCCGCCATGACCCACAAGTACGTATTTGATTATCAGGATGGCGACATCTATTGGTGCACCGCTGATGTGGGCTGGATCACCGGCCACAGTTACATCGTGTATGGACCGCTGGCTAACGGCGCAACAACACTGATGTTCGAAGGGGTGCCCACCTATCCCGATGCCGGTCGTTGCTGGCAGGTTGTCGACAAGCACAAGGTGAATATTTTTTACACCGCCCCAACCGCGTTGCGTTCGTTGATGGCCCAGGGTGATGATCTTGTCACCGCCTCAAGTCGAGCGTCATTGCACCTGCTAGGTACCGTAGGAGAGCCCATCAACCCAGAGGCATGGGAGTGGTATCACCGGGTTGTTGGCGAAGGCCGCTGCCCCATCGTTGACACCTGGTGGCAGACCGAAACCGGCGGCATCATGATTACCCCACTGCCCGGCGCGACAGAACTCAAACCGGGCTCGGCCAGCCGCCCCTTCTTTGGCGTCAAGCCCGCACTGGTTGATACCGACGGCAAACTTATTGAAACCGTAGAGGCCTCGGGCAACCTGGTGATCACCGGCAGCTGGCCGGGCCAGATTCGCACGGTGTTCGGCGACCACCAACGGGCGATTGATACTTACTACAGCACCTATAAGCCCTGGTACTTCACCGGCGACGGCGCGCGCCGCGATGCGGACGGCTATTACTGGATTACCGGAAGAGTCGACGACGTGATGAACGTGTCCGGCCACCGCATGGGCACCGCCGAAGTAGAAAGCGCTCTGGTACTGCACGAGGCTGTCGCAGAAGCGGCTGTTGTCGGCTTCCCGCACGATATCAAGGGTGAAGGCATTTACGCCTATGTGACGCTTATGCAGGGCGAAAACAGCGATCCTGAGGCCCTGCGGAAAGAGCTCGTTGCACTGGTACGAAAAGAGATTGGCCCCATCGCCAACCCCGACGTCATTCAATACGCCCCAGGTCTCCCCAAAACTCGCTCGGGCAAAATTATGCGACGCATATTGCGCAAGATCGCCGCCAACGAACTCGACAATCTGGGCGATACTTCAACACTCGCAGACCCCGCTGTTGTTGATGATTTAATCGCCAATAGAGCAAATCGATGACGATAGAAGCAAACCCGGGCAGTAAGCGAGGGTTCCTTTACACCGGCCTGGTTTTTCTTCTACTCGCTGTATTGGGTTACCTGTTTCGCGGTGAGTTACTTGGCGGCGCTATGGCCTGGCAAATTGGGCCAGACCACAACTTCGCCGACCACCCCTCACCCCTCGCCCCCGACTACTCCAGCAACGCGGCATGGGCTGCCCTGCCAGCAACCCAAGACCCAGCTGATGAGCGCCCGGCACAGGTCCCCGCCACGCCCGCTGGCGACACACCCGTGTTTTTCATCCACCCCACCAGCTATCTGAACAAGGCTAGCTGGAACCAGCCGCTTGATGACGAGACCGCTAACTGGATTGTCGACCAGCGTGTTCTGCGCCATCAGGCCGCAGCGTTCAATAGCTGTTGTAGCGTGTTTGCACCACGCTATCGCCAAGCCACCTTCTATTCATTTATCGAAGACGGCGACAACGCAACTCAGGCGCTTGAGCTTGCCTACACCGACGTTGTGAGCGCCTTCCGCGAATTCTTGCAACGCATTCCAGCCGACTCTCCCTTTCTGCTCGCCGGCCATTCACAGGGCACCAAACACGGCGCCCGCCTGCTTGCGGAAGAGATTGCCAATACCGCGTTGCGTAAGCGGCTGGTTGCGGCCTATCTCATCGGCTTCTCAATCACAGCGGCCGACCTCGGCGGCGTGCCCGTCTGCAGCAGCGCGACACAGACGGGCTGTGCCGTCGGCTGGAACGCTATTGACGGTAACGGTCGCGGTGCCTTCGCGGGCATCGACAACCTACTCTGCGTCAATCCGCTGAACTGGAGCAACGACGACAGCTACGGCGCACACGAACTCAACGCCGGTGCGATCGGTTACGCCGCTTACGGCCAGGCGCAAGAGGGTGAAGATATTACCGCCTTAGTGGTTGAGCCGGGTGCTGCTGACGCCCAGTGCAAAGACGGCAACCTGTTTATTCCCGACCTTCGATCGGACTCGTTTCCACAACGCATGCTTGGCAACAGCATGCACCTGTACGATTACAGTCTGTTTCACATGAATATCCGCCACAATGCGCTGGCGCGTGTGGCCGCTTTCTAGAAGGACTTTTACTATGCCGAACCGGATACTCACAGGTCTCTCACTCGTGTTCTGCAGCATACTGAGCGTTCAACACGCGCTAGCGCAAGACTACAGCGCGCCCCTCGGCCCCGGTGGCAAGCCCGATCTGAATGGCGTGTGGCAAGTACTAAACCGCGCCAACTACGACATTGAACCCCACGCCGCACGAGCGGCCCTCGCAACGGTTAAGGGCGACTTCGGCCCAGTGCCTGCACCCGCGATCGTCGCGCTCGGCAGTATCGGCGCGGTACCCGGTGGAGCTGGTGTTGTTGAGGGTGACCACATTCCGTACAAGCCAGAAGCGCTCGCCAAAAAGCAGGACAACCAAACCAACTGGCTAACCCAAGACCCCGAGATAAAATGTTACCTGCCAGGTATTCCGCGCGCCAACTACATGCCCTACCCGTTTCAAATCGCCCAAAGTGCCAGCGCATTGCTGTTCAGTTACGAATACGCGGGCGCTGTCCGCAACATCTATCTGCAAGACCCAGGCGAAGCGCCCATTGATTCATGGATGGGGCAATCCTACGGGCGCTGGGAAGGCGAAACTTTGGTGATCGAGGTCACCGGACAAAATGACCAGACTTGGTTTGACCGTGCTGGCAACCACCACAGTGACCAGTTAAAAGTGACCGAGCGCTATACGCTTACCGGGCCAGGCACGATGCGTTACGACGCTAAAATCGAAGACCCCGTAACCTTCACAGAACCCTGGAACATGAGCATGACGCTGTACAAGCGAATCGGTAAAGACGCCGAGCTACAGCAGTTCAAGTGCGTTGAATTTGTGGAAGAACTTTTTTACGGCGAGCTACGCAAGAAAAACTAACCCTCTTCCTCCCCATCGCGCAAACGCAAAGGCAAACTCGATGTCACAGGAAACCATTTTGATCACCGGCGCCAATAGAGGTATCGGGCTTGAGCTGACAAGGCGTTTTCTCAGCGCAGGGCATCGCGTGCTGGCTACCTGTCGAGCGCCAGATAGCGCGACGCTACTGCAATCGCTCACTGACAATGCAAATCTAACAATCTACGCATTAGAAGTGACTGACAGCCATTCAGTCCGTAAGCTCGCAACCAACGTCGGCAACCAGCCCATCGATGCACTTATCAACAATGCTGGAACCATGGGCGGCGACCAGCAGTCGCTCGAGAATATGGATTACACAGCATGGGCCGAGGCCTTCGAAGTAAACACGATGGCGCCGTTTAAATTGGTCACCACTTTTCTTAGCAACCTGCGTCTCTCAAAACGACCCAGAGCGATTACTCTGTCATCACAGATGGGGGCCCTCAGCCGAAAAAGCAAAGGTTCCCACGCTTACAGAAGCTCAAAGGCAGCCGTAAACAAGGTTATGCAAGTTTTATCGATGGAACTGGAAGCTGATGGCATTGTGGTTTGCCCCGTGCACCCAGGGTGGGTTCGAACTGATATGGGTGGTGCGGGCGCTGACCTTTCAGTCGAGGAAAGCGCTGAGGGATTGTTCCGGCTAATCGACAGAATGACGATGGAACAATCTGGGAAATTCTGGACCTGGGAAGGTGAAGAACACGCCTGGTAAAACGACGCGTCTAACCACCATTGTTCAGGCGCTCGAGCCTATAACGCAAAGTACTTGGTTTTAGGCCTGAGAGACTCGCACCGCCCAAAACACCTTCCACTCGAAAGCGACTCGTCTGGCTAAGGTGTTGCAAATAGGCGCGCTCAATTTGCTTAAGGGTTGGATGACGGCCATTCTGCGCTGAATAGTCAGTAAGAAATTCTCCGACGTTGCGCTTAAGCTCATCGTCGAAATCTAACAACTCGGTCATCCGCGACGAACTGTCGACAAGCTCGCGTAAGTGGCCAAGACTTTGTTCGATCAGCCTTGCATTATCATTGGCCAACACGGTCGGCTGTCGACTCAGCATAAAGACCAACATGCCGGGCGCGTCTCGCACTCGCGCAACAAAGTTGGACTGGTACCCGCCCGCAGACAATGAATCTTGGGTTTCCGGAAACGCGCGAACCGCATCGATAGTTGGCCCCGAAAAGTAACCCGACTGTCGCAGCACCAGATCGCCAACCGTACCCGCGCGAGGAAAACGTCTTCCAGGAGAAAGATTTTTTTCTTCAACCGACCATTCCGCCATAACCTGAAACTGCTGGCCGTCGGCCGTTAGCTGCGCAAGCCCGGCGTGATCTATCGCCATAACCTCTACAACACCCCGGCAGTACAAACAAAAATTGTCTTGAAGCGAGTAGTTTTTGAGCACGTTCTCAACGATGGGATTCAAAATCAGTTCATCCATACCTAGTCAGCAGCAAAACCATAATAGAAATTCGGGGTAAAACAGCAACAGCAGATCACCCATGTAACGCCCGCGCCAAACCCAACGGCTGCTTTCAAACTAGCTCAATACTCCGGCGCAAATTCTCGCGCGTGCGGAATATTCTGGATCGCACTGTGCCAATTGGGCAGTCGAGCAGATCTGCAATGCTCTCGTAGGATAAACCAACTCGACTAGATAGTAGAAAGGCATCCTTACTAGTCCACTCCAGCTGCGCCATAACCGCAGCTACGCGCTCAGCGGACTCGGCCGCGATCGCAAGGCTTTCCGGATCATCAATATCAGGAAGTTGGGGTACATACTCGTCTTCATCTTTTTTCAACAAAACCGATCGATAGCCGAAGCTGCGGACGTGGTTTATCGATGTGTTAATCGCGATGCGGTAAAGCCAGGTATACAGAGCCGAGTCGCCTCTGAATCCAGGCAACGACCTTTGCACGCGCAAGAATACATCGTGCAGCACGTCCTCTCGCTCGTTAGGGCATCTGACATAACGGCCAATGACGGCGAGCAAGGGACTTCGGTAACGGATGTAGAGCGCCTCGACAAGCTGTGCTGATTGCAAAAAACTGTGCTCAAGAAAAGGGGCATTACAGCGGCAGGTGCCCGCTAGATCTAAGGCCAGTACCTTGCAGGGATGGCTCTATCTAGGTCAATGCATGAACAATAATTGGTGGTATTCCACTAAATATTGGAAACCAGGCCTTATTCAAAGCCCAATTTGGCAATCGGCCGGCTTCAGTCCCCTACAAACGCAGCAACTTTTTGGATAAACGTCTTCTCTACCCCGTCCGCTTCTTCGCGACGAGCACCGGCCAGAATGCCGGGCATGGCGTAGTTGCCCTCGTGACAGGCATATTCGTAGATTTGCTCGTCATGCTTACGCAGCGGCAACTCACCCCGCCAAACCTCCGAGTACACGCTGGGGTCATCCATCGAAAACTCATACTTGATGGCGCTCGTTGAGGTTCGCGTAAACCGTTCGGTCACTTTTAACGCATCAGTTGCGTAGATCAAATGTTTGAGGGATGCGCGAATGCCCTGCCCCGGATGAAAGTTGGTCGTCTCCACGACCAGCGTATCGCCTTCCCACCAACCAATTGAATCGCCTAACCACTTCGTAACCGTTACGGGCGGGTGTTTGCTGTTGAGACGAATCGTGCGGACGTCGTGGTTCATTTCAACAAGAATCAATACGTGATCTTTGCTCTGCACGATCTGATAGTTGTTGTTGTACAGCACCGGCAACATAGGCGGCCCACCGGTCGATCCAAAGCCAACAATACAACGCTCACCAAGTGGCCTTAACTCAGGGCCGTCCATGCGGGTTAGTTGAATGAGGTCGCGATAGCGTCGATAGAGCGAGCTCCACTTATACGGAATTTGACCGTCTTCCGGGTGCACGATGATCGAGGAACGGTAGTTCCCATCGAGGTAGGCAAGGTTGCTCCCTTCGTCCATCCAGAAGGTGTTGTAGCCGCCTGGGTCTGATGATTCCGCAAGCTTGCCGTCCACCTTATCCGGCTCATCGTAGCCTTCGTAGAACTCGTTACGCTGGGCAACCATCGCCCGCGCTTCGGCTTCGCTGAGCACGAGTGCATCAACATTGTCGGGGCGTTCGAGGGTGGTGAAGGTGCCGTTGGTCCAGGTGCCCTGGAGGTCGGGTTGGTTGTAGAAGGTGCGTGGCGTGGTGTAAGAATCAGCCTTAACAGGCTCGGAGGTAATAAGTGTGAGAGTCGCAAAGGCGACGCAAATTGTGAGTCGAGTCATGTGACATCCTCCCCTCAGAATAGCGGTAACTTAGCATTTCCCATAAAAAAAGGGGGTCAGAAGCGCCTGCGGCTACGCAAACTAATTCTGACCCCCGCTTCGTAGCTTCAGCTTTCCGGTTTTAGCCTTCGGCTTCGCTCTGGTAGTTGGCAACTTCTTTCATCGACAGCTTGATGCGACCGCGAGCGTCCACATCCAGTACTACCACATCAACCATCTGGCCTTCCTTCAGGAAGTCAGTGACGTTCTCAACACGCTCTTCAGCGATTTGAGAGATGTGCAACAGACCATCCTTACCCGGAATAATGTTGATGAATGCGCCGAAGTCGACGATGCGTTCAACACGACCGTTGTAGATGCGGCCAACCTCGGCTTCTGCCGTGATTTCCTCAATACGATTTACTGCCGCTGCCTTTGATTCGCCAGTAGCTGCGTAAATGCGTACGCTGCCGTCGTCCTGGATATCAATCTCAGCGCCGGTTTCCTCAACAATCGAGCGAATGGTTGCACCACCCTTACCGATGATGTCGCGGATCTTGTCCGGGTGAACCTTGAGAATGGTCATGGATGGGGCGTTGTCAGAAATCTCATCGCGAGACTTATCGAGCACCTTGTTCATTTCACCAAGGATGTGCAAACGCGCTTCGTTGGCCTGCTCGAGAGCAGCTTCCATGATCTCGTCTGTGATGCCCTGGATCTTAATGTCCATCTGCAGCGCGGTAACACCTTTGGCGGTACCAGCAACCTTAAAGTCCATGTCGCCCAGGTGATCTTCGTCACCCAGAATGTCAGTCAGTACAGCGTAACGGTTGCCTTCCTTAACCAGGCCCATTGCAACACCGGCAACAGGAGCAGTCAGCGGAACGCCAGCGTCCATCAGAGCGAGCGATGTGCCACAAACTGAAGCCATTGATGATGAACCGTTAGATTCCGTAATTTCCGACACAACACGAAGTGTGTACGGGAACTCTTCACCATCTGGTAGCACCGCGGCAACACCACGACGTGCAAGACGACCGTGACCAATCTCACGACGCTTAGGACCACCCATAAAGCCGGCTTCGCCAACTGAGTAAGGAGGGAAGTTGTAGTGCAGCATGAACTGGTCTTTGTATGTGCCTTCGAGCCCTTCGATGAGCGCAGAGTCACGCAGCGTACCTAGGGTAGCTACAACAATTGCCTGAGTTTCACCACGGGTGAAAATCGCAGAACCGTGTGTCTTATCGAGACTGCCAACTTCAACCTGAATGCCGCGAACAGTACGCAGATCACGACCATCGATACGAGGCTCGCCATCGAGTACGCGCTTACGTACAAGTTCTTTCTCAACTTTGCTAAAGAGGCTACCAAGCTCGCCTGAGTCGTGGTCGGTGTCTTCCATCGACGCCATAAATGCCGTTTTGACTTCGCCCATGCGAGCCTGACGATCCATCTTGTCGGTGATGCGATAGGCCGTGCCGATATCAGCTTCAACCTTGCCTTTCACTTCGCCAAGCAGCGCCTCGTTGACGGCTGGTGATTCCCAGTCCCAACGAGGCTTGCCGCACTCTGCTGCCAGCGCGCTGATCTCATCGATAACAATCTGCATTTCCTGATGACAGAACAGCACGCCACCTAACATCTGGTCTTCGGTCAGCTCTTTGGCTTCCGACTCAACCATCAGTACGGCGTCTTTAGTGCCAGCAACAACCATGTTCAGGTCTGAAGTTTCGAGCGTTTCGTAGCTCGGGTTCAGCAGGTATTCGCCATCTTTGAAGCCAACTCGCGCACAGGCGATAGGGCCATCAAAGGGAATGCCAGAAATAGCCAGAGCAGCAGATGCACCGATCATGCCGATGACGTCTGCGTCCATGCCTTTCTCAACAGACATCACGGTACAGATAACCTGCACCTCATTCATGAAGCCTTTTGGAAACAGTGGGCGAATCGGCCGATCGATCAAACGCGATGTGAGCGTTTCTTTCTCAGTAGGACGACCTTCACGACGGAAGAAACCACCGGGGATTTTACCCGCAGCGTATGTCTTTTCCTGGTAATTAACCGTCAACGGGAAGAATGGCTGACCAGGCTTCGCACGCTTGTTACCTACAACGGTACACAGAACAACAGTGCCGCCCATGCTGGCCATAATTGCGCCAGTCGCCTGACGAGCAATGCGCCCCGTTTCGAGCACAACATCGTGCTCGCCGTATTTAAATTCTCTTTTAACTATCGTCATATCTATCATGTTCTTTTCCTCTTCTCTTTCTTTGCGCTGCCTTATCGACGAAGGCCCAGGCGCTTAATTAGATCCGCATATCTTTCTGCGTCTTTCTTTTTCAGGTAGTCCAGTAGCTTCCTGCGCTGATTCACCATGCGGATCAATCCCCGACGGGAGTGGTGATCTTTCTTGTGATCCTTAAAGTGGTCTTGCAGTGAGTTGATATTGTGAGTCAGCAAAGCAACTTGGACTTCGGGCGAACCTGTGTCGCTCTCATCGCGCTTGTACTCGTTAACAATCTCGTTCTTCTTCTCGGCTGATAAAGCCATAGTTACCTCCAATCAATGTGCAAAACTCTTAATGAACAACCGCGCACACGTACAGTCGTTCGAGTTCTCAGTTAACGACAAGCCGCCGTGGGGCCACTCGTCCGTCGTCTAATACTTCGCCAACACCGATGAAAATACCATTCTCATCGGAGCTTGCCGATTCCGTCAGTCGCACCCAACCTTCAGTGGGCGCATGCGCCACCTGTACAGGTTGCCCCTGACGAACATAAAAACTGCTGCTTTCTGACAACTTCACTTCTGGCCACTGGCTAACAGCGGTGGACACCGGCTGCAGAAAGTCGTCGAGGTTGCCTTCTTCTTTGGCCTTTTCAAGTTGCGCAACCGTCACCAGATCAGCTTCGTCGTACGGTCCTGCCTGCAGCCGCCGCAACTCGATAACGTGAGCACCACAACCTAACAACTCGCCAAGATCTTCAGCGATGCTGCGCACATAAGTACCCTTGGAGCAGTGAATTTTCACCAGCAGGGTATCTTCAGTACGTTCAATCAATTCGTTAGAAAAAATCATGACCTGCCGCGGCTCGCGTTCGACTTCAATACCTTGTCGAGCCAACTTATAGAGTGGCTGGCCTTTGTGCTTCAACGCCGAAAACATCGAGGGGATCTGACTGATCTCGCCACGAAACTGATCAAGCGCCGTTTCGACTTGCTCGTCGGTCAACTCTGGCACCGGCTTCTCAGCAATCACATCACCTTCAGCGTCACCACTGGCGGTTGCTACACCCAACTTAAAGCGGGTGAGATAAACCTTGTCTGATGTCAGCAGATATTGCGAAAACTTGGTGGCTTCGCCGAAACACAGCGGTAAAACGCCAGTTGCCAAAGGGTCGAGACTACCGGTGTGGCCGACTTTGCGCGCGCCATACAAACGCTTGGCAAACTGCACAACATCGTTGGAGGTGCAGCCGATCTCTTTATCAATGATCAGAACACCGCTGATGTTGCGCCCTCTGTTCTTACCACGCCTCATTCTTCGCTCGTCCCTACACTACTATCAGAACTGCTATCGGAATCGGTCTCTGGAGATGCATTCGCCTCATCCTGCGCAACCGCTTTTTGAATAAGTGCGTCCAGTCTTGGGCCTTCTTCCGACAGTTTGTCGTAGTGAAATCTTGGTTTAGGTGTGGTCCGCATACTGTGGCGCTTCGCCAGCGTCGACCGAAAATATCCAGCCGCACCATTAAGCGCTTCAATCAGATCTGCCTGATCTTCTGGTGTCGGCGTGTTGTACGACGACACATACACCTCAGCGTAGGAAAGATCGCGACTGACCTTCACGTCATTCACGCTAACGAAGGATACTCGCGGATCGCGCATTTCCAGGCGAATGATCTGCGACAGCTCGTCCCGAACAAAGTCGGCCACACGAACCTCACGACTAGACTCTCGTCTCTGCACGTTAGGGTGTTACCCGTCTTTTAGACACGCCACACTCAATAAAGCGCTTAATCAAGAACTTAATCAAGAGTTCGCGCCACTTCGGTCGCTTCGAACACTTCAATCTGGTCACCCGCTTTAACGTCGGTGTAGTTCTTAACACCAATACCACACTCAGTACCGCTGCGAACCTCATTCACATCGTCTTTAAAGCGACGCAAAGATTCCAACTCGCCTTCGTAGATCACCACGTTCTCGCGCAGCACACGGATCTTCTTGTTTCGGTAAACCGTACCTTCGTTCACCATACAACCCGCGATCTGACCAAACTTCGGCGAACGGAACACGTCTTTAACAAGCGCAATGCCCACGATCTCTTCGCGAATCTCTGGCGACAACATGCCAGACAGAATTTGCTTAACGTCATCGAGCAATTCATAGATCACGCTGTAATAGCGCAAGTCCATATTCTCGCGTTCGATAAAGCTCTTTGCGGCGCCATCGGCACGCACATTGAAACCAAATATCGCAGCACCGTAGGTCAGAGCCATATTGGCGTCTGATTCAGTGATACCACCAACACCAGACCCCAGTATCTGCACAGACACTTCATCGTTACCGATTTCGGCACAGGCCTGCATGATCGCTTCGAGCGAGCCGCGCACATCCGCTTTAATAACCAGTTTAAGAACGCGCTTCTCGCCTTCTTTCATGTTCGCAAACATGTTTTCGATCTTGGCAGCCTGTTGTTGTGCCTGGCGTTGTTCCGTCACCTTGTCAGAGCGGAACTCAGCAAGCTCGCGAGCCTGCTTCTCGTCAGTCACTACGCCAAATTCGTCACCGGCGCCCGGCGTACCGTTAAGCCCTAAGACCTCAACCGGCATGGACGGCCCTGCTGTTTTAACTTGCGTACCCTTATCGTCAATCATGGCGCGTACGCGACCGTGATATTCGCCGGCAAGAATAATGTCGCCTTGCTTCAGCGTACCGTTTTGTACCAGCACAGTAGCAACGGGGCCTCGACCGCGGTCGAGTCTTGATTCAATAACCACACCACGACCAGGAGCATCGGGCACCGCTTGTAACTCAAGCAGTTCCGCCTGCAACAACACGGACTCAAGCAGCGCATCTACGCCGTCACCGGTGAGCGCACTCACTGGCATGAATTGTGTGTCGCCACCCCATTCTTCTGGGATAACCTCAAAGGCGGCAAGCTCGTTCTTAACGCGCTCCGGATCCGCACCTTCCAAATCCATCTTATTAACCGCAACCACAATCGGCACGCCAGCTGCTTTTGCATGCTGTACGGCTTCTTTGGTTTGCGGCATTACACCGTCATCTGCGGCAACAACCAGAATAATAACGTCTGTCGACTTGGCGCCACGTGCACGCATTGAAGTAAAGGCTGCGTGCCCAGGTGTGTCGATAAAACTGATCTGTCCCTGCGGAATCGTGACGTTGTAAGCACCGATGTGCTGGGTAATTCCGCCAGCCTCACCAGAGGTAACACGCGCCTTTCGAATGTAATCGAGTAGCGACGTTTTACCGTGGTCAACGTGACCCATCACAGTAACAACCGGTGGACGCGGTTCGGCGTCACCAACTATCGCCAACTGCTCTTCAAGCGCTTGCTCGATGGCGTCGTCAGAAACGATCTTAACGCTGTGACCCATTTCTTCGACAACCAGTGTTGCCGTATCTTGGTCGAGTACCTGGTTGATGGTGGCCATCACGCCAAGCCCCATCAGCACTTTGATAACACCGCCAGCTTTGATTGACATCTGTTGAGCGAGTTCACCAACAGTAATCATGTCGCCCATTTCGACGTTTATCTGCTTTTGCTCAGTCGGCTTCTCGAAATCACCACCCTGCATTTCAACATGCACGGTAGTCGCGCGGCGCTTGGTACGGCGCTTGTCGCCTTTCAGCGACAACTCGCGCCGACCACCGCGGCCTCGAGGGCCACCGCGATCGCGACGGTTGTTCTTGTCTTTGTCTTTGCCAGCGCCACGACGCCCGCCTTTCTCGGCAGCCTGGGCTTCAGCCTGCACCTTAGCCGCCTGATTGGCTGGCGACTCTTTCTTGGGAGCTACTGCTGCAGCTGCCTTACGTTTCTTCTCAGCTTCTTCCGCCGCCACTCGAACGCGCTCTTTCTCTTCGCGAGCACGGGTAACGCTTTCTTTACGTGACTCTTCTTCGCGCTTCGACTTCTCTGAGGCGGCGATCCGAGAGTTTTCAATTTCGCGGTTACGCGCACGCTCTCTCTCTACCGCACTCATACGCTTCGGAGGCGCAGCAGGAGCAGCTGGTGCTGACTCAGGTTCTGGTTCTGGTTCTGGCTCGGGCTCTGGCTCGGGTTCTGGCTCCGGTTCTGGCTCCGGCTCAGGTTCTGGCTCCGGTTCGGGCTCCGGGATAACTTCCGGTTCAGGAACACTCGCTTCAACGGGGGCTTCAACTGCAGCTTCAACCACAGGCTCTGGAGCGTCGACAACAGCTGCGTCTTCGACCAACGCTTCCTCGTCCACAAGTTCTTCAGGCGCATCCGGTTCCGCTTCTGTGCGCTTAACAAAAGTACGCTTCTTACGAACTTCGACGTTAACCGTACGAGCGCCGCGACCACCGCCCGCTTTCAGCGTGCCTGTTTGCTTGCGCTTCATGGTGATTTGCTTCGGCTTTGATTCCGAAGCGCCACCGTGCGACTTTCGCAAAGACTGCAAAAGCGTCTGCTTCTCCTCGTCCGATACGATATCGCCTTCACTGGTATGAGGCAGGCCTGCGTCTTTCATTTGTGAAAGCAGACGCTCAACCGGTGCACCAACTGTCTCTGCGAGTTGTTTGACCGTTTGTTCCGACATTCTTATCCTCTTACCTGCCTGCTTGCTCGTTACTGCGTTCGACTACCGTAGATCCAACAGCCCTTAGGCCGCTGTCTCTTCAGTTTCCGCATCATCTTCAAACCACGGCGCGCGCGCTGTCATAATCAGTGCTGCCGCTCTCTCTTCGCCAATCGCTTCGTCAATATCAAGAAGGTCAGGCACACCTAAATCTGCAAGATCTTCCATGGTGACCACTTCGTTGGCCGCAAGCTTGAACGCAAGTTCGCGTTCCATGCCTTCCATGTTCAGCAGATCATCAGCGGGCTGCACATCACCCAACGCTTCTTCTGACGCAAGATCGCGCGTCAGAATGGCGTCTTTGGCGCGATTACGCAGCTCTTCAACAATCTCTTCATCCAGCCCTTCGATGGCCAACAGTTCCTCAATCGGAACGTAAGCTACTTCGTCGACGCTGGTAAAACCTTCTTCGACCAGTACACCAGCCATATCTTCATCAACGCCCAGGCTTTCCATGAAGTCGCCAACATAAGTCTTGGCTTCTTCTTCCTGCTTAGCGATCGCATCATTTTCAGTCATGATGTTGAGCTTCCAGCCAGTCAGGTCGCTTGCGAGCCTGACATTCTGTCCGCCGCGACCAATGGCCTGGGCAAGGTTGTCTTCATTTACCGCAATGTCCATCTCATGCGTGTCTTCATCAAGCATGATGGACTCAACTTCAGCTGGCGCCATGGCGTTGATGGCCAGCTGCGCTGCGTTTTCATTCCAGGGCACAATGTCGATACGCTCACCAGCAAGCTCGCCAGACACCGCCTGCACGCGCGAACCACGCATTCCCACACAAGCACCAACCGGGTCGATACGACCGTCGTTGGTGTGCACCGCAATCTTTGCGCGTGAGCCCGGATCACGAGCTGCGCCGCGAATTTCAATAATGTCTTCTGCGATCTCAGGCACTTCAACCTTAAACAGCTCAATGAGCATTTCGGGTGAGGTGCGCGTAAGCAAAAGTTGAGGGCCACGAGCTTCCGGTTGAATCTCTTTCAACAACGCCCGCAAACGGTCGCCAATGCGAAACGTCTCACGCGGAATCAGAGCATCGCGCAGCAAGATGGCTTCTGCGTTATTACCCAGATCGACAATCACGGTATCGCGACCCGTCTTCTTAACCGTACCGCTAACCAGCGTATTCAGCTTCGGCGTGTACTCTTCAACCACCATAGCCCGCTCGGCTTCGCGCACTTTTTGCACAATAACCTGCTTGGCGGTTTGGGCTGCGATGCGACCAAACTCAACCGACTCGACCGACTCTTCGTAAAAGTCGCCAAGCTCTAGCGACTCTTCTTTTTCTTGAGCCTGATCAACCGTTAGGTTGGCCTGATTATTAAACTCTTCAACCTCGAGAATATTAACCACTTCCCAAGTGCGAAACGTTTCGTAGTCGCCGCTTTCGCGATCAATCGCGACGCGAAACTCAGACTCTTCGCCGTACTTCTTTTTGGTTGCCGTTGCCAGGGCGAGTTCAATGGCACCAAAGATCACGTCTTTGGGCACACCTTTCTCATGGGCTACGGTTTCTACCACCAACAGTACTTCTTTACCGTTCATGCTTTCTTTTCCGGTTGGCGATCTGTTTTGCCCTTAGCAGGCTTCAGATCAGACTCGTCGAAAGTGGGCACTACCTGTGCCTTCTGAATTGTTTCGATGGGCAGCAAAAACTCCTCCCCATCGATTTGAATAACCGCCTCGTTGTCTTCTACGCCAACGAGCTGGCCAACAAATTTCTTGCGTCCGTCGAAAGGAAAACTCAAACGAACGTCTAACTTTTCGCCCAATACCCGAGCGTACTGCTCTGGACGGAACAACTGACGATCCAAACCCGGAGAACTAACCTCGAGTGTGTATTCGCCGTTGATAGCCTCTTCCACATCAAGCAACTCGCTCACTTGGCGTGATACGCGTTCGCAATCTTCAATGGAAATACCAGCCTGTGTTTCGGTTGTTGCAGCGGCTTTTTCAATAGCGCCTGCGGCTTTTTCGATATAAATGCGCAATATCGAATGTTTGCCCTGCGACAGATAATTTATTCCCCACACGCGACAGCCGAGCGCAGCAACAGCTGGCTCAATCAATTCTTCAATCTGTTGCTCGCGGCGATTCAAGTCACCTGGCTCCGATATTCAAAACACACAAAAACAAAAAGCACTAAAACAAATCGGTTCAGAGACACAAACGCACCGTGGCGGCATAACTCCGCACGGTGGGCAAACTGCTCAACTCAACCGTCGCAACGTGACCGGGGCAACTTTGATCTAAAACATAAGATCGACACTTTTGGGCGACACGCCCCAGTCGATAGCGGGCGCCCAACCGATGCGGTGAGCCACCCTAAAAATGCGAGCGGCGCCGCGGTATCAGGACCGCATCCGACATCACATCAATGTTGTCGCGGCAGCACCAGCACTTATCGAAATCAGTCGAAAAGTCTAATACCACCTGAACACGCCCTGAAAAAGGCCCCTGTTCTAATTCCGCTTCAGTAACGAATCAGAAGAAAAAAGAGGCCTTCCAGAACTTGGTAGCGGGGGCAGGATTTGAACCCACGACCTTCGGGTTATGAGCCCGACGAGCTACCAGACTGCTCCACCCCGCATCAGCGAAGCCGGAGTATACATCTATGAATAGCAGAGGCAACCATCTGAGAACCTCTGATTCAAAGTATATCGAGCGTCTGACTAGTTCGCGCTACAGAGCTTCACATCATCCAGCAAATTGGACGAATCTATGTCGCCGTTGGCCGCTGTAAAGGGCGATACGCTAAACATCACCTGTGTGACCCCTGTAGGCACCGTGTAGCTGCCGCGGTGAGTCACCCAGAACTGATTGGGCGTGAACGCCACGGCCAGATCCGCCTGATTACCCGGCGCACCAATGGCCACCCGTACCGAATCGGTGCCCGGACGCCCCCGATGGCTCAACTCCCAGTCCAGGCGTTCGCCCGGGGTGACCGCCACCAGTTGATTGTGGTGATTACCGTCCATTTCGGCAAAAACGGTACCTTCTACGGCATTCACATTGAGAAACCCGTCCGTGCCGAGCTCCAAGGTGCCTCCCTGAGAGAACCCGCCCTGCTGCAGCGCTATGCCGCCAGTTGCGAACCACCCCGGAAAGTCGGTCTCGGTGTGTCGATCAAGGAAGCGACCACTGCTGTTCGTTCTACCCAAACTCGTAATCAGCTCCGCCGCCGAACCGAACCCTGGATTGCTGGTTTCCTCAAAGCTCCCGTTCACCAGCCGGTTGGCGTTGCCTGAACTACACAGACTGACAGCGTCTGCGGTCTGAATAGGCAAAATAGCCGTCTCGATTCGCACGTTATCGAGGTGCGCGCCCACAGAGTCGTTCCCAGATGCTGCCTCAAAGAAGCCGATCTCATCAGAGCCCGTGCCGGTGAAAACGAGACTCACAGATTCCCAGCTAGTACTGCGAGGCGTAAATGCCAGCACCGTACTGCCACCCACTCGAACCTCAAGCGCGTTGCTGGCAGGAGCCGTGCCATTGCGTTGCTTGGCATCAAATATCAGCCGGTAGCGCTGACCAACCTGGGTCGTCACCACCTGTGAAACACCATCGACATTCGCACCGGCGTCTAGCTCCATAAAACGCTGACCCTCTGCCGACAACTGCCCAAGGAAGCCACTCGCCCAAATTTCGGCCCCGCCAGAAACGCTCCAACCCTCGAGACTAGTCAGTTGAACAAAGCCACCATTATTAATTTCAGAACTCTCAAAACTGCCGTTCACCACCACAGCAGAACCGGGACTTGGATTTGGATTTGGATCTCCCGTAGAAGCGCCCACAGTGAATCCAATGCTGAATGAGTAGCGACGAGAAAGTGCAAGCAGCGTACGGGCACCCGGCGTTGGCTCCGCACCAAGAGCTACCGATGCGCTCTGTGAACCCGCAGGGCCACCGCTGTACCAAATGCTATCGCCGGTTGAGTTGTTGTAGTCGACAACAGATCCAGCACCGCTACCAGAGCCATTTGCATTGGCATCGAGAAACCCAATTGCCAGAGTCGCCCCTGCCGGCAGAGAAACGCTCACTGGCGCATCAGCAAAGGCAAACGTGTTGGCGCCCAAGCTGAAACCGCTACGCGTTGTACCGATTGCTAATACGGTGAAATCATTGTCGCCGTTCACACGCACAACAAAGGGCGTAATCGGCGCCGCATTGGCTCCTGCATAGAAGCTAAAACTATCCAGACTTACGTCAACACTTGCGCCGGTATCATTGGCGAAGCTTTCACTCTCGTTGATCACCAGGTTAGAAAACCAGCCGTCCAGATTAGTTCGATCAGTCACCGGATAACCAACAACTTCTTCACCTATTGTGATCGGCCCACCCGTATCAGACTCAGGGACGAGTTCGATATTAAACGAATAGCTACGCGACAGATTGAGTAGCGTCCGCGCTCCAGGTGTTGGCGCACTACCAACAGCCACCGAAGCACTATCTGCACCCGTCGGGCCACCGCTGTACCAAAACTCTCCTGCGCCCGTCGCATAACGCACAACCGAGCCCGCGCCACTGCCAGAGCCATTCGCATTGGCATCTAAAAAGCCAACAGCAAGAGTTGCGCCTGCCGGCAGGCTCACCGTGCTATTGCCATTGGCAAAACCAAATGAGTTTGCCCCCAACGCATAACCAGTGCGCGTTGTACCTACCGCCAACACCGTAAAGTCATTGTCACCATTAACACGCACAACAAAGGGCGTAATCGGCGCGGCGTTCGCGCCCGCATAGAAACTGAAGTTGGCAAGCGTTACATCCAACTCACCGCCACTGTCGTTGGTATAGGTGGCCGTTTCGTTGATCACCAGGTTGGAATTCCAAGTATCAAGCGCTGGCCGATTGGTTATGGTGCTACCCACAACAACACCATTGTCAGTCGTCGGCGAACCAGAATCGCCGCCGCCACTATCACCACCGCCATCATCACCGCCGCCACTATCACCGCCGCCATCACCGCCACCATCATTCGGTCCCAGAGCAACAAACTCGAGCTCGACATCATCCAGAACAATGCCCCGAGACCCGGCACTTTGAGCCGCAAAGGCGATGGTGATATCCCCGCTTTGCGGAGCCACAAATTCAACCCGTCCAGCTTGGTAGTTAGGTGGGCGCATCGATTGATCGGCCTGAATGGTTTGCACAACAGCGCCGTCGATTAAGACAGTGGCAGACAATTGCGACACCGCGTCGCGATGGGCTGCAAACTGCCAGGTCAACGCATAGGTTGCGCCAGGCATAAGGCCAGCAATATTCTGCTCAAGCGACCCGGCCGAAGATCCTGCCAAATCCATAGATTGCAAACCAACCGCTGCAGGCCAAGGTAGACGATCAATCTCTACCGAACCCGACGTAATCGTCCAGCCGGCAATATCGCCTGGGTCAGTATAGATTGTGAAGTCAGAGACACCCGGCAGCTCAAAAGAACCATTAACCACTGCAGGCGCTTGCCCAACAACGCTGTCGTCTCGACCAAAGGTGATCGCAACTTTATAGTCGCGGCGCAAATTGAACTGCCCTAACGCTTTACCCGCATTGGTTACCGTGGGGTTTTGGTTTACCGCGATCGCCGCTGTATCTCGCCCAGCAACAAACCCACTACCTTGAGAGATGAGTGGTGAGGGTAAAAAGCCCCAAATTTCATCTTGGCTTGCGCCATTGCCAGCCGTTGCCGGAATAACGGTTCCCGCGCCCCAGCCACTGCCATCCGGAAAGCTGTCCATAAAGCCAATGGCAATCTCATCACCTGCAGCGAGAGAAAGCGTTACTGCCCCGTTGCTATCGAAGTCAAAGCTATTACTGCCAACCACGTAGTCTGACTGGGTTCGTGTGGTTCCAATCGCCAGCACCGTGAAGTCGTTATCGCCATTCACTCGAACAACAACTGGCGTCACAGGGTTACCTAACCGCTGAGCAAAAAACTTGAATTCATTAACATCTAGAGAACCGGCTTCAGCACCTTGCTGAAATGTGTCCTGCTCATTGATATAGAGACTGGGATGATGGCCATCAATAAAGCTACCACCCGATGTCGTATCGTTACCCAGCTCAAAGCCTCCGAGCTGATCAATCCATTGCCCAACAACTGCCATTCCCTGGGTATCAACCAAGTTTTTCGCAATGGGCGGCATGCTGAACGACTGCCCTACCGAATTGGCTCGATGAAACAACACAGACTGCGTCAGACTACCGGGCACAATCACGGCTTCACCCGCAATGCCCAACGATTCGGCAAGTTCACCGCCAATCAGATTTTGTTCAGACAACGGAGTCGTCAGTCGCGCATCAAAGTTTGCACGAACGCCACCAGGCCGGTGACAGTAGGCGCAGTTAGAATCGAGGTAAGAACGCGCTCGATCGCTCAGGCTCGCATTAGAATCGTTGTGCGCTACGGAGGTGGTTACGCCGGCAAGTAAGCCAGGTACCGCGGCATCACTGACACCCAGCGGCAGAATGCCCAGATCGTGCAGCGTTTCCAGTTGGTTACCACTGCGCCCTGTGAGCGGGTAAGTGACATCGCCGTTTAGTTGGCGCGTGTTTGCCCCTAAAACCGCACCTGAGGTGCTGCTGTGGCAAGCAAGACATTCATTACGGCTCGGAAACACCCAAACCTGATCACGCGGACCATTTGCCGTCTGCACGCTAACCACACGTTCTTCACCGGCAGTAAGCAGCACCGCGTCTGTCTCGGACTCGTTCCAGCGATAGGTGACCGCGTAGTGGCCGCTCTCAGTTTTAACAACAAAGCGGGTTTCAAGGCGGGTGCGAGAACTCGGGTTATCTTCATCAATTGAAAGCTCGAAGTGCTTGATCAAAACGGCTCCCGTCGGAAACGTCCAATCGCCCTCAGCCGAAAACTCAATCTGTTCGGCGGCAGTATCATGCGTGCCATCGTTCGGAATACACATCCAGCGGAACTTCGCCGCCCCATCTGACCAGAAAGGTTCATTGAGGTCGTACGGAATACAGGCCGGGTTTGGCGTCAAGCTTTGCAGATCTTGAAAGGCGCCAGTCAACGACAGCAGCGCCGGTGGCTCAGGCGCGACCGGCACGCTGGCAGCGCGCACAAGCATCTGAATTCGGCCATTGGGGTTAAGCCCTCCCGCCGTTCGCGCGATCAAAATATTACCTTTGCTGTCTAGCAGGTAACCATTAACGCCGTTTGGAAAACCAGCCGTGACCTCGCCAATCTGGTCAATGTCATAGGTGCCGCCATTACCTGTCGCCGTCCAGAGCCGGCCGCTAACAAAGTCGGAGAACACGTACTTACCAAAGAGTTCTGGAAACAGGTCGCCACGATAGACGCCAGCACCAATGACCGCCTGGCCCTGGTCGCGGGGGTAATCCCATACGGGGGGTGCGGGGTTACCAATGACATTGGCCGGCTCGGGGATTACACCTGCAACATTACCTTCACGATAGCCCCACTGATGGTTATCACCGCGACGCGCAATGCTGATTTCTTCTCGCGCTGACTGGCCAACATCGGCAATCCAAATGTTTCCGGAGGCATCGTCAAGGGCGATGGTAAACGGATGTCTTAGGCCAAGACTAAAAAATTCTTCAAGGTTTTCACCGTTTTCGTTAACAAAAGGATTGTCATTCGGAATACCGTAATTTTGCGTAAACGACAGCGGCCACTCAGGACCATTGGTTCTGGGATCTTCCTCCAGATGGGTGGGCTGACGACGAATGGGATGACTGCGGTTTGGATCTTGATCCACATCAATGCGCAGAATTCCGCTCCACAATCCGCCATCTAATCTCTGAGTATTAAAGTTTCGATTGCAACAGTTGCCCTCGTCACCTCTGGAGATGTAGAGGAAGCCATCATCACCAAAAAACATATCGCCGCCAACATGCCATTGCTGACGGTCAAACTGACTCATAAGCACCTGCTCAGTGCTGAGATCAACCTGACCATTGATCACCGTGAAGCGCGACAACCGATCGTAGCCGTCCACTGTAGGGCTCTGAGTGAAGGTACCTGACTGGGTGGGCGACCAGCGGTAAGTGATGTAAACAAAACTCGCATTAGGCGAGCCTGGCTGCCCAAATTCCGGGTGAAAGGCCAAATCGCTGATGCCGCCTTCACCGACCCCGGATTTGCCATGCATGATCGGACGAATATCAAAAAACTGAGTGCGATCGGTCGCGCCAGGTTGATGGCTGACGGTCCAGCCAACGCCATCTTTGCCGACAATCAACAAGCGATCCTGGGTGGGATGCTCAACGATTCGAATCGGCTCGACAAAGGTTAGATCGGGGTAATAGTCAGCCTGAGTCCAACTGCTGTCATTCGACGCACCAGGACTGGCATCTGGAAAAGCACCATCAAGGAAGGCATCAAGTGGCGAAGCTGTGTCCAGCCCGGGCGCGGCGACCGCCCCTGGACCCATAAGCCCACCCAAGAGCAACAGGGTGGCAACAACAGCTGGAGGTGTTTTTAGTACGGACATCAGACTCAGTCTCTCGATCAATATGGTCAGTTTTCTTGCATCATAAATGCTGAGAATAATGTACCAATTGCGAGCAGCTGAATTCGCATTGTCTCGTGGCGAGTTTGTAGGGAAAAGCTTGGTGCCGAAGGCGAGACTCGAACTCGCACGCCCGTAAGAGCACTACCCCCTCAAGGTAGCGTGTCTACCAATTCCACCACTTCGGCATGAAGCTTTGCTGCGAGCTGACGCGGGTTGAGGGCCCTTAGACGTCAGACTTAGAGATCAGGAAGGTTGGAATCTACCGATTCCACTTCTCCAGTCAACTCTGATGTATCAATTTCTATGTCGCCCGCTTGTTCGATCGCGTCTTCAAGGGCTGCAGGCAGCTCAAACTCTGAGGCCTCTACACTTGGGACATCTAGGCTTGGGACATCAATATCGAGATTCGGGACATCAGGCGAACCAACCGGTTCATCCGCTAGCCCAGAAACCGGAGCGGCCACCTGGGGCATACCCAGGTCGGACAACGAACCCGCACGCTCTTTGGCCGTATAGGCTAGACCAAACGCGATAAAGAAGAAGCCAACAGCCAGCCAACTCGTGAGCCGAGCCAGAAACGAGGTTGAGCCCGCACTGCCAAACATGGTGTTTGAGCCGCCGCCGCCAAAGGCTGCGCCAACGTCTGCTCCCTTGCCTTGCTGAATCAAAATCAGCACGCCAAGCGCCAACGCGTCGATAACCAACAGCGCAAGCAGGACGTTTTCCAAATTTTCTAGAATCATTATGAACCTCTATACCAGAGATCTTGGCGGACGCGGAGGTTACCCAACTGCTCGCGCTATCGCCACAAATTTCTCGACCACAAGCGCGGCGCCCCCAACCAGACCACCGTCAATATCGACCTGACCGAACAACTCTGCCGCGTTTTCGGGGTTTACGCTGCCCCCATAAAGCAGGCGTACCTTGCTGGCCAAATCGGCATCACGACCCGCCAGCGCCTGCCGAATCACGCCATGCATCTCTTGGGCTTGATCGGGTGTCGCGGTCTCACCAGTGCCAATGGCCCAAACCGGCTCATAGGCCACCATGCCGCGCTCAAGCCAGCCAAGACCTGCCACGTCTAATACCGCATTCAGCTGCGCTAAAACGACCTCAGCGGCCCGTCCGGCGCGGCGTTCGTCAATAGTTTCACCAACGCACAACACCGCTGCTACGCCTGCGCGCTCGGCCGCCTGCACCTTGGCTGCCGTGTCAGCATTGGTTTCTCCAAACAGCGCACGCCGCTCAGAGTGCCCCACCAATACCCAGCCAATGCCCATGTCGTCGAGCATTTCTGCCGACAGCTCACCCGTGAAGGCGCCCTGGGTTTCGGCATGAATATTCTGCGCGCCAATCGCCACCTCAGGCGGCAACATTGACCGTGCTAACGCCAGATGCGGCGCGGCCGGAAAAATGAGCAACTCTGGTGCCACAGAGCCCGAATTTGGCCCCGCATGCGCGAGGGCGCCCGCGAGATCGCTCGCAAACTCTTCGAGAAACGACACAGAGCCGTGCATCTTCCAATTACCGGCAACAACGCTAACGCGCACAGGCGACTCCTAAGGACACAATTAGGGGGATATTAAAGGGTGGGCAGGATGGTGACAAAAATAGTGTGCGGAGGAAGGGGTCAGCGAAGGACGGGGTCAGAATTAATTCTGACCCCCAAACGTATCTGCCCCAAAGTCGTTTGCTAGTCGCCGCCAGACACCGACACAGCGGCAGGGCCACGGCGGCGGCCTGCAGCTTCGACATCATCGACCAGTCGATCGGTATACATCGTCACTTCACTGAGGTCTTCGCCCTCAACCATCACGCGCACGACCGGTTCGGTGCCAGAGGGTCGCAGCAGCACTCGGCCGCGCGATCCCATCTCGGCTTCAACCGCGCGAACGGCAGCCAGCACATCATCGCTCTGGGCCACGTCTTTGGGCGCAGGCACTGATACGTTCTTCATCACCTGGGGCATCTTTTGCATACCCGACTTCAGGTCCGCCAGACTGCGGCCAGACTGAATCATCGGCAGCAGCACTTGCAGCGCCGCGACAATGCCGTCTCCAGTGGTCGCCACATCAAGACAGATAATGTGTCCTGAACTTTCACCACCCAGCTCCCAGCTGCGGCTGGACATGGCTTCCTTAACATAACGATCGCCAACGGCTGCCCGTACAAACGGAATATCGCGAGACTTAAACGCGTTCTCAAGGCCAAGGTTACTCATCACTGTGCCAACAACACCGCCGCCCAAAGTCTTGGCATCAGCGCGGTGGGTGGCAATGATGTAAAGCAGTTCATCACCATCGAGTATTTGGCCCGTGTGATCAACCATCGCCAGCCGATCACCATCACCATCAAACGCAATGCCAATGTCAGCGCGCAGCTCTAGCACTTTGGCCGCCAACGCCTGAGGCGCGGTCGAACCAACGCCCTCATTGATGTTACGGCCATCAGGCTCGTTACCAATGACAAATACGTCAGCGCCCAGCTCTTCGAACACGCCTGGGGCAACGTGATAGGTTGCGCCATGCGCGCAATCAAGCACAACGCGCAGGCCATTCAATCGCACGTTGCGATCGATTGTGGCTTTACAAAACTCAATGTAACGACCACGGGCGTCTTCCATGCGTTCGGCACGGCCCAGCTTGTCAGATGCAACACAAACCATCTTGCGATCCAGCTCTGCTTCGATGGCTAGCTCAGTTTCATCAGGCAGTTTGTTGCCTGAACCATCAAAGAACTTGATGCCATTGTCGTAATACGGATTGTGCGAGGCAGAAATAACAATGCCTGCATCAGCGCGCAGCGTGCGCGTCAGGTAGGCAACCGCAGGTGTTGGCATAGGGCCCAGCAACGACACGTTTGCACCGGCTGACGAAAGGCCCGCTTCAAGTACCGCCTCGAGCATATAGCCCGATATGCGCGTGTCTTTTCCGATCAGAACCTTGCCGGAACCTCTTCCTGCAAATACTCGACCCACCGCCCAACCAAGGCGTAAACAAAACTCCGGAGTGATTGGCGTCTCGCCAACTCTCCCACGCACCCCGTCGGTGCCAAAATATTTGCGTGAATCTGTCATAAGTTTTTCCCAATCCGGCACTTGTTTATTTCTCTGGGGCTGAATTCTTTGTCGAAGCCCACGCGCTAGCGATTCGCAAGGCGTCGCGCGTAGCCTGGACATTGTGCGCCCGAATTATGGACGCACCCTGCGCAACGGCAAAGGCCGCAAGAACCGCGCTGCCTGTGTCTCGGTCTTCTGCTGTACGACCCGTAAGCTCGCCAACTGTGCGTTTACGCGACAAACCGACCAACACGGGCAGTTCTGTCGTATCCGCACTCGCGGTGAGCTCACGAATTCGTCTTAGTAATTCGAGGTTGTGATCGAGAGTCTTTCCGAACCCAATTCCTGGGTCGAGTGCGATACGCCTTTCGGCGATCCCCGCTGCTCGACACTTCTGCACTCGTTCTGCCAGAAAATCTCGCACCTCAATCAGCACATCCCTGTAGAACGGTTGCTCCTGCATCGTACGGGGCTCACCTTGCATATGCATCAGACAAACCGCCGCACCGCTCTCAATCACAATGTCGACCATCCCTTCCTTCACTAGCGCGCGCACATCATTAATCAGATGCACGCCTGCTCCCAAAGTCTCTCGGGCAACCAGAGCATTACTGGTATCGACAGAAACAATAGTATCCAGCTGCATGAGCGCTTCAACGACGGGCATCACACGGTCGCACTCCTGTTGTGCAGAAACCTGCGCTGCGCCCGGTCGCGTCGACTCACCACCGACATCGAGGACGTCAGCGCCAGCGTCGAGCATGCCTTGAGCGGCAGTAACAATCGCATTGATATCGGCGGTGCCAGCAGCATTTAGCCAGCGACCGCCATCAGAAAAGGAATCGGGTGTGATGTTGAGCACACCCATAATGCGGGGTACATCGAATGTTAATTCGCGACCCCTGCAGTCGAGAGCATTCACCATAACAGCGACCTACTTAGAGTCAGTCGAGCGGGCGGGCGCCTAGTTCGATCAAGTCTCTTCGGCAGGGCCGCCAATCGGACTCGGGCCAGACTCTGGGTCTGCTGAATCAGAGGCGCCACTCACAGTTGGTCCACCAAAGTCGCTGCCACCGTCTTCTGGCGCGCGCGGCTTGGCACCCGCCATGATGTCATCGAGTTGACTGGAGTTAAGTGTTTCGTACTCCATCAACGCATCGGACATCGCGTGCAGCTTGTCGATGTTGTCGGTTAACAATTTTTCAGCAGTGGCGTAACACTCATCAATAATGCGTCGCACCTCTTCGTCAATTCGGGCGGCCGTCTGATTAGACACCGGGTGGGCCTGCCGGCTGGCAGACATGCCTAAGAACGGCTCGCCATCGTCTTCGTCGTAGAGCAGCGGACCAAGCTCTTCAGACAGCCCCCACTTGGTCACCATATTGCGGGCCAGAGACGTCGCTTGCTTGATGTCGTTCGAGGCGCCGGTGGTAACACCGTCTTTGCCAAGAATCAGGTCTTCAGCGATACGCCCACCAAACGCTGAACAAATACGTCCAATAATGTGTTCGCGGCTATGACTGTAGCGGTCGTCTTCTGGCAAAAACATGGTGACGCCGAGTGCCCGTCCGCGAGGAATAATGGTGACCTTATAAACCGGATCATGATCGGGCATGAGCCGCCCCACAATCGCGTGACCGGCTTCGTGATACGCCGTATTACGTTTCTCGGCTTCAGACATCGCCATTGATTTGCGCTCGGCGCCCATCATGATTTTGTCTTTAGCTTTTTCAAACTCGTCCATGCCAACCAGCCGCTTGCTCGCGCGCGCCGCAAACAGAGCCGCTTCGTTAACGATATTGGCAAGATCAGCACCCGAGAAACCCGGTGTACCACGAGCAATAATGCTCGGCACCACGTCGTCGCCCAACGGCACTTTGCGCATGTGTACCTTTAGAATTTGCTCCCGACCGCGGATGTCGGGCAGACCTACAACCACCTGACGGTCAAAACGACCGGGACGCAACAGCGCTGGGTCGAGCACATCAGGACGGTTGGTTGCAGCAATAACAATAATGCCGTCGTTCGCTTCAAAGCCATCCATCTCGACCAAGAGTTGGTTCAACGTTTGCTCGCGCTCGTCGTTGCCACCACCCATACCGGCGCCACGATGGCGACCTACGGCGTCGATCTCGTCGATGAAGATAATGCAAGGCGCCTGTTTTTTCGCCTGCTCGAACATGTCGCGCACTCGCGAGGCGCCCACACCGACAAACATTTCGACAAAGTCGGAACCTGAGATCGAAAAGAACGGCACCTTGGCTTCGCCAGCAATGGCTTTTGCCAGCAGCGTCTTACCAGTACCCGGTTGCCCAGACATCAGTATGCCGCGCGGAATGCGGCCACCCAGGCGCTGAAATTTGGACGGATCGCGCAGGAATTCAACCAGCTCTTGCACGTCTTCTTTGGCTTCATCTACGCCTGCAACATCTGCAAACGTAGTTTTGATCTGGTCTTCAGACAGCAACCGCGCCTTCGACTTGCCGAAGGCCATGGGACCACCACGACCGCCGCCGCCACCCTGCATCTGGCGCATGAACAGCATAAAGACCGCAATGATGATGAGTATTGGGAAGCTCGCAACCAGCAGCTGAGACCAAATGCTCGGCTGCTCTTTTAGCTTGCCGGTGACCTCAACATTGGCGTTGTACAGGTCGTCTACTAGCTTGTTATCCACCGTGGCAGGTGGTCGAACCACCTGGAAGGTGTCCCCGCTACTGCTTTTGCCATAGATGACGTCATCACCAATCTCGACACTGTCGACCCGGGAGGCTCGCACTTCTCCAATAAATTCGGAATAAGTGAGCGTATTAGGCTCTTGCTTCACACTAAAATTGTTGAATACCGTCAACAAAACTGCAGCGATCACCAGCCATACCAGCAGGTTTTTTCCCATATCATTCAAGAGCTTACCCTCTTGCCTCGATTACTATTGCGTACCATAAAGTAAAGCGCATACATCCATAAAAACCGTGCCGGTCAGGGCGAGATGGCCACCCTGTACTTAAACTATACCACCGTGATCAACCCGCTCGCGGGCCCAACGCTCATCACAGACTTGAATCATCTGTTAAGTCGCGGCATCGAGCACTCTCTCGCCCTTAAATTTCTGACACACCGCAAAGACTTCTCGCGATTCTGAGCGGGATGCCTTGGGCTTGGCGAGCTGGCATTTACCGAAGTATAGACGCTGTGTCTTTAACCAGTCGTCTACGCCCTCTCCCTGGAACATTTTGACCACCAAATGGCCGCCACGTTTCAGATACATGGTCGCTGACTCAGAGGCCAACTCGGCCAAATGCATAGATGCAGCCTGATCAGCGGCCCGTATACCCGTGATGTTGGGGGCCATATCCGAGATTACAAGGTCGCAAAGCGGCTCGCCGCCCGCCGCTGCCGCCAGTTCCTCAGCGATTTTGGCGTCAATTTCTGGCGTTCCGGCCTCACCCTCGATCACGGTCACCGACGAAGGCGCTGTGATCGGCCGAAAATCCACTGCAATAACCCGCCCGGAGTTGGCTTTATTGGCGACTCGATCAGCCACATAACGCGTCCAGCCACCCGGCGCTGCGCCCAACTCAAGCACGATCATGCCCGGACGTAGCATCCGGAAGCGCTGATCCATCTGCTCAAGCTTAAAATGCGCCCGTGACACCAAGCCTTCGTTCGCCGCGCGGCGGGCAAACACATCTTTCTTTTGCCGGGTCATCCACTGATTGGAGCTTTTGCTGCGTTTGGCCATCGGGGTGCTCGAAAAGAAGGGACTAGTGTGGGTGAATCACGGACAATAGCCGAATGTTAGATTCAGCTACCCGTAAACGTCTGCGCGCTCTCGCGCATCATCTCGCCCCCGTCATCAGCATTGGTGACGGCGGTGTCTCGTCGGGCGTGGTTGAAGAGACCAACCGCGCACTCCGTGACCACGAGCTTATCAAAATAAAGATTCACGCCGAAGACCGTGATGATCGACGTGCCCTGGGCGAAGCCCTGTGCGCAGAGACCGGCGCGGTACAGGTGCAAAAAATTGGCAAGACCATGGTGATCTACCGCGCCAATCCAGATGCGAATCCGAAGCTGTCGAACGTGGCGCGTGGGAAGTAAGCAGGCAGAGTGAAAACGGGCGTGAGAAGCGCCGGCGGTGCCTATAAACGGTTTCTGAACCTTCCGTTAAATGTACTTCACCTTATCGATCTCATATTCGATTTCGCCGTTCGGCGTATGCACGCTCACAACGTCACCCTCTTCCTTGCCAATCAGCGCTCGCGCAACCGGTGACATCACAGAGATTTTGTTGATCTTAATACTGGCTTCGTCTTCACCCACAATTTTGTAGGTGATCGCGGTGTCGTCTTCGAGATTCAACAGATCAACCGTCACCCCAAAGATCACCTTGCCTGAGACGGGCACCTTGCTCAGATCAATCACCTGGGCGTCAGCAAGCTTGCCTTCTATCTCGGTGATGCGACCTTCCGCGAAGCTCTGTTGTTCGCGGGCGGCATGGTACTCAGCATTCTCTTTAAGATCGCCGTGCTCGCGCGCCTCAGCGATCGCCTGAATAATTCGCGGGCGATCAACCGACTTAAGCTGCTTTAGTTCGTCGCGGAGGGCCTGCTCGCCCTCGACTGTCATGGGTATTGCCACTGAAGTTCTCGATTAGCTCGCGTGCAGGGTTTGCAGGCGGCGGACACCACTGGTGTGCTTGTAGCGTAGCGCTATGGCGATGGCTTCGCCACCCGTGAGCGTCGTTGTGTAGCAAACCTTATACTGTAGAGCCAGCCGACGAATGATCGCGGAGTCTTCGATCGCCTTGCGCCCTTCGGTGGTGTTGATAATAAGGTCAATATTGCCGTTCTTGATGAGATCAGAAATATCCGGGCGACCTTCTGTCACCTTATGTACTGATTCAACCTCAATGCCCGACTCTCGCAACACACGGGCGGTGCCACGAGTTGCCACAATCGAAAAGCCTTGCTCGATGAGGCTGTGCGCTACTCTCGACACACCCATTTTATCCGACTCTTTAACGCTGATCAGCGCGCGCCCGCCTTCGGGCAAGATCAGGCTGGCACCCAGAGACGCTTTGGCAAAGGCCTCCCCAAAGGTATCGCCAACACCCATTACTTCACCGGTAGACTTCATTTCCGGCCCAAGAATAGGGTCGACACCAGGGAATTTCGAAAACGGGAACACCGATTCTTTAACGCTAACGTGGGTTGGGATGATCTCTTCAGTGAACCCCTGCTCTTCGAGCGTAACGCCGGCCATGCAGCGCGCGGCAATCTTTGCGAGCGACTTGCCGATAGTTTTTGACACAAACGGCACGGTTCGCGATGCTCGAGGGTTAACCTCAATCACATAAATTTTGTTGTCCTGCACCGCCATTTGCACGTTCATCAAACCGATAACGCTCAACTCAACCGCCATAGCGATCACCTGGCGACGAATCTCGTTCTGCACATCATCGGTTAACGTGTAGGGCGGCAATGAACAGGCACTGTCACCCGAGTGCACGCCCGCCTGTTCGATGTGCTGCATGATCGCGCCAATCACCACCTGCTTACCGTCGCTAACCGCATCGATATCGACCTCAACCGCCTGATCAAGAAAGCGATCGAGCAACACAGGCGACGAGTTAGATACGTCAACCGCAGTCTTCATGTAGCGCGACAGCTCTTCGTCAGAATAGACAATCTCCATGGCACGCCCACCAAGAACATAAGACGGGCGAACAACAAGCGGATAACCAATTTCGGCAGCGCCCCTGAGGCCACTTTCGAGATCTGTTGCGGTGCGATTGTCAGGCTGGAGCAGACCTAGCTTTTGCAGCACCCCTTGAAAACGTTCGCGGTCTTCCGCGCGATCGATGGCATCAGCGTCGGTACCAATAATGGGGACGCCATAGGCTTCCAGCGCTTCAACCAGTTTCAGCGGTGTCTGCCCACCAAACTGCACAATCATGCCTTTCGGCTTTTCGATATCAACAATGGCCAGCACATCTTCTAGCGTGACCGGCTCAAAATACAGCCGGTCGGAAGTGTCGTAATCGGTTGAAACGGTTTCAGGGTTACAGTTGACCATAATAGTCTCGTAACCGTCTTCGCGCATCGCGAGTGCTGCGTGCACACAGCAGTAATCAAACTCAATGCCTTGCCCGATGCGGTTGGGTCCGCCGCCCAGAACCATGATCTTGTCTCGATCCGTGGGTTCCGATTCGCACTCTTCTTCATAGGTGGAATAAAGATAGGCGGTAGCGGAGGGAAACTCTGCAGCGCAGGTGTCTACCCGCTTATACACGGGGCGAATGTCATGAGCTTGGCGAGCCTCGCGCACCGTTGTCTCATCAGCCTTAAGCAGTTCAGCCAAGCGTAAATCGGAAAAACCACGCTGCTTTAGCTGCATCCATTCATACGCCGTGAGATCGCCCGCGGCACCGCCACGCAGTTGCTCTTCGCGCTTGATGAGATCTTCGATCTGAACCAGATACCAAGGATCAATCCCTGAGTACTCAAAGATTTCGTCAACGCTCATGCCGGCACGAAACGCGTCACCGACATACCACAACCGTTCTGCTCCGGCGTAGGTGAGTTCACGAATCAACGCACTGCGATCTTCACGGCTGTTTATCGCAAGAATTTCGTTAAAGCCGCTGCGCCCGGTTTCAATACCACGCATGGCCTTATGCAGCGATTCTTGAAACGTCCGACCAATCGCCATCACTTCGCCAACGCTTTTCATTTGCGTTGTCAGTCGACCATCAGCCTGAGGGAATTTCTCAAACGTAAAACGCGGTATTTTGGTAACGACGTAATCGATGCTGGGTTCAAACGACACCGGCGTCACACCCGTAATGTCATTCGTCAGTTCATCCAGCGTGTAACCAACCGCCAGCTTCGCTGCTACCTTTGCAATCGGAAAACCCGTTGCCTTAGAGGCCAACGCAGAAGAGCGCGATACCCGCGGATTCATTTCAATAACAACCATTCGCCCGGTATCAGGGCAAATGCCGAACTGCACGTTCGAACCACCGGTCTCGACACCAATTTCGCGCAGAACATCAATCGATGCATTACGCATGATCTGATATTCCTTATCGGTCAGGGTTTGCGCGGGTGCAACTGTAATACTGTCGCCCGTGTGCACACCCATCGGATCAAAGTTTTCGATCGCGCAAATAATGATGCAGTTGTCCGCCTTGTCGCGCACCACCTCCATCTCAAATTCTTTCCAACCAATCAGCGACTCGTCGATCAGCAACTCGTTGGTCGGTGATAAGTCGAGCCCGCGCTCGCAAATCTCAATAAATTCTTCGCTGTTGTACGCAACACCACCACCACTGCCGCCCATGGTGAAGCTCGGACGAATGATGCAGGGCCAGCCCAACGCAGCTTGCTTTTGTAACGCTTCTTCCAACGAGTGGGCAATGGCTGACCGTGGTGTCGCAAGACCAATGCGCTTCATTGCACGGTCAAATCGCTCGCGATCTTCCGCCTTATCAATAGCGTCTTGTTTCGCCCCAATCAGCTCAACATTGTATTTTTCAAGGACGCCTTCACGCACCAGATCCAGCGCGCAGTTCAGCGCGGTCTGGCCACCCATGGTGGGCAACAGAGCTTCTGGTTTTTCTTTGGCAATGATTTTTTCAACAGTGCGCCACTCAACCGGCTCAATGTAAGTGGCGTCCGCCATCGCCGGGTCGGTCATGATCGTTGCAGGGTTGGAGTTGACCAACACCACACGATAACCCTCGTCGCGCAGCGCCTTGCAGGCCTGTGCTCCGGAATAATCGAACTCACACGCCTGGCCGATAACAATCGGACCAGCGCCAATAATGAGGATGGTCTTGATATCGGTGCGTTTTGGCATCAGTCCTTCTCTGCGCCTGCTGCCGGGGTCTCGGGGGCAGCGGCGCGCATAAGCTCTACAAACTCATCAAACAGTGGCTGGCAATCTTGCGGACCAGGACTCGCTTCCGGATGCCCCTGAAAGCCAAAGGCGGGGCGGTCGGTTCGGCGCAAACCTTGCAGCGATCCGTCGAACAGAGATACGTGGGTGGTTTCGAGACAGTTAGGCAGGTCATCGGTAGACACTGCAAAACCATGATTTTGGCTGGTGATCATTACCCGGCCGGTACGCTCGTCCTTCACCGGGTGGTTAGCACCGTGATGCCCGTGCGGCATTTTTTCAGTTTTGGCGCCGCTGGCCAAAGCCAGAATCTGGTGCCCCAAACAAATGCCAAACAGCGGCATGTTGAGGTCCAGCAGTTCTTTAACGGCGGCAATGGCGTAGTCACAGGGCTCTGGGTCGCCAGGGCCATTCGACAAAAACACGCCGTCTGGCTTCAGCGCGATCACTTCAGCCGCCGTAGTTTGTGCCGGCACAATGGTGAGCCGACAGCCACGATCGGCCAACAGCCGTAAAATGTTGTGCTTCACACCAAAATCGTAAGCGACAACGTGGAATTGTGCCGCCGCCGGATCAGTGTCTGCGTAGCCATCCACAATATCCCAGCAGCCTTCGGTCCAGCCGCCCACATCGGTGCGTGTCACCACCTTCGCAAGGTCTAAGCCGGCCAGGCCGCCAAACTGTTGCGCCGCCGCTAACGCCAGCGCTTCATCTATCACTGCATCGGCTGCGTCTGCCGCAATAATACAGCCGCCCTGGGCACCCGTTTCACGAATTCGTCGGGTGAGTCGGCGCGTGTCGATGTCACAAATACCCACAACACCCTGTTCGCGCATGTAGTCAGGCAAAGACAGTGTGCTGCGCCAGGAACTGGGCGACAGCGGCACGTCACGAACGATCAGGCCAGCCCCCCAAACCTGATTCGACTCAATGTCTTCAAGGTTGGTGCCGGTGTTGCCGATATGCGGGTAGGTCAGGGTGATGAGCTGCTGAGCGTAGCTCGGGTCAGTAAGAATCTCCTGATACCCGGTCATAGAGGTATTAAAGACCACCTCACCAACTACTTGACCGGAAATACCAAAAGAAGTGCCCTTAAAAACACTCCCATCAGCTAGCGCTAGTAACGCCGGAATCAAAGCAGTTCGTCCCCAAAACACAAGCCATGGGCTTGCCAAAATACTACTGAGCCGGTGAATTGGTTGTGCACGAACGCTCCAGGCAAGACATGCCCGGTTGAATTCACCGACCGGATTGGGGCGCGATTCTAGCGGAGAGAAACGATTTTGGATAGCAAGAAATCAACGCAGATTGCCGGCCCGAGTGTTTGCAGGCTTACCCACAGAGTTATCCACATTTCGCCACCTGCCTGACTCCTGCCTCACCGCCAACCCAGCATCAAATTAAAGCCCCAGCACATCATCCATGCCGTACAGCCCAGGTCGCCTATCCCGCAGCCACTTGGCGGCACGCACCCCACCCAACGCAAAGTTCATCCGCGAACTCGCCCGGTGAGTGATCTCTAGACGTTCGCCCTCACCCGCAAACAGCACGGTGTGTTCGCCCACAATGTCGCCCGCCCGCACGGTGGCAAAACCAATGGTGTCGCGCGCGCGCACGCCCGTATTGCCTTCACGGCCATAGACCGCAACCTTGCCCAGATCGCGCCCGGTGGCCGCCGCCAAAATTTCACCAATACGCACCGCAGTGCCTGAGGGTGCATCTACCTTGTTGCGGTGATGCGCCTCCAGCACCTCAATATCGACGTTGTCATTCAACACCTGGGCCGCCATATCGATCAGCTTGAAGGCTAGATTGACCCCAACACTCATGTTCGGCGCCAGCAGCAGGGGAATGTGATGGGCAGCCGCGTGCACCTGTTCGAGCTGCTCCGGGGAATAACCGGTGGTGCCAATAACCACTGGCCGGCGAGCTGCGCGGCAGGCGGCAATGGCAGCCAGCGAGGGTTCGGGTAGAGAGAAGTCGATTAGCACGTCGCAGTCTGCTGCGACATCGCTGGTGAGCAGAACACCCTGCTCATCTACGCCGGCCATGCGACCCGCGTCTAGCCCGAGCAAATCGCTGCCCGGGCGCGCAATGGCCGTGGCAAGCACTGAATCAGCGTCGTTGGCGACCGCCTCGATCAGCGCGCGCCCCATGCGGCCGCCCGCACCGTGAATGCCTATGCCGCATGCGCTCATTGGTAGCCTCCGTTAAGAACTCAGGAGCTTAGACTATCGAAGAAATCCTTCACACCCTGAAACCAGGACGACTCCCGCGGTGAGTGACGTTTGCCACCCGACTCCAGGCTGTCCTGAAATTCTTTCAGCAGCTTCTTTTGCTTGTCGTTAAGTTTGACGGGCGTCTCTACTTCTACGCGACACAGCAGGTCGCCCGTGGCGCCTCCACGTACCGGCGCAACACCCTTACCCCGAACCCGAAACAGCTTGCCGGTTTGGGTTTCGGGTGGAACCTTGAGTTTCACTCGACCATCCAGTGTCGGCACCTCGATGTCACCACCGAGTACCGCCGTTGCAAAGCCAATAGGCACTTCGCAATACAGGTGCTTGCCGTCGCGCTCGAACAACGAGTGTTCTTTTACGGCGACTTGCACATACAGATCACCAGCCGGCCCGCCGTTTGGTCCGGCTTCACCTTCGCCTGCCAGTCGAATTCGGTCGCCGTTATCGACACCACCCGGCACTTTCACAGACAGTGTTTTCTGCCGCTCTACGCGACCGTGACCACCACAACCTTTGCACGGCTTGGTGATGATCTGGCCGGCACCCCGACAACGCGGACAGGTTTGCTGCAGCGAGAAAAACCCTTGGGACACTCGAACCTGGCCAACACCGCCACAGTCATCACAGGTTTTGGGCGTAGAGCCCGGCTGCGCGCCGCTACCGCCACAGTCATCACAACTGGCAAGTACCGGCACTTTGATTTCAATCGTATCGCCTTGCACAGCCTGCTCGAGCGCTAGCTCCAGCGTGTAGCGCAAGTCAGAACCGCGCTGCACCTGGCTGCGACCACCGCCACCACGACCGCCGCCAAAGATGTCGCCAAACACATCGCTGAAAATATCACCGAAGTCGCCCTGACCACCGCCGCCACCCTGTTCAAACGCAGCATGGCCCATTCGATCGTAGGCGGCGCGCTTGTCAGCGTCAGAAAGAATTTCGTAAGCCTCGGAGGCTTCCTTAAATTTATCTTCGGCGTCAGCGTCATCCGGATTGCGATCCGGGTGATACTTCATGGCAAGCTTGCGGTACAACTTTTTTAAGTCGCCTTCAGCCGCATTGCGGTCGGCACCAAGAACTTCGTAATAGTCGCGTTTAGCCATCAAAAATAATCTTTTCGTAACGGGTTTAGTAACAGGGCGTTTTAAACCAAAGAAACCCAGACCCGAGAAAACGGGGCTGGGTTACCGGAGCGCACCTCACAGCGCGCACGACTCGTTTACTTCTTGTCGTCGTCTTTCACTTCTTCGAACTCAGCATCAACCGCATCAGCATCTGCGCCTTCAGCTTCTGGCTCGCCAGCGCCTTCAGCACCACCAGCCGCTTCTGCCTGCTCAGCGTACATCTTCTGCGCAAGACCGGAAGACGCGGCTGTCAGTGCTTCGAGCTTGGCTTCAATCTCAGCCTTGTCGTCGCCCTTGATCGCTTCTTCCAGCTCATCCGCTGCAGTGGTAATCGCCGTCTTCTCTTCTTCAGTCGCCTTGTCACCAGCGTCTTCAATCGTTTTGCGTGACGCGTGCACCATGCCGTCTGCCTGATTCCGCAAAGACACCATCTCTTCGAACTTGGCGTCTTCGTCCGCATTGGCTTCTGCGTCACGCACCATGGCTTCGATTTCTTCATCTGACAAACCGGAGTTTGCCTTAATAACAATCGACTGTTCTTTACCGGTGGCCTTATCTTTGGCCGACACGTTTAGAATACCGTTGGCATCAATGTCGAAGCTCACCTCAATTTGCGGCGTGCCGCGCGGTGCGGGTGGAATGTCGGCAAGATCAAACCGACCCAACGATTTGTTAGATGCGGCCTGCTTACGTTCACCTTGCAGCACGTGAATAGTCACCGCCGTTTGGTTGTCGTCAGCCGTAGAGAACGTCTGCTGCTTCTTGGTTGGGATAGTGGTGTTCTTGTCGATAAGAACACTCATTACCTGGCCCATGGTTTCGATACCCAGCGACAGTGGCGACACGTCAAGCAACAGCACGTCGGTTACGTCACCAGACAGTACGGCCGCCTGAATCGCTGCGCCCACGGCAACCGCTTCGTCAGGGTTAACGTCTTTACGAGGCTCTTGACCAAAGAACCCTTTTACCTGCTCTTGAACCTGTGGCATGCGGGTTTGACCGCCCACCAAAATCACGTCGTCGATTTCAGAAACTTTCAGACCGGCGTCTTTCAATGCCGTGCGACACGGATCGATCGTGCGTGACACCAGGTCACCAACCAGTGACTCAAGCTTGGCGCGGGTGAGCTTCACAACCAAGTGCTTAGGACCGGTCGCGTCTGCCGTAATGTAGGGCAGGTTGATTTCGGTTTGCTGAGAACTTGAAAGTTCGATCTTGGCTTTTTCAGCGGCTTCTTTCAGACGCTGCAACGCGAGCGGGTCGCTGTGCAAGTCAATGCTGTTGGCCTTTTGAAATTCGTCAGCCAGATAGTCGATGATCTTCATGTCGAAGTCTTCGCCACCCAAGAACGTGTCCCCATTGGTCGACAGCACTTCAAACTGATACTCGCCGTCCATCTCGGCAATTTCGATGATCGAAATGTCGAAGGTGCCACCACCCAGATCATAAACGGCAACCTTAGAATCGCCGCGCTGCTTGTCCATGCCATACGCCAAGGCTGCAGCCGTTGGCTCGTTGATGATGCGCTTAACGTCGAGGCCGGCAATTTTGCCCGCGTCTTTGGTGGCCTGGCGCTGGGAGTCATCGAAGTAGGCCGGCACGGTAATCACCGCCTCGGTCACTGTCTCGCCCAAGAATTCCTCAGCGGTCTTCTTCATCTTCTTCAGCACTTCGGCTGAGATCTGTGGTGGCGCCAGCTTTTCGCCCTTCACTTCAATCCAGGCGTCGCCATTAGAGGCTTCGGCGATGGTGTAAGGCACCATCTTTATGTCTTTCTGCACCACCTTGTCTTTGAACTTACGACCAATCAGCCGCTTCACAGCAAACAAGGTATTTGTGGGGTTAGTCACCGCCTGCCGCTTGGCGCTCTGGCCAACCAGAATCTCACCGTCTTCAGCGTATGCAATGATCGACGGGGTGGTGCGATCACCCTCTGAATTTTCGATGACCTTGGCTTCTTTACCGTCCATCACTGCAACGCAGGAGTTGGTAGTACCCAGGTCGATGCCGATTATCTTGCTCATGTTTTGTCTCCGTGAGATCTCTTTGACGCGTCTAGTGGCGCGTCTTTACTAAATTACTGGTGCTTATCTTGGGTCTGTCCGACCGAATTCAAGGCACGTGTGGCTATGCGGTTGGCGGCGCCTGAGAAACAACCACCTGGGCGGCTTGCACCAGCCGACCGTTCAAATCAAACCCTTTGCGAATCACTTCAATCACTGAATTTGGCTCGGCTGTTGGCATGGGCACCATGGCCACCGCCTCGTGGAAGGCCGGATCAAAGGGCTCACCATGCGGGTCAATTTCTGTAACCCCTTGTTTTTCAAGCGTATCTTTAAATAATTTCAGAGACAAACTCACGCCTTCCAGCACGGCCGCAGCCGATTCTGCGTCGGTCGCGTCGCCTTTAGAGGCTTCCGCCTTCTCGAGGCTTTCGAACACCGGAATCAGCGCCTTGGTGAACTTCTCCAGCGCAAACTTGTGAGCGTTTTCGACGTCGCGAGTGGTACGGCGACGCAGGTTCTCCATTTCAGCTTTGGCGCGCAGGGCCTGATCTTGAGACGCAGCCGCGGCTTCGCGGGCGGCTTCAATAGCCACCAACAACTCGGCGGGGCTGAGATCGGTGTCGGCACGCGGCCCGTCCTGGGGCGCTGCGCCATCAGCGTCCGCATTGTCTTCAGACAGGGCCTCAGCTGCCTTTTCCAGCGCCTCGTTAACAATGTCTTCAGCGCCTTTGTCAGCGCCAGCTTGCTCGCCCTCTGGCGGCGTTGGATTGTCGTTGTCCGCCATGGCGGGCCACTCCTGAACCAGTTACTTCGTGTGGGCCGCGGAGTTTGGGGCGCTGGCTGAAGGATTCAAGGGGCGGGACGAAAAAAGATGTCGGGGAAGGAGGCGCTTTTGGCCGTTAGGCAGGGGTCAGAATAAATTCTAACCCCGCACTTCCCAATTCCGGGGTCAGAATTTATTCTGACCCCCGCCTCACCCAGGACCTCCCCATGCGCACCCCCCTCTTACTAGCCCTGGCCCTCACCCTCACCGCTTGCAGCAACTCAACACCTGTTATACCCATTACCAGCAGCAGCACTGGGTCCAGCATCCTTGTCGTCGACCGTGTTATCCCGTCCCGCGGCACCCAAATCCCCATCACGCTCACCACGCCGAAGAACCTCGCCGCCAACGTGCCACTGGTGGTCATGCTGCACGGCCACGGCGGCAGTCGGCACGAGGCCGGCGGCTTCACCCAGGTTGCAGACGCGCTCGCAGAGGCTGGTATCGCCTCTGTCCGCATGGACTTCCCGGGTTGCGGCGACAGCCGTGAATCGTTTCGCAACAACACCCTCACCAACATGCTGGCCGACGCCCGCGCGGCCCGAGACTACGCGATCAAAAACACCGCAATCGACACCACGCGCATGGCCTTGATGGGCTTCAGCATGGGTGGGCGTCTGGCGATTACGCTGGCCGCTGAAGATCCGCGTTTTCAGGCTTTGGCCCTCTGGGCACCCTCAGCAGATGCCGGCACCGCCGGGCTCGCCGACTTTATGGGCGGTCCAGAAGCACTCGCAACGGCAAAGGCCATGGCTGCTGCCCACGGCTTTGTGCCGTTCACCACCACCTGGGGGCAAAAGCAGGAACTGAGTGCCGGCTGGTTCGCCGACATGGACGCCTCAACACCACTGGATTTAATCGCGAACTATAAAGGTGCGGTGTTTGTGCTGTACGGCGACAAGGATACCGTCGTACCACCCGCCGAAGCGGAGCGCGCAGTGGCTGCCGCCACACGCTCCCGCCACGCGCACTCGTTTGTGGTTGCGGGGGCAGATCATGGATTGGGGCTGTTCAGTGACGAGCCCGAACTAACGAAGATGGCAGTACAGCAGACCGTGAGAGTGTTGATTGGCGAGCTTAAGGCGCCTTATGCGCCCTAAACTCAGGCACGGTCAAACATCCGGCTAATCGCTCCGGGGATCCAGATCGACCGCACTCAGAGTCGTCTTTGTCATCGGTTGGAACGGCTCGTAGTAGTCCCCCGGTGCGTCGTGAACGCTGAGGCGGAAGACTGTCCAGCAAACACCCAGCAGATAGACGGCACCAATAATCACAAAGTAGATGTCGCTAAACCCCGCGACGTTTAACCCGCCGTACAACAAGGGCCCCCCGGTTGCGCCAAAACCATTGGACACCAGCATCGCGCCCGAAATCACCAGAAACTTGCCATCAGCATTATCGTTCGCGTGCGCAATTGCCAGTGAATACATGGGCATGGCGGTGCCACCAACTACAAATCCAAGAACGTAGAGCGAAGCGGCACTAACCGGCAGTAACACCCAAACCGCAATAGCAAAAATCGCAATCACGCCGAGGCCCAACAACACCCAGCGACGATCGATTTGATCTGACAACCGCCCGACCGGCAGCTGACAACACATGCCGCCAAGTAGCGTGGCGGCGATGAAGTTAGCACCAGCGTCGCCATTCAAAGAATTGACATAAACCGCCCCGTTGCTCCACACCAACCCCATAATAAATCCGGAGACGCCGGCCAGAATCAGCCCAACCTGGGATGCCCGGTAAGCCGCCTTGAGGCTCAGCTTGAACTCCGACGGCACCTGGGGCTGGGGGCTGGTTGTCAGCGCAACCGGCAGAATCGCCAGACCAAAAGCAACGGCAACCAGCGACGCCCCACCGTCGATCTCGGCCTCAGAAACCAGTAACTGTCCTAGTGACATCGCAGCGAGCGACACAAAGCCATATAGCGACAACACAAAGCCCCGGGACTCGTTTGGCGACTCTTCATTCAGCCAACTTTCCAGCACCGTATAAAGCCCGGCAAAACTGGCGCCCGTCACACCCCGGGTGAGGATCCAAACACCAAGCAACTGCCATTTCTCAAGCGTCAGCACTGCCACAATAGCCAGCGCAGAACACACCGTAAAAACGCGGATGTGCCCTACTCGCCGAATCAGCACAGGCATACCGTAACAGCCGAGGATAAAGCCGATGAAATACGCTGATCCGGTGAGGCCGATTTCAGCAGGAGACCAGCCAATAGACTGGGCGTAGAGCGGTAGCAAGGTCTGCTGCAGACCATGGCCAACCAGCAATATGGTCAGCGACAGAAAAACGCTAAACAGAGATCGAATAGTTGACGTCACCGGCAGGTTCCATCGCGATGTTGGGGAGCGCGATTTTCATCATTTCGACCCCAAGCGCAAGCGAATATTGTTCACTTTGGGCGGCGTCTGGCAATGAATGCACTACTTATCGTAATCTATCGCTGCACCCAGCAATCGGGCCGTCACATCCACCAGCGGAATCACATCCTGATACGCCATGCGGGTCGGCCCAATAACGCCCAACACACCCGCCACCGACCCGTTCACCTCATAGGGTGAGGTAATCAAACTCATGCCATCAAACAGCTTGTAGCCCGACTCTTCACCAATAAACAGCTGCATGCCGTCGCTCTCCAGGCAGCGATCGAGCAGGTGCAAAATGCGCCCCTTCTCGGAAAACGCCTCAAACATGCGCTGCATGGTTTCGGGTTCTGAGGTGGCCAGATTGCTCTGACCGCTCAGCTTCAAATCGCCTTCGCTGTCGTCTTCGGGAGACAGCGCTTTACCCGCTACATCAACCGCCGCCTGCAAAATGCCGGTCATCTCGTTCTTGTCGCGCTCCATGCTGCTAAACAGCTTTTCGCGCACGCGATTGAGTGGTTGGCCCGCGTAGTTGTGGTTAATAAAGTTGGCGGCCTGGTTGAGCTCGGTTTGGCTGTAGCTTTTGTCAGTGTGAATAACGCGGTTTTGCACCTCACGCTCATTCAGCACCAATATCACCAGCACCCGGTCGCCCGACAGCGGCAAAAACTCGACCTGTCGCAGCTCTACCATCTCAAGCTTTGGCAGCGTGACCACACCGGCCATACGGGTGACCTGGGAGAGCATTTTTGAGGCGGCATCTACCAGCTCGCTGGCTGACATGTCTGGCGACAGGCCAGAGCGCAGATCAGCCACTCGGTCTTCCGTAAGGGGCTGGACAGAGATCAGGCTGTCGACAAAAAAGCGTAAACCCGGGTTAGTGGGCACTTTACCCGCAGAGGTGTGGGGCGAATGCACCAGGCCTTTGGCTTCGAGATCCGCCATGATATTGCGCACCGTAGCCGGGCTAACCTGAACCCCAGGCGCGTTGGCCAGCGCCTTCGAGGCGATGGGCGACCCTTCAGACAAATAACGCTCTACCAGCATCTTCAGCAAAAATTGGCCGCGCTCGCTGACCACTGCGCCACTCTTTTTGTTCGCAGAGGTGTTCGTAGATGTTTCTTCGCGCTGCTTCATCAATTAACCTTCCACCTACATGTTACTACATCTCACTGTCAGGGATTTCGCGTTGGTGCGCGAGCTGGACGTCGATTTTGCCGGAGGCCTAACCGCCATCACCGGTGAATCGGGTGCCGGTAAATCCATTCTGCTGGGCGCGCTCGGTATGGTGCTGGGCGATCGTGCCAGCTCCGAGAACATTCGCCCGGGCTCTCCAAAGGCCGATATCTCTGCCGAGTTTGATATCAACCTCAACCCACTGCTGCAGGACTTTTTGGAGCGCCGCGAGTTAGTTGACGGGGAGAGTAACGAACGCTGTCTGCTTCGGCGGGTGATCAACCGCGAAGGTCGCTCACGCGCGTTCGTCAACGGTATTCCAGTCAATCGCTCAGATCTGCGCCAGCTGTCTGGGCACCTCATCGACATTCACGCCCAGGACGACCACCAGCGCCTGCTGCAGCGCGACGTGCAGCTCAGCTTGCTCGACGACTACGGCGTTGACGAGACGCTGCGCGACAAGGTGCGCGACAACTACCTCAACTGGCAAGACACCGAGAATCGTCTCGAAAGCCTGCAGGGCAAGCTCGGCACCCACGGCGACCGCGCCGCTCTGCTCGCCTATCAGGTCGAAGAACTCGAACAACTGAATCTGGGAGAAGGCGAGGTGGCTCGCCTTGAAACTGACCACCGGCGCCTGTCGCAGATCACTGATTTACAGCACACCACGGCTGATGCGCTAGACGGCCTGGGCGATGGCAACCCGCTGACCTCACTGATCGCCCGCGTCAATCTGCTCACCGACGATCACGAAGCTCTCACCGCCGCGCAAGATTTGCTCAACTCAGCCCAGTCGAACATGGACGAAGCCGTGAGCGAACTGCGGCGCTATCAAGACAGCCTTGAAACCGATCCGGAAGCCCTGCAGACGGTCGAAACCCGCATGCAAACGCTGCACGATCAGGCGCGCAAGCACCGCGTAGAGCCCGAAGACTTGCAAGAGCGGTTTGTGGCACTGCAGGAAGAGCTTGCCGACATTGGTGGCGGCCAGGAAGAAATGTCACGGCTGCAAGAAGACGTGGTGAAACTCAAAGCCACTTATAAGCGCAGCGGCGCCAAGCTGACCAAGGCGCGCATTGATGCGGCTGAAGGGTTCTGCAAATCCATCAGTCACTATCTTGACGCGCTGGGAATAAAGAACGGCAAACTCAGCCTGAAGTTTCACGCCACCGAAGCGGCAACCGGCCTCGAAACAGTTGAGTACTACGTACAGACCAACCCGAAATACCCCGCCGGCCCAATGAGTAAAATCGCCTCAGGCGGCGAACGCGCCCGTATTGGTCTCGCTATTCAGGTGGTTGCTGCCGAGAAAACAAAGCTGCCCAGCCTGGTGCTGGACGAGGCAGATGTTGGCGTTGGTGGCACTACCGCTGACACCCTTGGCCGATTGCTGCGCAAACTGTCGCAACACACTCAGGTGCTGTGCGTTACCCATGCCCCGCAAATTGCGGCGCTGGGCGAACATCATTTGTTGGTATCAAAAAGCGACGACGCCGATTCGACCATCGAGCCGCTCAGCAAAACTGCACGCATCGCAGAAATTGCCCGCATGTTAGGTGGCGCCGAAATCGACGCCAAGACCCGCGCCTACGCACGCAGCCTTATGGCCAACGCCTAACCAGAACCGGGGGTCAGAATTCATTCTGACCCCTGCCTCTTAGCCAGCAGCGTCTACCACCACGGTGTCGACAACCACGCCGTCGACAACCACCTCATCCACATCAGCGCTCGCTTCAACATCAACGTCGACATCGGTTCCAAGCCCCGTCTTAATTACCGCATCGACGTCTGCATCGACATCAAGGCCTGTTTCAACTCCCGCCTCAGTCACGGCGTCGGCATCCAAAGTGCCGATCTCCACGTCGTCTTTGGGTTGTGCTGTCGTTGGCGGAATATCGCCGCTAAAGTGCGATAACTTTTCGCCGCTAAAAAACAACGAGACCGTCGAGTTCACTTCATAAAACCCGGGATTCTCGAGCGTATATACGTAGTCCCAGCGAGCATCATTAAAGGTGTTGCGCACCACCGGCTCACCCATGATGTAGGCCACCTGAGAACGGGTCATGCCCGGCTTCAGCTGGTCGACCATCGCCTGGGTAATCACATTGCCCTGCTGCACCACCACTTTGTGCACGCGGGGCCAGCCACAGCCACCCAGCAGCGCCACAACAAGCGCGCCCAACGTAAAATGGCGAGCAACAGAACCAAGGGTTTGACGAGAAACAGGCATCCAGTACAACCGGGGAAGCAATAAGGCCCGGATAATATCGAACGGCGTCGCTGAACGCACCCTGTACCGACCCGCCCCGGTCCGACACAGATCCGGCCCAAATTACTTGCTATTCGCGGCCCGCTGCTGGCGCGCCGTCATTGGGTCGATGTCGAGTTCGCGATAGATCTCTACCCGGTCGCCGTCCGTCAGAAGCTGGCTACGATCACTAACCAACTGATTGAACACCCCCACCGGCAGCGCCGCCAAGTTAAGCCCCGCAAAGGGTTCCTGGTTGGCAACGGCCGCCAGCGCATCCGCAACGCTTGCGCCATCGGGCAACTCCACCGGCTCATCAAACTGCACATCGGGCAGGGCGTATGCCACCGTGACGGCAATCATTGTGTCGCGCTCAAGAAACCTCGCCGCCGTACAGCAACTGGGCCCGTTCGCAAAAACACTCAACCAACGTGGTGGTTGCGCGCTCAAACAGCACGCCAAAGGTGCGGCGCAACAGCGGATTTTTGCGCGCCAACTCAAAGCGCATATCCAGCGCGAGCTTGCAGCCGCTGACAGAACCATCACCCAGAGCAACAAAATCCCAGCGCCCAGCAAATTGCTCGAACGGCCCTTCGACCAACGACAACTCAATCGAACTGTGCGAGTTCATCTGGTTGCGGGTGATAAAACTCTGGGACACACCCGCCGCGCGCGCCTCAACCCGCGCCTCAACCACATCAGGCGATTCACTGATCACCTCAATCGATTCGCACCAAGGCAAAAAGCTCGGGTATGCCCGCACGTCAGCCACCATCGCAAACAGATCAGCCTGAGCAAACGGCAACAACGCTGAACGTTGAACGTGAGTGACAGCCATAACAGCAGTGCTTACCCCATCACCGTGTCGTAGATGGTTTTGACAAACACAATCAACACACCGGCTGGCGCAATCACTTTGATCGACAGCATCCACAACGACGCGGCCAAGCCTTCTTTCAGGCCAAGCTGCTCAAAAACCAATTCTTTAGGCAGCGCGTAACCCACAAACAGAGCGATCAACAAACCACCCAGCGGCAACATAATGTTTTGCGACACATAGTCGACAAAGTCGAACACGGTTTTGTCGCCCAGCACATGCACATCTGACCAAATGTTGAACGAGAACACCGACCCCAAACCCAGCAACCAGCAAATAACCCCAAGCGAAATCGCAACGCGAGAGCGCTTGGCGTTGTATTCCTCAACAAGGTAGGCAAGCGCCGGTTCTAGCAACGAAATAGCAGAGGTAATCGCCGCGAAGCTCACCAGAATAAAGAACAGCGCCCCAAACAAAATACCGGCACCCATCTGGCCAAAGGCCAATGGCACGGTCACAAACATCAGGCCCGGGCCCTGCGCCGGCTCAAGGCCGTTGGCAAACACAATGGGGAAGATCGCAAGCCCGGCCAGAATGGCAACCGCCGTATCGAGCCCTGCAATCATAAACACGGTGCTCGAAATTTTAGCGTCGCTTGGCAAGTAAGCGCCGTAGGCCATGATCGCGCCCATACCCAAACTTAAGGTAAAGAACGCCTGCCCCATCGCAATCAACCAGCCATCAACCGTCACCTTGCTCCAGTCAAAGCCAATCATAAAATCGACACCCTGAGCAAAGCCGCCCGAGGTCACTGCGTAACCCAAAAGGATCAGCAGCAGAATAAACAGCAGCGGCATAAACCACTTCACCGCGCGCTCGATGCCTTTGCTAACGCCGCCAGACACAATCCAGACGGTCAGCACCATAAACAGCGTTTGCCAGAACACCATTTGCAACGGGCTCGCGTGAAAATCGCTCAGCACCTGCTGGGCAGACTCTGCCGTGATGGCCACCATCTCGCCGCGGGCCATAAGCTGCACATAGTTCAGCGCCCAGCCGGCAATAACGGCGTAGTAAGACAAAATAAAGAAGCCAGCCAGCACACCCAGCCAACCAATAGCGCTCCAATAGCTGCCTGCGTTTGAAACCGCGATCAGCTTGCGCATGCTGTTGATGGGGCTTTCGCGCCCATAGCGCCCCATGAGGGTCTCGCCAATCATGATCGGCACGCCAATCGCCGCGACACACACCAGATAGATCAGCACAAAGGCGCCACCACCGTTATCGCCAGCGATGTAGGGAAACTTCCAGATGTTGCCCAGCCCTACCGCCGAGCCCGCCGCGGCCAGAATAAAGAGCCAACGGCTCGACCACATGCCGTGCCGGGATTCGCTCGGTGTCGCCATATCAGGTGGTTCTCTCTTTAACTAATAGATGAAGGGGGACAAATTTCGCCGCGAATTGTCGCTTATGCCCGAAACCGCGACAAGGCACGGCTATACTCCGCCCATGGCCAAGAAGAAGCACAATAAAACCCCAAGCAACACGATTGCCGAGAACCGCCGCGCCAGGCACGACTACGCCCTGGAAGACCGGTTTGAGGCGGGACTCGTGCTGGAAGGCTGGGAAGTAAAGTCGATGCGGGCCGGCATGGCCCAACTCACCGATACCTACGTGCACGTGCGCGACGGCGAGGCGTGGCTGATCAACGCCCACATCACGCCGCTCGCCAGCGCCAGCACCCACATCGTTGCCGACCCCATGCGCATTCGCAAGATGTTGCTGCACGCCAAAGAGATTGCCAAGATCTTCCAGTCTATCTCGGCCAAGGGCTACACGGCCGTGGCCCTGCGCCTGTACTGGAAAGACAACAAGGTGAAGTGCGAGCTCGCCCTGGCCAAAGGCAAACAAGAGCACGACAAGCGCAAATCTATCGCTGAGCGCGACTGGAACCGGCAGAAGCAGCGGGTGTTGCGAACCGATAACCGATAACCCCACACGCCAACCCGGGGTCAGAATTAATTCTGACCCCTTCCGCTTCTCCGCCATCTCCCCCCTTGAAACCCCCAAAACCCGCCCCAATTCACACTACAGCGGTCCAAAAACGACCATCCAGCAACAAACAGCCGGGGAACTGGTACACTCCCCGCCGGTCAAATTCTACGACCACCCAAATGGGGGCGACTTGGCTTCGACGCCGGATATGACGCCTTAGGTGCATGCCGAGAGGGTAGTAACTCTCGTAAAACAATTGCTGTAACTTTTTTTAGTTGCCAACGACGAAAACTACGCACTAGCGGCCTAAGAACCCGCTTACCTCGGAGGATCTCTGCCAGTGGAGAGAATCAGAGGGCAATGTTCACTGGACCGCGATGGATGTCTCGCTCGGGGCTGAAGCGCTAAAACTAATCGAGATCGTCTGTAACACCCCGCCCGCTGGGCCGTTATAAGACTAAATTAATTAGCGGAACCAAGCATGTGAAGATCCGAGGGAAGAGTACTGACGGACGCGGGTTCAACTCCCGCCGCCTCCACCAACCTAATTTCGCTGCGCGAAATTGGGCGCCTAGCAGCGCCGAATAAGCCGCAGTGATTTGCGCAGCAAATTGCGAGAGGCCCTTGCTGACAGGGCTTAATGCGCAGATGCTAATCACCGAGCCTCCTAAAAAATGGGGGATTTCTCCCCCACCTCAGCTACCCCTCAGGCGTAGTCCGCACCGTGAACCCTTCACTGCGCCGCGTCCCAACCGTCCAGTCATCAAACTGCCGATTAGTCACGGCGCCACCGCGCACGGCACCCACATGGGTCATGTCATAGCCGCCCGTATCGCCCGCAACGTCCTGGTTAAACCCACCAACCCCGTCGTCCGCAATAATGAATGGTGAACGAGTGTCATCCGCATCCACCACGCCATCTCGATTAGTATCACCATCCAAGAAGCCGTTGAGGAACGCGGGATTAGCGACCAAACCGTTACCAATGCCGCGAATATTGTCCAGATACCAGCCCGCCGTGAAGTTGGCGGGGCGCTCGAACAGTTCACCGGTAAAGTTGATACCACCAGACGCCGCTGCGAAGGTTGTGTTTGATATTGGCAGTTCAGGGCCCGCACCGTTGTAATAGACAAGGCCATTACCGTTAGAGTTGTTCCCAGCCACCGTGCCCGCAGGGAAACCCGTTGACCCAGCGCGCACCACACCAAAGGTGGGGTTTGCGCCCGCTTCATTCGCGCAATGCACCCCATCAAGGTAGGTGGGCCCTGGAATGTCGATGTCAATGCCGCTCAGATCAGCGCCAGTGTCTGCCTCGAAGCAACCGTTGCGAAAGTTGGCAATTAGCACGTTGGCCATGCGCACCTGGTCTGTGTTGTCGGCAAACAGAATACCGAACTCGTTGTCGGCCACATCGCCGACCACACTGGTTGAATCACGGCCCACCAGCGTGACGTTCACCAGCCGGGGGTTGGAATCACCTGCTGTTGTTTCACTCGCGTAAATGCCGGAACGCCCTGAGGCACCATCCGCATCGACGTTGTGGATGACCATCAAATCTTTGATCAGCCCAGAGAAGTCACGATACCAAACGCCGTCGCGGCCAGAACCCGTGGCCAGTATCCATGACATCCGTGGGTCGCCATTCAAAACGTGCACGCCATCGCGCGCCGAGTTGTGCGACTGGACAAACGTGAGCGTGGTTGTACTGTCGACACCGTTCAGTACAAGGTTGTCTTGATAGTTAACGGTCAGACCGTCAATGGTCACACCCACTGGTGCACCGGCTTCAGCCACAACCACGTAGTCGAGCACGTTGGCGCCCTGGGTACCTGACAAGTTTGGTAGCCCGTTGTAACCCCGCAGAAACAGACCACCCCACTCGGCAGACCCGGAAATACCAGCGTCGTCAGAGGTCAGACGAATTGGCCGTGTGCTCGTACCGAGTGCGGCAATCGAGGAACCCGGAAATACCAGCAGATAGTCTGTTGCATCAACGTTATCACCAGCAATGCGGGTACCCGAGTTGATGGTCAACGTTGCAATGTTCACTTCATCACCCACCTGCAATCGACCCTCAAGTTCCCAGTCGATGTCACTGGTAAGCGTTGCATTGCTGCTCACCGTTCCAGATATCTCACACACATTGCGACCGGCAGAACGCTCAAGCGCGGCAATACTTGCGCCGCCCAACGAGGCCGGGCACTCAGACGACCCCACCAGCTCAGCATTCAGACCAACAACAAAGCCTTCACCAGCACCGGTTGCCACCGTCCAGCCATCAAACTGGGCGTTGCTGGTGGCGCCACCGCGCACGGCACCAATGTGCGTTAAATCATAGCCGCCGGTGTCGTCCGCCACGTCCTGATTAAAACCATCAACACCGTCGTCGCCGATGATGAACGGCGAGTTAGCATCTGCTGCTGAGATCGTTCGGTCGTTGTTGGTGTCGCCATCGAGAAACGCGTTAAGAAAGGTCGAATCGCCAATAAGGCCGTTGCCAATACCGCCAATGTTGTCCAGATACCAGCTCGATGTGAAGTTCTCACTGCGATCGGCAAACTCACCCGTAAACGTCACCGGGTTTGCAGCGCCGTTGTAATACACCAGGCCGTTGCCGTTCAGACTGTTAGAAGCGGCAACAACACCGTCTGCAAAGCCGGCAGAACCATCGCGCACAATCCCAAAGTTTGGGTTAGCACCCGCTTCGTTTGTGCAATGCACGCCGTCCAGATAAGTCGGCCCCGGAACATCTGTATCAATTCCGCTTAGGTCTGCGCCAGTGTCGGCTTCGAAACAGCCGTTGCGAAAGTTTGCGATCAGCACATTGGCGAGCCGAATCTGGTCTGTATTGTCTGCAAACAAAATCCCAAACTCGTTATCGCCATCAGCGCCCTGCTCCGAACTGTTGTCACGACCAACAAGGGTCGCATTAACAATTCGTGGGTTCGAGTTACCAGCTGTTGTTTCGCTGGCGTAAATACCCGATCGTCCTGCGCTGCCGTCAGCATCGCGATCGTGAATAACCATAAGGTCTTTGATCAGGCCGCTGAAGTCGCGATACCAGATACCGTCTCGTGCCGCACCCGTACTCAAAATCCACGACATGCGCGGGTCGCCATTGAGAATATGCAAACCGTCTCGTGCAGAGTTGTGTGACTGCACAAACGTGAGCGTCGTGCTGCGATCAACACCGTTGAGCACCAGGTTGTCTGAGTAGGTTACCGTGTTGCCATCAATCTCAACCGAAACTGGGGCACCCGCTTCAGCAACTACCACATAATCAAGGTCGTTGGCTCCCTGAGTACCTGTCAGTGTTGGTAAGCCGTTGAAGCCACGCAGGAACAACCCACCCCATTCGCCGCGGCCATCAACGCCGTCGTCGTCTGAAAGGAATTGCACCGGATCACTGCTGGTGCCATTCGCTTGCAACGTTGAGCCTGGAAAAACCAGTAAATAGTCTGTTGCATCGACATTATCACCGCGCACTTGGGTGCCGGCCTGAATATCAAGTGTCACCACGCTGTCGATGTTGCCTACCTGCAAACGGCCTTCAAGAAACCAGGTTTGCGCAGAGGTTAGGGTCGCGCTTTCGGTCAGCTCGCCGCTGATCTCACACTCATTTGCCGCAAGCTCGACAGGCACAAGGTTGCCTACATCAGGGCAGGTCGACACGGGCGTCGGGTCTGGAACAGGCGTATCAGCAACGTCGTCGCCGCCTCCGCCACCACAACCGGAAATGGCTGCGGTAAGCGCAAGCACTGGGAAGTGCAATCGCGGGTTGAATCTCATCATGGGGGGGTCGCTCCAAAAACTGGATCAGTAAAGGTAGGGTTCCCATGGTGAGAGACCCCTCAGAGACGACGGGTTCATTTTGGTCTGGTTAACGAATGCGATAACTCAGTTGGAATACAAATTGCGACGGCGAAAATTCCGCTTGGCCAAAACGTCCATCGCTACCGAGGCTGTTCCAGCGGTAGGCAATGTCGAGATTAAATGTTCTGACTGAGCCACCCAATCCAAGTGCGGCGTATTGGTGGTCGTCAAAGGTATTCTTCGCGGTGAGCTCTACCGCGCCCAGTTCAGCGTACCAATAAGCGCGCTTAACCAGACGCTTGCTATAGCGCAGCTCCGCTGCAATGGATGGCGTATCGTGTTCGTAGTAGTTGGGCGAGTAGTCTAGGGCGAACCCTAAGCCCGAACTGTGAGAGACATCGATGCCCAGCTCGGTGAAGTCCCACTCAATAGTCGATCCTGGATACTCCCGGTGCGCAATCGTCGCCGTTGCAAACCAGTTCTCGCTCAGTTCAAAACCACTGCCAATATAGGCCATAACAGAACGCTGGCGTTGCCGGTCGCCTACTTCGCGGGCTTGGTGTGTTTCGAGACCAAAGAATACCGTCGGCGTCGCCTGCCACTCAATGTTAAGGCCAAGGCTCGGCTCGCCAGCGGTTTCCGTTGTTCCGCGATAGACCCAGTCGCTACTAAATTGCGCGACCACTCCGAGCTGACCAACGTCAGGGTCCGCGAGAGCGGCCGACGCACCACTAAGCCCGAACGATAAAACAACCGAACCCCATACCCAGTGGCCTGTGCTTGATAGTAAAGACCGCGTGATAAGGATTACTCTTTTGTCAGCCAATCCGCCAGATGGGCCTGGATTTCAGGTCGGTCTGCACCCGGATGTCGGTGCATCAAACTAGCGGCCATCGCCACAATTTGCGGAGTAGCGATCGAGTGGCCTGAGAACAGACCATAACCACCCATGGGCGCAAGGGAAAGCGCTTGTCGGGGCGCTACAAACACATTCCCCAGCGTCGATTCAGAGGTCAACCATCCATCCGCTGCACCATACGCGTAGATCACCCCGGCCTGTGGGGACGGGAATCGCTCTGCGGGGGGCCGTTTGTCGTCATACGCCGCGACAACCAGCGTTCCCTTATCGAGCAGAACACTGAGCAGTTCCTCCAGAACTCGATCGGAACGCCCGGTGAGACTCAGGTTCAGAATATCTGGCTCTAGGTCGATCGCCGCGTCGAAGGCCAACGCCAGAGTGAGGGTGTTGCACTTGCCTCGGCCACCGCCGATCTGCCAGCACGCTCTTAAAATCCGCACTTCGGCCTCGCTCGCGAGAGCAGAAAGGCCGTTGGCGGAATTTGCAGTGGCGGCAATCAAACCCACCACTGCCGTGCCATGCGTTTCGGTCTTGGGCTGGCCACGTTGGCCGGCAAAGTTGGCGGCAACGAGTGAGCTGCCAGCGAAGTCGGGGTGCGATTGATCAGCGGATGTATCCACCACCGCAATTCTAACCCCCTTACCACGCTCAACGATCTGGGTGGCAAAGCGCAGCATCACTGAATTGTTTGACGTACGGGGTTTTCCATCAGCGACCGATTGAGTTAAGAACTGATTGAACGGCTGCACCCAGCGTACCCGCGAGTCAGCACGCAAGGCCCGCAGAACTTCGGCTGATGGTTTTGCCACAACAAAACAATGCACCTTCAAGTTTTTCAACGGCCATTGTTCCAATACGGCCAGACTGTAGTGTGACGCGATCTCAGTTGTCGCACGGCGCAGTATTGGGTCGTCTTCATAAGACAACCGCGCAGAATAGCCTGGCCCGCTGTTGCCCCGCTTTCTCCGCTCACTACGAGGGTCGTCGATAACAACCATTATAAGGTCAGATTGAGTCTCCCAATCGGGCACCGCCTGAGTGGGTGTCGCAGCGCACCCAGTCAACGCAAGATTCGCCGCAAAGACAAGACTCATAACGATCGCCCATCCGGCTCGCTTGAAGCGCGGGCGCAACATGCTCACTCGCCCAACCGTTGCACAAAACGTACTCGTGAATCACGGGACAGGCGCTCATGCACCTGGTCGATCGAGTGGCCATCAGCAATCGTAACGTCAATCGCATAGCTGCCTTTATGCTGATCAATCACGTTAAGACCGTACTCGGTAACAAGGGCGTCAAGAACCTCTGCTTGCGTCCCGTGGTGTGCAACTAATCGCAGAAACGGCTGGGTAAATTCTGGCACCGGGTCTGTGAGTAACTCATACTCGATAACCCCGAGTTCCGCCGGTTTTTGCCCAAGAAATAGAAAGGCCAGCAACATCACTGCTGCCGTTGGGATACCCCAGGTAGACCAGTTGAGCCACTCCATAAATGCAGGCTTAGTCCTCAAGCGATGTGTCACCTGTGAAAACTGGGGTCGCACCCTTTCGATTTCGGGTTCACCCTCACGCAGGGCCTGCTGCAGTTGCCGCTCGAATGTGAGCTGATCGCGCAGAGTCTCGTCGCGACGCAAAGCGGTCTCGACGTTTTTAATGTTGTCTAAAGACAGATGACCGTTCAGATAGTCTGCAATGAGTGGTTCCATTGGGTGGATGTCTTTAGAACTTTTCATGACATGGGCCTCGAACCGGGTTGCATACCTAATTGACTAGCCTCGAGCAAACCCCGAACCTTTAGCCGCGCATGATGCAGGCGCGTTTTAACGGTGTTCACCGGGCATTTCACGATCGCACCAATCTCCTCTGTGGAATAGCCTTCGAAATAGCACAATTCGACAACAAGCCGCTGTTTGGCAGGAAGCTTCTTTATAGCTGCACGAAGCAGTTCGCCATCGATCTCAGGCTCCTCAAGCGCTTGTTCGAATTCTGGTAACTCTTGGCCAACCAAATTAATCACTGCATCTCGCCGTTGCTGTTTTTTTACCATTCGCAGGCACGATCGATAGGCAATAGAGAAAATCCAACTTGAGACCTTTGATCGCGCCTGGTACTGATGCGCCTTTTCCCAGACGGCCACCATCACATCGTTGTAAGACTCTTCGATCAGATCATCGTCTCGCGTCAGTCGCCTCAGAAACCCGACCAGTCGCGGCCGATATCGAAGGTAAATCGCCTCCATAGCGGCCACGTCACGATCAGCAGCAATGCGGGACATCAACGCGCGATCCTGAGGATCGGTCTCCGATTCTTCACGCTGCCTGTCGACCAACTTGCTACTCGCCATGAGTCCTGCGCTTATTGTTGTACTGAACCGTATGAGCACAGCCACTGCGTTTAGGTTCAATGTCCAACCAAAATTAATCACTCATTCTGAGCCGGGACAGAAAAACGCTGGCCAACGTCCACAACCTGGCACACCAAAGGGATGTACAGATAGAACGGGTGTATAGATAGAAGGGGCGCGGCTTTATGGGCCTCTTCGGACAAAGCTCGCTGCGAGACACCTAACTTAACTTCAGTACGTGCCATTCAAACCCCCAATTGTCAATTGGAAATCAATATGAACTAACTGAGTAATGGCAAAGTTAATCCCCTATTTACTATTGTAACGTTGCGAAATCTAAGGAACTATTGAAATAACATTGCACAGCAATTGTGTATGCAAGCCGCACCGCGGCAAAAACAAGGTAGTAGAGGGGATTCTATGAGTTACCAGCGTTTCAGGCGAGCACGATCTCGCGCAGTAAAGAGATTTTATGGGGCATCATTTTTTGCCGCCCTAGCCAGCATGGTCGCGCCCACCAGCGTTTTGGCCCAATCATCCGCCGACGTCGATGAGGTCATGGAAGAGGTTGTAGTGACGGCCCGCAACACCGAAGAAACCCTACAAGAAGTGCCCGTTGCCATCACCGCCATTGGCAGAGACACACTGGATATTTTCCGCATCGACGAAGCGGAAGATCTGCTCTCCCGCATACCCGCACTCAGCATCAACATCGGTGGCTCTGGCGCGAGCGCACAGATCAACTTGCGTGGTGTTGGCTCTTCGAGCATCTCCAACGCCTTCGATTCGGCCATCGCACTCAACTACGATGGCATCTCCGTTAGCACCCAACGGCTGTTACAAAGCGCCTTTTTCGACGTTGAACAGGTCAGCGTGCTGAAAGGGCCACAATCGCTTTATTTTGGTAAGGCAGCCTCTGGCGGTGTACTCGCGCTACGTTCAGCCGAACCGACAGAGCAATGGGAAGTAGGCGCCAAATCGTCGTACGAATTCGACGAAAACGGCACTACTTTTGGCGGCTTTGTTTCTGGCCCTCTAAGCGAGACACTTGGGTTCAGACTTGCGGCGGAATACCAAACCATCGATAAATTCGTGGTGATCGACGACCTCTCGCCTACAATCGACAATAATCGCGGTCTGAACAACCTTGTGGCACGCGCAACCTTCGATTGGAACCCCACCGATACCGTCAACGCCAATCTTAAAGTCAACTACAACCGTCAGCGCTCACAAACATTGAACGGCCGGCTGGACGTTTTTTGTGGGGGCGACGGCGTGCCTGATCCATCCATTGTGGTCGGCGGCGCCTTTGGTGCAACACCAGGCATCGACCTGTTCCCAGCCTCTCACGACTGCGACATTAACGACGGCAGATTTGTCAGCAACGATGGCAACGCCCTTATCAATGTCGTGCCAACCGGGTCGCCCGGCGAAAATCGTAGCGACATTAGCCAAGCCTACAATGACACCGACACCTACTTTGGACGCCTGAAGGTAGAGGCCGATCTGAGCGACACCTTTGCGCTAACCGTTCTTCTCGGCTATGTCGACATGGATAACGAATACAATGATTCGTTCAACTCCACCGGACAAAACCCGGACGGCAGCCCCGCAGGTCTGGTAGCCCCGTTTGGAAATACGCTCGAGCAGTTCACTAGTGAAGTTCGACTGGCAAGTAATTTCAGCGGTCCATTTAACTTTCAGGTTGGCGCTTTCTGGGAAGACCGTGACATTGGGCTAATCACCTCACAAAACGCGTTTAACCCATCCATTCTCGGCGCTCTGGCCGGCCCTACAGGACTCCCTTTCGGTCCCGACGCTGCCACCGGCTTCACCTTCGACTGGCTGGCTGATCGTCCGATCGAGGCCGAAGCATTGTCGTTCTTTGTCAGTGGCGAATTCGCTATCTCTGAGAAGTGGGAGCTGTCGGGCGGAGTGCGCTATACCGACGAAGATAAAAGCACTTCTATCGCCTTCCCATTTGTTCACTCGTTTGTAACCAACATCTTCGGCGCCGTTGCTAGCGGTTTCTCCACCGACGACATCGATTTCAGCGACGACGAATGGTCTCCTGAGGTGGTCTTGCGCTACATTCACAATGACAATATGTCGTTCTACGGTGCGTACAAGACGGGCTTTAAGTCTGGCGGCATAGACAACAACACCCTGCCAACAACAGGTACGATCCTTGCTGACCTCAACAGTACAGACGACGCCGTTAGAGACGCAGCGGCTGAACTGTTAACCTTCGCCTCGGAAACCTCTGAAGGCTTTGAACTCGGCCTGCGTTCTCAGTGGTTTGATCGGACGTTAACCTTGAATGCCACGGCATTCTTTTTCGAATACGAAGACCAGCAAGTACAGCTCTTTGATCCAGTCTTATTCGGCTTCGACACCTTCAATGCTGGTGAGCTCACCACCCAAGGTATCGACATCGACTTCGCCTGGGCCACACCCATTGAAGGCCTTAGCGTCTTTGGTGCCTGGGGCTTCCTGGACGCGGAGGTTACGGGTGACCTGATCACCTCGACCGGCGCCAACCTCAACGGCCGCGAAGCGTCAAGAGCACCCACCTGGTCTGGCAACATCGCCATTGACTATGAGACTAGGGTCTCTGATGCGTTGCGGTTGCGTATCAGCCCGAACTTCTTCTTCTCAGACAGCTACTTTGCCGGTGGGGCGTCGAGAAACGAATTTGATGCCGTCACCAACCCTCAGGGCGACTTCAAGCAGGACAGCTACGTCACCATCGACCTGAATGTCTCACTAATCTCAGATTCAGCTAACTGGCGGTTGTCGCTGATTGCAAGCAACCTCACCGACGAGCAGATTGTCAACACCGGTGGCCCAGCCCCGTTCCGGCCAGCACCGGCGGGTAGTCCACCAACAGGTGGCGATGATCAGCTAGTCAATCTGCGCCGTGGTCGCCAAGTCTTTGTCGAGGCCTCGTACAACTTCTAATCAACCGACGTAGGCCAAAAAGTTAGGCGGTGAAGCCGCCGCCTAACTCACGCCCAACAGCCCGCTGTCACGCCCTGTGACAGAATACTGCCGAATATCGATGCTCATTGGCTCCAATGAGCGCCAAAAAGCCCCCGAAAATAACTCCCAAAAAACACAACCAGCGCGGCAACAATCCCCGAGTTGACGTGTCTTAAATTGGCGCTATCTTCTTACCACCAACTCTGACGGCTATCTTCTTATGACCATGAGACAACAATTCTCGATCTTTGCGCTCGCCGCGCCTCTTTTACTGCTGGTGCTGGGTTCAATCTGGTCCGGCGCGCTGTACGGCTTTGTTGTCCTGCTGCCGCTCATCATCCTGGGGTTGGTAGACATGTTTCAAACCAGCCACACCATTCGCCGCCTTTACCCGGTGCTCGGCCACTTTCGGTATGCACTGGAGTCATTGCGCCCCGAGATTCAGCAGTATTTTGTCGAAACAGAAACCAGCGGCACCCCCATTCCGCGAGAGTTTCGCTCGCTGATCTACCAAAGAGCCAAAGGCGCCAGAGACACGCGCCCCTTTGGCACCATATTCGACGTGAATCGACCAGGGTATGAATGGCTCAATCACTCGATGGTGCCAAAGCACGCAACCGAGTTGGCTCCTCGCGTTAAGTTTGGTGGCGATGAATGCACCCAGCCCTATGAAGCATCACCGTTAAACATATCTGCGATGAGCTACGGCGCTCTAAGCAAAAACGCCATTATGGCCCTGAACAAAGGCGCAAAAATTGGCGGCTTCTCCCACAACACAGGTGAAGGCAGCCTAAGCCCCTATCACCTTGAGCACGGCGGCGATATCGTGTGGCAAATCGGCACTGGCTACTTTGGCTGCCGAAATGCCGATGGCGACTTCGACGCTGACCTGTTCAGCGAAAACAGCCAACGTGACGCGGTCAAAATGATCGAGATTAAACTGTCACAAGGCGCCAAGCCTGGCCACGGCGGCATTCTTCCTGCGGCCAAGCTGACCGAAGAAATTGCCCGCATACGCCACGTGTCGATGGGCAGCGACGTTGTGTCACCGCCAGCCCACACCGCGTTTTCAACACCGCGCGGCCTGCTTGAATTTGTCGCGCAACTGCGCAAATTATCGGGCGGCAAGCCCGTCGGCTTCAAGCTGTGTATCGGCCGACGAGATGAATTTCTCGCAATCTGCAAAGCGATGCTCGACATGCAGGTGTACCCCGACTTCATAACCGTCGACGGTGGTGAGGGCGGAACGGGTGCAGCGCCCACCGAAATGACCAACTCCATTGGCACACCGCTGCGTGACGCTCTGATCTTTGTGAACAACGCATTGATCGGCTGTGGGCTGCGCGACAAGATGCGCCTCATTGCGTCTGGCAAGATGTTTTCGGCGTTTCATATTGTTCGCGCCATGGCACTGGGCGCAGACACCGTTAACTCTGCCCGCGGCATGATGCTGGCGCTCGGCTGCATTCAGGCAAGAGCCTGTAATACAGATGAATGCCCAACCGGAATTGCCACCCAGAATCCTTCGCGCAACAAAGGTCTGGTGGTTACCAGTAAAGCTCAGCGAGTCGCCAATTTTCAGCGCGAAACCGTTGCCAATGCGGCAGAGTTAATCGCAGCCGCGGGGCTCGACAGTTTTGGCGAGCTCACCCCACAGCACATCAATCGCCGGGTGCAGGGCACAGACGTTAAAACCTACGCGCAGCTTTATCCGTCGATCACGTCCAAGTGCCTACTCGAATCGGGCGCAGCACCGCTCGACTGGCAGGATGATTGGGACAGAGCCGACGCGAATGCCTGGTAGCCACGTCTGACGGCCCATGGCGGTAGCGCTATAAGTAAGCTACCGCCGCAAACCCAGGTAAGAACCTCAGTCAACCAAACTTTGATAGACCAGCGCCTGAAAATCTTGGCGAATGTTGAGATGCGTGTAAGGCCGAACCTGGGTCATGATCACTGCAACCAGTTCCTTTTCAGGGTCGACCCAGCTTAGCGTGCAATACGCCCCACCCCAGTAACCAGCGCCCAAACTCAGCGGCGTGGCCGCAGCCCCACGATCAACTACTACGCCATAACCCAAACCAAACCCCATACCTGGGCCAGGCAACCACAGCGGTAGATCACCCGTGTGATTCGCAAGCATCAGCGACACCGTAGTTGGCGCTAGCAATCGCGCGTCATCAAGCACACCGCCGCCAAGCATCATGAGCTGGAACCGCAGATAGTCGTCGATGGTCGATACCATGCCGCCAGCACCGCGAAACAGCCGCTGTGGGCCCGTCACAAAGCGGCTCGCTACGCCCGCAGGGTCTTGCAGCACTATCTTTTTATCAGCGCCGGGCTTGTATTGCGCCGCAAGCCGCGTCGCGCGCTCCCCATCAAGATAAAACTTCGAATCAACCATACCCAGCGGGTCGAAGATTCGCGTTTGCATAAACTCATCGAGCGGTTGCTGGGAGATCACCTCGACAAGCCGCCCCACCACATCGGTGGCTATGGAATATTCCCAGGCTTCTCCGGGGTGAAAGTTCAACGGCAAGGTTGAAAGCCGCTTGATGAAGGTCTCCAGAGTGTCGTCAGCCCGAGGCTTCATCACGCGCTGATAGTGCTTGATGCCCGTACCACGATAGTTATTGGCGAGTCCGGCTGTATGGGTTAACAGGTCACGAACTTGCATAGGTCGCCGTGGATCAAGCAGTTTGCCTGTGACACCACTGGCATCAGCCGTGCTAGAAACTTTTACCTTGGCAAACTCTGGCAGAAACTTGGCAACCGGGTCGCGCAGCTGAAACTTGCCTTCCTCCCACAGCATCATCAATGCAACGGAGGTAATGGGCTTGGTCATCGACGCGATGCGAAAGATCGTGTCACGTTCCATCGGAGTCTTGTTGGCGACATCGCGAAAGCCGTGTGTTTCGAGATGAACCAGCTTGCCGCGACGAACAATTGCTGTGACCGTTCCGGGCACTAGCCCTTCGTCTATATAGGCACGCATCGCTGGCGCAATTCGCCCAAGTCGCTCGCTCGACATACCCACCGATTCGGCCTTGGCCGCGAGCCAGGGCGCCGCTTGGGTCGACGCCGCAGTGAGCGACAACAAAACAGTAACGAGTAGCGCGTTTGCAGCGATTCGAAATGCGTTCATGTGGGGTCCTTCCAAAATGATACGGAGCTTAGTTGGCGTCTCTCAATCTTCTCACCCCCCAGCCACCTTAACCACAAACCCCTTGGCCTCAAGCACGCTCTTAACTTTGTCCCGGTCAGCAGTCTGCAACTCAATCACTCCCTCTTTCACCGACCCGCCAACGCCGCAGCTGGCTTTCAACACCTTGGCGAGCTTTAACAGTTCAGCCTCACCAAGCACCACCCCTCGAACCAGCGTCACGCCTTTGCCTTTACGCCCCTTGGTTTCCCGATGTAGCCGCACAACGCCGTCACCTGCTGCCGCCTCAGCGGCCACCACCGTGTTGTGCTTCTCTTTACAAACACACTCGGCCTGGGCCCGCAGACAACCCGGACAGGTTCGCCCCACCTCGGTGCTGTAAACCAGCCCGCCAGTGCTGTTCTTCGATGATTTGCCAGACTTAGATTTCATGCGATGCAGTTTAGCTCAACATCAAAGCCAGAGTTCACCCTTGCAATCGGCACCCAATACACTCCATAAAGTGCTATGGAAAACCTCACCGCTAACAACCCCAGACGTTGCTCTTGGTCGCTAAAAGCCAAGCTCGCCCTACTCACACTTCTCATCCTGACAGCCTGCGACCAAACCCCAGCGCCAACGGCAAACAGCGCGACAAAGACCGTCACTCTGCTCTTCACCAACGACTTCGAATCCGCTTACGACCCGGTAACCGCTTACTGGCGCAACGACATGCAGCGTATTGGCGGTATTGCCCAACTCGCCACCCTCATCGACCAGCAGCGCGCCACCGAACCCAACCCCTTCCTGCTCGACGCTGGCGATATCTTTACGGGCACACTCGCCAAGCTCAGCAAGGGCGAGCTCGCCTTCGAACTCATGCTCAGCATGGGCTACGACGCGATGGTCATCGGCAATCACGAGTTTGAATACGGCTGGCAAGAACTGGCCGCACAAAAGTCCCGCGCGCCCTTCCCCGTGCTCGGCGCCAACCTGTTCTATAAAGACACCAACCACCCTTACGCGCAGCCCTACACCGTGCTCGAACGGAACGGCATCCGCATCGGCGTAATCGGTATTCTGGGTCAAGACGCCGCCACCGCTCTCATTCCAGCAAACATCGCAGGCGTCGACGTGCGACCACCTGCACCCATCGTGCAGCACTACATCGACCAACTAAGCGATAACGTCGACATCACCGTGCTGCTTACCCACATGGGTATGACCGCACCAATGCAAACCAATGACGAGGCAAGCCCTGAGGTGTATCGCGGCATCGAAGCCGACTTGCAGCTCGCCGGCGCTCTCAACGGTCTCGACGTGTTGCTTGGCGGACACGCCGACGCCGGCACTCCCAAAGCCGTTGTGCATCCACAAACCGGCACCCTGATCATGCAAACCTTTGGCCAAGGCCAACACCTCGGCTTTTTGCAGTTAGAGCTGAGCGATCCATCCAACGGCAAACCGACCATCACGGCCCACAGCAGCAAGCTCATCCCGGTAAACAGCGACGCGCTATCGCCGCACCCCATTGTCGAGGCCAAGCTCAACCGCTACCGCAACCAACACCCCGAGATTTATACCGTGGTCGGCCAGACAGACACCGATCTAACCCGTCGCTACTACCAGGAGTCTGACCTTGGCAACCTGTTCGCAGACATTCTGCGCGACGCAACCAACACGCCCATCGGTCTAATGCCCTCCGGCGCGCTCCGCAAAGACATTGCCGCCGGCCCGATTCGAACCGTTGATCTGCTCGACGCCTTTCCCTTCGAAGACCGCATGGCCGTGGTTGAACTCACAGGCAACCAATTGCTCGATGTACTGGAACAAGGCCTGTCACTGCAACGCGGCATGCTGCAAGTGTCGGGGTTGAACATCACCTACGACCCCGCAGCCACGAGCCATCAACGATTGCGTTCTGTGCACATACAGGGCGAGCCCATTGTTTTGGGTAATCGCTATCGTGTCGGCACCGTCGAAATACTGGCGGCAGGTGGGGATGCGTTCACGCCGTTTAAAGCGGGCTCTTTAATCTCTTTGAGTGAACAACAGTTTGGCGCCGCCCTGTCTGCCTACGTGCTGGCAAAACCGTTGCTCATGCGCCCTCAAGCCAAACGAATCACCCCGAGTACCTCACCCTGAACAGCGTTTAAGCAAAAATTAACATTCAAGTGAGGAATTCCGCACGAAACTTTTGCACAATTAGACTGACTAATAAACTGACATTTAAACCGGGCAGGAGTCCTTTTGTTGAATCTGAAAAAAGCATACAGCGCCGAGCAATTTGTTCGCGACTACGACCTATTGCTATGTGGCGCTCGCATACTAAACGCAGGTTCATCCTCAACACGCTTTGGTGAGAACTGTGTGAACGTCGATATTCAGGAAAAGCCTGGCGTTGATCTGGTTGCTGACCTGCACAAGCTGCCCGACGACATCGAGCCTTTCGATGCCATCATCTGCAACGCTGTGCTGCAGTACTGCAAAGAACCGACCGTCGTTTTAGAAGAGTTTTGCCGAGTACTGGCACCCGGCGGCTTGCTGTTTATCGAAGCCCCCTGGGTGCAGCCGTACTGCCACGACACCGACGATCTGTATCGGTTTTCAGAGCTCGGCCTGACTCAATTGCTGGGTAATTTCGACGTGCTTAAAAGCGGCCCCACAATCACACCAGGTTCGGCCTTTGTGATGCAGGGTAGCTTTATCGCAGGCACCGTGAGCACCAACAAATACGTGAGCTTTGCCTTGTCAAAGCTCACCGAAACGGTGCTCTTTCCCTTTCATTGGGTAACCACCAAGCACCCCTCGCGCACCGCGGGCGCGCACTATGCAATTGCACGCAATACTCGCGAAGCAACCAACCTCGAACCCGCATCACTCGTTAGCGATAACGCCTGACGTGCAGCTGCGCTCGCTGTGGGTCAGGAATCGGCGCCAACGCCAATAAATCATTGGCTGCTAACCGGCTGATGGCAGGAGAGGTTTGTACGCCAAAACCACCCTGCCCACCCAGCCAGTAAAAATTAGGCGCAAGCGGGTCAAACCCTAAAACCGGATTTCTGTCTGGCGCAAATGTGCGCAAGCCCGCCCAACGATGCGCCACCCGTTTGACCTGCATCGTGGTGATCTGTTGGAATCGATCCAGCGCAATCGCCACATCAATATCTTCGGGTTGAGCATCACAGGGCACACTTGGGTGCTCATCAGCGGGCGATACCATCAGCGCGCCTGCATCGGGTTTGAAGTAAACCGTGTTTTCGCAATCGTGCACCATCGGCCAGTGACGTGCACTCTCGGGAACGCTGCACAACACGGCCGTTCGGCGCAGAGGCGTTAGCCCTACCGGCGCCAGCCCTGCCAGTGCAGCCAACTCTTCGCACCAGCTGCCAGCCGCATTCACAACCCAACGCGCACTGATATCTTGCTCCGAGCTCTGATCAGTCGTAAGCGCAGAGGTATTGAGCAACCAGCCACTGTCAGTTCGATTAAGCCCCGTAACCGCCTGGCCCAACACCAGCTTGCCGCCCCGCTGGATGAACTGCCGGCGAAAACCACTGAGCAGTTCGTGCACGTCTATGCCTTGCATCGATGGATCGAAAGACACGCGCTTAATCCAGTCGGGGTTCAATACCGGCAATTTCTCAACCGCCTCACTAACGCTGATCTCATGCAGCTCGGGGTTACCCGGCTGCCAGGTCGCTAGGTGGTCATCAAACGCAGCAAGCTGATCGGCGCCGCCGACAGTCAAACCACCCAGCGGGTGCAACAACGGGTGCTCGCTAAACTTACCCGGCTGCTGAAAGAAAAAATCACGCGACGCACGCGTTAACCCGGCCACTACGTGACTCTCATAGCCTTCAATATAGACAGCGGCAGACCGCCCTGAACTGTGATAAGCCGGCTGACTCTCACGCTCGATTAACACAACGCTCGCCTGCTCGCTAAGCGCCGCCGCCACAGACAAACCGGCAACCCCAGCACCCACTACTGCAAAATCGTAATTGCTCATACTTTTCTCCGCTGCCGTTTTGTCCAGAACCTAACCGAATAATACGTCGAATCCGGCTGTGGACGCGCAGGCTAAATAGGTGCCCGACTGCCCATTTCGAGCAGTGGGCGTGGCCCCTCGCTAAAGGGTGCTGCAGGCGTCGACGCCGCTAGTGCTGCAAGCGCCGCGACGGCCTGGGTAAATTGCTCGGCCGCGGCCCGCTCCGCTTCGTTGCCAAAGGGGAACGTCGGCGGCGCGGTTAAGCCGGCCAACAACTCGGTTAGCTCTTGCTCACTGACACCATCCGGCCCCATCGACGCGCCTAACTCGTCGATTTTTTCGACCAGTGCCGCCATACCAGCACGAAATCGGGTCCAACGATGGCCGCGCCAACTCATCGGATCTGTATCGGGCAGCTCTGCGTAACGCGCACACAAACGACGACCCGCTTCTTTCCCGCGCGCAATGAGTGCCTGCACGGTCGCAGAGTCCATATCCAGATTCAGCCCACCCTCGTGCTTGGCAAGCCACAGCTCGGCAATGCGGTCGCGGAAACCAGGCAGCTTTAAATAGGCGTTGTCGTGCCAGTTCTGCGCACTGCCAAAAATGGCACCCACCAACCCCAACAGTGAACTCACCGAGTCGTCGCGCTCAAAGCGCGACCACAGATCCAAGGTGCCATCTGTGCGGTCGGCACTCATATAGATCAGCTCACCATTCGCTCGCAACTGTTGTCGCTGGGGCAAACCCTCGCTATCCACGTCTTGAAAGTTAAGCGCAAGAGTTGGCCAGCGTGGGTAAATGGAGTCGAACCGATGAACCGGGAAATTGCTGGTGATGCCTCCGTCGCTAAACCACACCCGCTCAAGCGGGCTACCCGGCATGTGCAAATTGGGCGCCCACAACGGCACCATCGAAAACAGAATGGGAAAGCTCAGGCTCAGACGTGCAGCCACCACGATGGGCAGATCAAGGTTTGGTAAAGGTAAGGCGCCGTCCTGGCGCAACAGATCGTTATCAATGGTCTGCGCCGCGTCCTGCATTTGCGCAATGACACTCGCTGGAAAAAACGGCTCAAGGTCTGCCGCTTTGAATGCAAAGGTGTGGGCCTGGAGTGGAAATTCGACCGGCCGATTAAAGGTCACACAGGTGGTCACCGTACGCAGATCAATTGACCGCAGCGGGTCAACAAAGTCACCGTGGGTGCCAATGGGTTTAGGCGCTTGCAGCAAGTCGCGAAACGTCAGATGGCGTCCCGCAGACTTATCGGCAGACTTATCAGCAATAGCGTCGATTAGACTAGTGAGCCAGGTGGTGATCGCCGGTCCTTCATTGCCAGGGTCTACTGCAATACCGGAACACAGGCCAAAATTGTTGTTGTAGATCGGTTCGAAAAAACGCTGGCGCGATGTCTTGCTCCGTAGCCGCCACACCAGCCCTAACTTGTCACCGATGGTGGTTTTGTGTTCCAGCAACTTCATCACCAACCGAAACAGCTTCTCAGTGTTTTTGTCGGGGCGAAACAGGGTTTTCAACCGACCCGGTTTACCGAGTTCGTCCGCAACCTGATCGAGCGCGGCAAACCCCGCCATAGTGCCGGTATTGCGGCGACGATATTCAGCGGCTGCGGCAACAACTGCGGCAAGGGCGCCCGCTGAGGTTCCGCCAATGCCGACAAGATTGAACGTGCTGGCTATCTCCTGCAACGCACCAGGGTAAACCACCCCGCTGGTTGCGCCACCTTTCATCACTAAGTCACAATTTTGGTTGGCACCTTCTGCCATGCGCCTGTCTCCATCCATGAGCAGCTATAAAGCTACTCTCAAAACGACAGAGACAGCAACTGCTCAGGCTTCGCCCAACACCTCGTGAATGAGGTCACTGTGATTGCCCAGAAACACATCCGCGACCGACCGATTGCGAATCACCGCGTCCTGTCCGATCAAATAAGTGACGCGACGCACCCCAATACCCAGCGGGCCCGTTACTCCAAATGCTTTGATCAGCACCTTGTTAACGTCGGGTAATAGCGAAAACGGCAACTCAAACGTATTGGTGAATTTTTGGTGGCTCTCGCTGCCTTGTGGACTAACGCCCACCACGCGCACACCGACATCTTCTAAATCGGCAAAGTTGTCGCGAAACAGACAGGCTTCCGCTGTACACACTGGCGTGAAGTCCGCAGGGTAAAAATAAAGAATCAGTTCACCCTCTGCCAACAGATCACTCAAAACCAGGCGCTCACCAACCTGATCAAGCTGATCAAATTCGGGGGCAATATCGCCAACATCAAGCATGGAGGGCTCCTGCGAGTTTGCGTCAAAGTGACGGACAATCCGGAGCCGGCATGGTCCGCTGTTGCACGGCCGACTACAACCGACAGTACAACGATTAACCCAGCCCCGTCACTGTGAAATCAGCATCGACATCCTTATTTTTAATCGTTATTTAGTCAGCATAGCTGCCCACTTAACTGACGCTGTGATACTTCTGTGAAATTTAGATGTTTCCCTTACCGAAGGGGCAGTCGCAGGCCAGAAAGGGCTTTGGCGGCTGAACAATAAAAATAACAATTGCACTCTTCCAAGGATGAGGCAGGAGCAAAACAATGAATATTAGAACAATGGGGCGTATCGCCGCAGTGGGCCTATTTGGCCTCAGCGCCAGCGCCCAGGCCGCCGTACTGCAAATTACTTTTGAAAACACCGGCGCGTCTGACGACTTTGTGCTCACCCCACTGTGGGTTGGTCTGCACAACGGCGATTTTGATCTGTTTGATGATGGCAGCGCCGCTAGTGCTGGCTTGGCACTACTGGCCGAAACCGGCAGCGCCGCCGTGCTGTCTGAAGAATTTGCAGCAATGGGCCGTCTGCAACTGGCTGGCATTGGCAACGCTGATGGCTTTGCCGGCGCACCAGTGGTTGAAGGCGGTGAAACAGCCGTTGGCGAAATTACCATTATGAATCCGGCGGCTTATAACTTCTTAAGCTTCGCCACCATGCTTATCCCAACAAACGACGCGTTTTTTGGTAACGAGGACCCAACCGCCTACCGCATCTTCAATGAAGACGGCAGCTTCGCAAACCCCGCCCCTATTGAGCTGTTTGGCAGCGACATCAGAGACGCGGGTAGCGAAGTAAACGACACGTTCGGCGCTGCGTTCTCAGCCATTGGCGGCGCAGACTCACGTGAGAACGGCGTAGTGGGCTTGCACCCTGGCCTCGACAACTTTGTCGGCACGGGCACGGCCGCAGGGCAGACCATTGGTCGCGCACCGGGTGACAACCAGTTGCTGGCTCGCATCACGTTTACGCTCATACCAGACGCTGCAGACGTGCCAGAGCCGGCCACCGCAGTGCTGCTAGGCTTCGGCTTAATGGGTCTTGGCTTGCGCAACAAGCGCCGCAGAAAAAGCATGGCTAACGGCACTGTTGCCAGCTAGCACGTCTTGGCGCGGAATCCCCTTCCCGCCACCGAACGCACGGGTAATTGCCCGTGCGTTCATCACCCCGACCAAAAAGACTTACTGTAGGCTGAACAATTCACCGATAATCGAGTCCTACACTCGATTCTCAGGTTTGAGTTACTGCAGGAAAGCTCTCCATGGTATTGCCCAACTTCTCGACATATTCGCTCTACGCCACCGTACTGTTAGTGGCTGCCCTGGTGAGCGGGCTATTCGCCTACGACACACGAGCCGCTAAATCCACAGCGTCTGCACCTTCTGCACCTGCGGAGTCCAGCACCGTCATCACCGAGTCTCTCGCTGCGCCGTTAATAGCTGAAGAGAGGATTGCTGAACAGAGGGTTGCGGAGGAACTGGTTCGTGCCGACATGACCGCAGAAGAGATGGCCGCAAAAAAGGCCATGATGGCCAGAGAGCCAATGGCCGCCAACGCAGATATTCGCAACCACCGCGCCTGCAACACCAGCGGCATCGCCCTGTCTGGCATCGACGTCGTGAGCTACCACAAGCCCACGGGGCCCTTAATGGGCAATTCAGAATTCACGGTCAGCCACGAAGGCCTGATCTATCACTTCTTAAGCGCAGCCCACGCAGCAGAGTTCAGCGCAGACAAAGACAGGTACCTCCCAAAATATCTGGGCTGGTGCGCCACCAGCCTGGCAGTGGGCGCACTCACCTGTCCGAATCCGCTCAACTACAAACTGGAAAACGGCGAGCTGTTGTTGTTTGAGACGACCGGCTTCACCAACGGTCAGAGCCTGTGGAATGCCGACCCTCTTGGCTATCGACAGCGCGCCAATCAAAACCGTGACACCTTCCTGAACATGCCGGGCGGTTAACTCGCTCGTGCGCTACATAACCACCAGCAGTGCTCTGCTCGCGCTTGTGCTGTGCCTTAGCAGTTGCAGCATGCGACCACCTGCTCTCGTGATCGGCCACACCACCGAGGAACCTGGGCCTGCTATGGCACAGGCCATCGCTGACGTACTAACAACCGCTGGCTTTCGGGTTCAACTTGATGGTGGCCTCGAATCCGTCGCTGAACTTGCCGCGGCACTGGAAGGTGGCAAGATAGATCTCGGGCTGATGGAAGAACCGCTAACGCAAGAACCCAAATTACGCATGCTGATGCCGCTCTACCCGAGCGTTTTACACGCCGTCTACAACAGCGAGCTAGGAACACCAGATCTTGCCGCATTGCTCGCGGCAGACCCTATTTACGCAGGCCCCCCCTCAAGCCTTGGACACCGGCTTATCCGAGAATTGGCGACGCATTATCAGGTGCCCGGTATCGGTGCTCGCCTTAGGGATGCCCCCTGGGTGCCAGCACCCGGATCGCCGCCCCTTGCCTACCTGATTTTTGGCGGCATCTTAACCCCCGAAGCACGGCGCGGCTTTGTTAACTACCAGCTGTTTTCTTTTACTGAAAGCAACAATGCCTCTGCCGAGGCCCTGGCACTGCTGTATCCCAATCTGCGAACGTTTACGCTGCCAGCGGGCATCTACCCAGAGCTTACCGATCGTTCGGTCGAGACGTTGGCGGTCGAAACCCTGTTGGTTTCAAGCCCTTCGCTCGATTCAGAAATCGTCTATGCAGCCGTTGCGGCTCTGCGCGAGCAGCCACAAGAACTGGAGAAGACCTACGCGTTGAGTCGCGCGTCTTTTTCCCGCGCCATCGACCACAGCATTCACACCATTGCGTTGCACGACGGCGCACAGCGCTACATCGACAAGGACGAACCAGCACTCCTTGAACGCTACGCTGAGGTACTGGCCCTGGGCGTTGCCTTGCTGCTCGCCATCGGCACCGCAGTCACCGCGCTATTACGGTCCCGGCGACAACGGCAAAAAGATCGGTTGGATGAGTACTTCATGCGCCTGCAGGGCCTGCGCGTGAAACTCTACGAACGCACTCACCTGCCTCATGACGACTCAGAAAAACCGCCGACCACACTAGCCGACATTGACGCTGACGTGGCGCACCTCGAAGGCGAAGTACTGCAGTTGTTGGTTGAGGAGCGGCTTGCGGTAGATGCCGCACTGGTGACCTTCTTCTTGCTCAGTGAAAGCGTGCGGAAACAAGTTCACAAATCTGTATAAGCCGCCTTAAAGCTCTCGAGGATAGGCAAACAACCCGGCACTGCCGCCCGTGTGCAAAAACACGGTGGTCGAGTCATCAGCAATCTCACCGCTGTCCACCAGATCAAGCATCCCGGCCATCGCCTTGCCCGTATAGACCGGGTCTAACAATAGACCTTCTTTTTCCGCCAATAATCGGACGGCCTGAACCATCTGTGCATTGGGTACGCCATAGCTCGGCTTATAGTAGTCATCGTTGCAAATAATAGCGGTGTCCGCCGGGGGCTCAACGCCCAACAGCGCACAGGTTTCATGCAGCAGGCTGCGCACCTTGCGCTCTTGCGCCGCAGTAGTCGTACTGACATTTATACCAATCACCCGCACTTCGCTGCGAGCCGCCGCCAAACCCGCAAGCAGACCCGCTTGAGTTCCCGCACTACCAGTTGCCAAGACAATCTGTGCTGGAGTGATACCAATAGTTACGCATTGCTGCAGTAGTTCTTGCACTGCAACCACGTAACCGAGAGCACCAATAGGGCTAGAACCCCCTAGCGGTACCGCATAAGGCTTTCGACCGCGCCCTTTCAGCTCTTCGACGTAACTCGCAAGTTCTTCATGCATGAACGCATCAGCTGGGTACCGATGCACCCGAGCACCCATCAAATCGTTCAGTAAAAGATTGCCGTTGTAGTCGTAGTTGCCTTCCGGCGCGCCTGAAACCTCTTGCAGCAACAGCTCACAATGCAAACCTGCGCGCGCCGCAGCCGCCGCCGTTTGTCGGGCATGATTTGACTGCAAACCACCGACCGTAACGAGGGTGTCGCACCCTTGTTCAAGCGCATCCCCAAGCAAAAACTCAAGCTTGCGTGTTTTGTTACCTCCAGTAGCAAGCCCGGTGCAATCGTCGCGTTTCAGGTATATAGAAGGACCTTTCAGGTACTCAGTAAGCCTCGGCAGATACTCAAGCGGCGTCGGCGTGTGCGCCAAAGGCACGCGCGGATGTTGCGCTAAAAACTCTTGAGACATGTTTTTTCACCAGCAAATCAGCAATGGCGAGCGAGACTAAGAGAATCTTTACCTATCAGCAAGCAACAAAAGCCAATCGCTCTTATCAACAGTTTTGCAGTATTTTTCGAGATTGCAGCGAGAACTGGCGCAAACTGTTCGATGATAACGTCGTATTTTGCGGAAAAAGCCACATTAATCGCTTGTCAAGTAGCGCCGAATAAAGTATTTCTACGCCCGCAATCCATACAAGCAAATTCGAGGGCCCTATGGCGGCAGCAAAAAAACGCGCAACAACAAAGCGCAAAGCAAAGAAAAAACCAGCGGCTAAGAAAGCCACTAAGAAAGTAGCCAAGCGCAAAGTCGCGACTAAAAAGGTTGCGAAGAAGAAAGTAGCGAAGAAAGCAGTAGCTAAGAAAAAGGTCGCCAAGAAAAAGGTCGCCAAAAAAGTCGCTAAAAAGAAAGTAGCGAAGAAAAAGGTAGCCAAGAAGCCAGCTAAGAAGAAAGTTGCCAAGAAGAAGGTAGCGAAGAAGCCAGCTAAGAAGAAAGTTGCCAAGAAGAAGGTAGCGAAGAAGCCGGCTAAGAAGAAAGTTGCCAAGAAGAAGGTAGCGAAGAAGCCGGCTAAGAAGAAAGTTGCCAAGAAAAAGGTAGCGAAGAAGCCGGTTAAGAAAGCCGTTCGCAAGAAAGCGACAACCAAAGCCAAGAAGTCGGCTAAAGCGATCAAGAAGCGGATTACCCGCGGTCGCAAGAAGTAGCGCAAGCTACTTTGCTAGAAGTGCCGCCATCAGCGGCGGCGCTTCAAGACTTCCTTCTCTCGCCTAGTCCATCTGCTCGTCAGGATGCGCAAACGGCGAAACAAACACTCGAACGATTGCACGGCTCAACCCGGCGGATGAATACGGCTTGGTAACAAAGCTGATTTGGGTGCGATTCGCATTGTGCGAACCAGAAGCCATCGCCTCCGAGCGACGCAATCCAGACGTTTTGTGCCTGGCATCAGGCAACAACACCCGCATACCGGGTCGAATCGCTGCAATGCGGTCCAACAGAACAAGCGCGTCAACCAATGCGATATCCAGCATCACCAGATCAATGCTGTCGTCGGCCATCAAACGCTTAATAACCGCATCATCAGACAGCGCGCAGGTCACCGTGTGACCCAGCTCCTCTAACAATTGCTGCCCGACCACGCGCACACGTGGTGCTGCTTCGAGCAACAGCACATGCCTGGGCACCAACGGCGCCGGGACTCTCGGACGCATGCCCTTTGCTTGAGTTGTTGGTAGGCCAGGGAGTCGCAGCGTAACCACCAGCCCAGTACGCCAGTCACCATGCACGTCGATCTCACCACCATGTTCACGCAACACGCGCCGCGCCTCAGGCAGAGAGAATTGTTGACTGCTCATCCCGCGCTGCCGGGTACCCATAGCCATTGAAGCCGCGCCGTCTGCTTCGCTACGAGAGCGAGCCTGCAGAAGAATCTCATCGCCATGCCGCCGGACCACCTTGCGCAACGTCACGCCAACACCACCTGGCCGATCTTCTAACGAATCCGCAACGTGCAGGATCGAGGCAACCACTATTTCTTGCAGCTGGACACGATTACCACTCACTAGCGGCAGATTTGCCTCCGCCTCAACCGCCAAACGAACACCGCGAGGCATCGCGGAATTCAGCAAGCTGGCAATGCCTTGCAGTTCGGCACGCAAATCGAGTCGGCCCCGGCCGGTGACAACACCGCCAGAAAACGCCAAGAGTTGGTTGCTGAATAATTGCGCCTTCTGACTCTCAGCAATCAGAGCCTGGAGATAGGGTCGCGCAACATGATTAGGATTAAGCTTGTGCTCAGCGAGTTCAGCATTGCCCTGAATACCGGTGAGAATGTTGTTGAAGTCATGACCGATGCCACCCGCCATACGAGTCAGGCTGTCGATAACATTGACGCGATCGCGCAGTTCCTGTTCACGTCTGTGCTCTTTGAGCCCAAACAGGAAACAAAACGGCGCGCCAAAGACGAGCGCAAAGAGCGGCAACTGGGTATTGGGAATATTATAGTGAGCGGCAACGTATGCCATGCCCCCAATAAAGCCGACCGGGACCAGCGCAAAAACCCGCTTATTGCTAAATGCAAAACGCGATACGCTGCTGCCGACAATCAGCGCACCAATCACAAACGCGGAAAACCACATACCAGGCAACATCGCACTAAAGGCTACAATCGCAAACAGATCGATGCCTATTTGCACAGACAATCGTTGTGACGGTGCAGCCCAAATATCAAGCACCAGAGCGAGTGGCGCCCAACCCAATATAAGCATCCAACCGACATCGCGATGGTGGCTACCAAATTCTGGGTTATGCATGACGACAGCACCAAGCATCATCACGCCGAGCAGGCGCGCGAGGCGAAGCAACCAAACCGAGTCAACTCCAACAGAGAGGTTTCCTGGCGCGGTCTTCTTTGTAGCCGATGCAAGGGGGTAATAAGCCATAGTTCAAACCTTAGCGTGCGGGTATTGTATTGATCAACAAAAACCCTCGTATAAACATGTGTACAAACACACTTACATACACAGTTACATACACAGTTAGAAGAACAGAACAGTTGTTTAATGGATCCAATTAGCCAAGGCATACTGGGCGCTGCCGTTGCCCAAACTCGTAGCCATCGCACGCGCGCCATCGAGGCCGCAGACCCTGGTACTGGTGCTAGTACTGGTGCTAGTGCAGTGGCGGGCAAACAAAGCCGCTCCGTGCTCTGGCTGGCCGCCGTTATCGGCGCATTCAGCGGCATGGCACCCGACCTTGATGTACTGATCGCCTCATCAACAGATCCGCTACTGTTTTTGGAGTTCCACCGCCAGTTCACCCATGCGCTGGCCTTTATTCCCATTGGGGCTCTGCTGTGTGCTGTTATTGCACACTACGCCGTCAAACGGTTTTCAGCGGTCCAGCTGTCGTTTTTCAGCACCTACCTGTTCTGTCTGTTTGGTTACGCCACCCACGCGCTACTCGATGGCTGCACCAGCTATGGCACTCAGCTGTTCTGGCCGTTCTCGAACGAGCGCGTAGCCTGGAACAACGTCTCAGTGGTCGATCCGCTGTTTACGCTTCCGGCCATTGTGCTTGTCGTTATGGGTATCCGGCGCAACAGACAGGTGTTTGCGTTCATCGCTGTTGCCTGGATGCTCGGCTATCTGCTGCTCGGCGTCATGCAGCGTGACCGGGCACTTGAGTTTGGCACCCAGCTCGCCGCCAGCCGGGGCCACACTCCGGCCCGCCTAGAGGTCAAGCCCAGTTTTGCCAATCTGGTGGTCTGGAAGCTCGTTTATGAACACGATGGGCATTACTACATAGAAGGCGTTCGAACCGGCACCCAGGTGACACACATTGCAGGCGAGAGCGCCGAAAAGCTGAACCTGGCAACCCACCTGCCCTGGCTGGCATCTGATAGCCAGCAGGCCAAAGATATTGAACGATTTCGCTGGTTCAGCGATGACTTTCTCGCGCTCGACAAATACCATCCGCACGGCATAGTCGACGTGCGCTACTCCATGCTGCCGAACGAAGTTCGCGGCCTGTGGGGGATAGGCCTGACAAAAGCAGCCACCGCCGATCAGCACGTCGATTTCTACGCCGACCGCACGCTCGAGCCTGAACGCCGAGAGCGGTTTTTCCATATGCTCTTTACTGCGGACTAATTACTCTCTTGATGTTTCGAAATTTGCGCCTGTACAAACTGTCCAGCGAATGGCCTGGCAGCGAACAAGACCTGTCTGATGCCCTAGTGGACGGGGAATTCACACCCTGCGGGTCACTGTCTGAAAGAAGCCTCGGCTGGGAACCCCCCGCCACCGAACTGCCTGAAATGTTTGCTCGCCGGGTTGCAGGCGCTGACCTCATGCAATTGCGCCACCAGCAGCGCCTGCTGCCCGCTGCCGCCGTCAAAGAGGCTCTGGAAGAGCGCCTGAAAGAATTTGCCGAACGCATGGGCCAGCCTGCAACCGCCCGCGAGAAACGCGAGCTCAAGGAAGAGATAGAAACCAAGCTATTGCCCCAGGCACTGCTTAAATCTAACCGCATTCACGGCTTCTATATCGAGGCCGATAACCTGCTGGGCGTCGACACCGCCTCCGATACCGAAGCCGAGCGCTTTCTCGACCAACTGCGTGCCGCATTGGGCAGCGTGGCGGCTGTGCCGCTGGTGTTCTCTCGCCCCACTGGCGAATTGCTGCACTCTATCTTCCTCGGCACCGGCCCGGAAGATTTCCGCATCGGTCGCGAATGCCGCATGCAAGACCCCGACACACCCGGTTCAAACGTCAGCTGGCTGCAGATGGATCTAGCCGATCCGTCTGTGCGCAAGCACGTCCGCGAAGGCCTTAACATCGAACGTCTGGGAATCGAATTCGACACCTCGATATCCTGCACTCTCGACAACAACAACGTGCTGCGCAAACTGAAGCTGCTGGGCCTCGACAGTGAGGATGACATTCCAGAAGAAAGCGCCCTGGCAAAGCAGGACGCAGATTTTGCGCTCACCGTTGGTGCAGTAAGGCGACTCGTGGCCGGGTTAAAGAAGGCGCTATCGACCGGCTAGCCCTGGGTTAAAAAGAGCTCTGCCCCCGCAGCTTCGGCTCATCTCCGGCGCTGCCATTCCACAGGCGCTTTAATCCTGCTTTAGCCTCTGCCGCAATCAGCACATTGATTGGCACGAGTACCAGCGTCACCATGGTTGCGAAAATAATTCCGTACGCCAATGAAATGCCCATCGGAATCATGAACTGCGCCGTAGTGGATTGCTCAGACAACATCGGCAGCAAGCCGAAGAAGGTGGTCAACGACGTCAGCATCACAGGGCGGAATCTAAGAGTGCCCGCGTTCAAAACGGCCTCAAGGCGACTTTTGCCGGCACGCAGTTGTTGATTGATGCTATCGACCAGCACCAGTGAGTCGTTCACCACCACGCCGGTTAGCGCGAGCAAACCGAGCAAACTCATAATCGACAGGGTGTAACCCATTAGGTAGTGGCCAAACACCGCACCAATAACGCCAAAAGGAATCACGCTCATAACAATCAGCGGCTGAGTGTAGGATTTCAAGGGCAGCGCTAACATGCAGTAGATGGCAAACAGGGCGAGCGCCAGCCCCCACTGCAAGCTACTAAACGATTCACGTTGCTGGCGCGCCTCGCCTTCCAGCACGTAACTCACATCCGGGTACTGCAACAGCAGTTCATCAATATACGTCGTGATATCGCGCTGCAACACCGTCATGTTGGTTTTTGTCTTCTCGACCTCAGCGGTGACGTTCACCGTGCGATAACCATTGATACGCTTGATAACGCTTGGCCCGGCACCCGGCGTTAAGGTCGCAACCTGATCGAGTGGCACTTGAGAACCCGTTGGCGTGCTGATCAGCATTTCCCGCAACGAGTCAAAGCTCGCCCGCTCGTCCTCTGGAAAGCGCACCAGAACTAGAATGTCATCACGTCCACGTTGAATACGCTGGGCCTCCACGCCTTTATACGCCTGGCTAATCTGGCTAATAATGTCACCCCGAGTGAGTCCCAGCACATAGCCTTGCCTGGCCACATCAACACGCAGCTCTTCTTTACCATTCGACAACGAATCCGCAATCTCAAAAACCGTGGGGTATTGAGCAAGGTGCAACTTGATCTCATCAGCTACCAGCGACAAGGTTTCAAGTGAGTTGCCCGACAGCTGCACATCAACCGGATCACCAAACCGGAAAGAGCCCGAACGGACAGTCAACGACTCAGCGCCCGGTACCTCGCCAATTTCACGCCGCAACTCATTGATCAACTCGTTGACATCAATATCCAACGTGCGTTTTTCCGGGGCTACTAACTCAAACTGCACCCGGCCTAGATGGGCACCACGTGCGCTGTACTGAGAGCCCGTCGTGGCAAGCACATGCTTGATCATACTGTCGCCCGTCTCCGGGTCGGTGTATTTGCTTTGCAGCTCCTGGATGACATTGAGAATGCGCTTAACGTGACGATCGGTAACCTCAAACGGTGAACCCACCGGCATGGTAAGCGATGCGGTGACCGACTCGAACACGACTGATGGAAAAAACGTAAACCGCGTCCAGCCACTCATGACCAAGGCAACCACAATAAGCAGCGCGCCCACAAACCCTGTCAAGGTGACGTACCGAAACTCGATGGCACGGCCCAGCAATGGCCGATAAACAGAGAGCACGGCGCGTTCAAAACCGGCCGAGAAGCGCCGCTGCAGACGCTGCAGTACGTTGGGCTCACGCTTCTCGTCTTCGAGCGCCAGATTTTTCAGATGGGCCGGCAGGACAAATTTTGATTCGATCAGCGAGAACAGTAAGACCGGCAAAACCACAAGCGCGATTTGCCCCATGACTTTGCCAAAATGACCGTCAATAAGTGCCAGCGGCAAAAACGCGACCATCGTGGTGAGCACGCCAAAGGTGACCGGCACAGCAACGTCGTGTGTGCCTTTGATGGCAGCATCAATGCCCGTCTCACCCTGCTGCAGGCGCTGATAGACACTCTCCCCGGTAACAATGGCATCGTCGACAACAATACCCAGCACAACAATAAAGCCGAAGACGCTCATAAGATTAAGCGTGATGCCCATGTAAGGCATCAGAAAGGCCGCACCCAGAAAGCTGATGGGAACCCCAATAAACACCCAAAACGCGATAGCGGGGCGCAGAAACAGCGCCAGCAACCCCAGAACCAGCAGGCTGCCGTAGAGCCCACTCCACAACAAGACGCTGAGTCGATTCTTTAACTGCTGGGCGTCGTCATCCCAATAGGTCAGCTGCATACCCACAGGCAAACTCGCTTGCTTGCTTTGCACATAACCCCGGACAACCTCGGAAATTTCCAAGGCGCTCTGACTGCCTGTACGGTCGATCTGGATCGCCGCCGCCGGCAAACCGTTAAATGCGGTATCGACGGCGCCCTCTTCGAACCCGTCAACGACATGCGCCACGTCGCCCACACGAATAATGCTCCCGTCCGCGTTGGTCTTAACAACAATCGATTCAAACTCATCACGACGATAGGCTTGGCCTTTGCTGCGAATCAGTATATCGCCACCCTGAGTGCGTAAATTGCCGCCCGAGTCATCCAGTGAACTGCCGCGCACCGCTCGAGTCACATCCGCAATGGTGAGTTCATAGTCACGCAACCGATCCTGCGCAACCTCAATAACAATCTGATATTCACGAACAAGCTGCAACGCAGCCAGACTGATCTCGGGCTGACGCACCAGATCATCACGCACTCGCTCCGCAAAAAGTCGAATTTCGTCTTCGGCGTAAGGACCCGCCACCACTACCGTGATCACGCTATGACTGCGCTGCGCCAAACTAATAACTGGCCGCTCAGCCTCAGCCGGGAACGTATTGATAGCGTCTACCCGTGACTTGATCTCATCAAGAAGATCGCGCGGCTCGTAATCTGCGTCTACATCGATGAAGGTGCGTGAACTGCCCTCCGACGAACGGCTCTCCAGTCTCTCAATACCCTCAAGGCCGTCCAGCGCCTCTTCGACTCGCACCGCGATCCCAAGCTCTGCGTCTTCCGGCGTTGACCCGCGTAGCGCCACGCCTACCGTAATGCGATCCGGATCAGAGCTTGGGAAAACTTCAACTGCAATGTCGTTTGCAATCGAGTTGATACCCAGCAGCACTATGGTGATAAGCAGCAAGTTGGCGGCTACACTGTTCCGGGCGAACCAGGCAATCATTGGGCACCTCCCACTTGCAACGGCGTCGGCGTTTCGACTATGCGCACTGGAAGACCAGAGGTCACCTGGCCCAGCGGCGTTGTCACCAGTTGGTCACCAAACTCAACACCGCTACGTATCAGCGCGACGTTTTCATTCTGCCAATCGAGCTCCACGTTTCGGCGCGCGAGAATCCCTTCTTCGACCACGTAGAGAAAGCTGTTCTGGTAAAGGGTTTGAATAGGAACAATCCGCGCGCTGGCGAGTTGCCGCCCAGACAACGCAGCGGTTACATATTCACCAATCTTTAGGGGTCGTCTGCCGTTGTCAGCGGAAAATGGATTTTCAATTTTTGCCACCACGTGCAGTTGCCGTGCGGCGCTATCAATAGCACCTTCCGTTCGGACAATTTTCCCCAACCATGATTGGTTTTCACCGAGCTGCGAGACGATCTCAACATCGGGTAATTGAACGTCGGCCGCCGCACCTTCGGGCAGATCAAAAAACTTGAGGTCTGCGGTGCGTATTGGCAAACGTACTTCAACAAAATCGGTGGCGTAGATGTCAGCCAATGCCGTTCCAGAATTCACCACCTGGCCCAAACCAACGCGCTGCTGCAGCACCCGTCCATCGTAGGGGGCGCGTACAGTGGCGCGTTCAAGATCAAGTTGAGCCTTCAGCAAGCTAGCCTGCGCAGAGGCCAATCGCGCCTTTGCAGAGGCAAGCTGTGGACCGCGCAAAACCAGCGCACTGGGTTCACCCTCGTTACCAAGACGCTTCCAGTCGCGTGCCGCCTGCTCGCCTCTGGCTTGTTCCTCTTCGATGCTTTGCTGGGCATCGGCTAGGGCAGCCTGACTTATGCTGACGTTGACCTCAAAGTCGCGCGGGTCGACCACCAACAGCATGTCGCCTTTGCTAAAAAAACCACCAGCAGCAAAGTTATCGCTGACTTGCAGAATTTGACCACTCACCTGGGCGACCAGTGAAGTTTGGGTACTGGGTTGTACAGTGCCGTAGCTTTCTAGCTGTATTTGATAGGCACTCGGCAACAGCTCAATCACCTCCACACTCAATGCGCGCACGGGCGGTGGACCACCACGCTGACCTTGGGGCGGGTTTTTGAGAATAGCCCAGGCGATACCGGCTAAAACCACCAAAACAATCGCTGCCAACACCAATTTTCTCACGGCAAAATTTCTCCACCCAATTTCTGCTCACCCTGTACCTGTTGAAGAATGGCTGCCCGCGAGTTCTGCCTGGGCGCTCGGCCATCGAGCTCATCAAATAGCGCTGCAATGCGCTGATCTTCCTCAGCGTCAAAGGCACCACCCAACGCTCGATTCAGCTGAATACGATTCTGCAACTGGGCAGCCGCCAAACGCACGCTTGAGGTCTGCGCATCAAAGGCACGTCGTTGCGATTCGAGCACGGTGGTATAGGCCACCAAACCCGATTGGTATTGCTCCAACGCAAGTTCCAGAGCACCGTCGGCATTGCTTTGCGCTCGTTGCGCCGCCTGCAATTGCTCCTGCAGCGCACGCTCCTGACTAATGCTGTTTTCAACTTCAGCAAAAGCCGCAAATAGCGTGTCGAGCCACACCGCTTCTGCTTGTTCGACTCGCTCGCGTGCCTGACGTTCCAATGACCTTAAACGTCCACCCTGAAACAACGGCTGGGTGATGTCGTTGAGTAACGACCAGGCCAAAGGGCCACCCCCCAATAGTTCGTTAAACGGCGCCTGGGTGTCCGACAGCGATGCGGTAATCGAAAACGATGGGAACCGTTGCCGATGAGCAACGGCAAGCTGTGCATCAGTTGCCAACAGGTTAAGCCAACTCGATTGCAAATCTGGGCGCCGGCTGAGCAAGGCCACTGGCAGATCCACCGGCACAGGCGTTGTCAGCACGGGCAGAATCGAAGGTGTTGCCTGACGCCCCGCCGGATAATCCGCCAACAACAACTCAAGCGCAGCACGCGCCTCAATGGTGGACTGTTGCGCAGCAGCCAGATTGCCACGCTCTTGGTCCACCGTGTTTTGCGCAAGGTAGACATCGAGCGCACCGTTGAGACCACTGCGATAGCCGCTCTGCACAATGTCGGCGCTCTCCTGCACACTTTGCAACCGAGCGGCGAACAGAGCTTCAAGCTGAGCGGCCTCAATAGCCGCAAAATAGCGGCTGGCAACGTTAGCCGCGAGGGACTGCTCAGCACTCACATAATCTGCAAGCTCTGCGGCAAAGGCCAAATTGGCAGCCCGTTGGGAGGCGCGCAGTTCGCCCCACAAATCGATCTGCCAACTGAGGTTGGCAGACGCGACAAACGCATCAATGGTGTTGGTCGCTGTGGTGGCAATACCAATATTGGTTTGCGCACCCGCCACGGTGCGCCGGCGAGTGGAGCGCAATCCGGCTGACAACGTTGGCCAAAGCGCAGCCCCTGCAACCGTGACCCCATGACGCCGCTCACGCACCAACGCCCGGTGCTGGCGCAGCGCAAAGTTGTCAGCAAGGCCCTGAGAAACCAACCCCTCAAGCGTGGTCGATGCAAACTGGCCAAGCCATGGCGATGCCACCGCGGCCGAATCGCCCCCTTGAACCCAGCTCTGCGCGGCATCCACGGGCAGGGAAACCGGGGCCCGGATCACTGACGCACACCCCGCCAGCACGCAGAGAGCGCCACTCAGCGCTCCTCGCAACAGGCCACGAGCCACGCCTTTGACGCTATTGGAGACTAGAATTTTGAGCATCGGGTACATATTAGTAAGTGTATACGCACTGAACCATCAGACCTGTCGCTGAACTGTGAAGTCGTTTGGGCATTGTGTGACCCGCAATTCGCTCAGAAAGTCGAAACTTTTGGGCCCATCCGTTAAGGTGCGGCCCCTATCCACCCCTTTACCGAATTGAGGTCTACACCATGAGCGATGTTGTCGCAGTTATCGAAACCAGTCAGGGCACCATTCGCCTCGATCTCTACCCCACACAGGCACCTGTTACCGTAGCCAACTTTGTCAATCTGGCAACCCGCGGTTACTACAATGGCCTCAGCTTTCACCGGGTCATTGCCGACTTTATGGTTCAGGGCGGCTGCCCACAGGGCACTGGCACCGGCGGCCCCGGCTACCAGTTCGAAGACGAATTTGATGCCAGCCTGCGCCACGACAAGCCCGGTCGCTTCAGCATGGCAAATGCCGGCAAAGGCACCAACGGCTCACAGTTCTTCATCACTCACGTGCCCACCCCGTGGCTCGATGACGCACACACCATCTTTGGCGCCGTGCAGAGTGATGCCGATCAGGACGTTGTGAACAAGATTGGCCAGGGTGATTCCATCACTACCGTAACCTTCGAAGGTGATACCGACGCCGTAGTGGCCGCTCACAGCGATCGCATTGCCGAGTGGAACTCAAAACTGGGTTAACCACACGCAGCTGGCTCACGACGCTGCCTTCTGGTGTGAAGGCAGCTCGGCTCCGTATCAGGAGAAAACCTATGGACGCTCTGTCCACCATCGAAATGCGAGTGCTTGGTTGCCTGCTGGAAAAAGCAGTGACCACGCCCGACCAATACCCACTAACGCTCAACGCCATCATCACAGCGTGCAATCAAAAAAGCAGCCGCGAGCCAATTATGAGCCTCTCACAGGGTGAAGTTCAGCACGCACTGCGAACCCTTGAAGACAAACTACTGGTTAGCGCTGATCCGAATCTTCGGGGCCGCGTCGAGAAATACCAACAACGCTTCTGCAAAACCCCTTTTGGCATGTACGAGTTTGATCCCGCGCAATACGCGGTAATGACTGTATTGATGCTGCGCGGACCACAAACCCCGGGCGAACTTAAGACTCGCTGCGAACGAATGCACGCGTTTGCCGGCCCTGAGGCGGTCGAACAGACCCTACTGTCGCTGCGCGACTGGGACGGCGGTGGCCTGGTGGTGGAATTACCCCGCGAACCCAATCGTCGCGACCCAAGTTGGGCACAACGTTTTGGCGAAGGCGCGCAAGACAACCGCGACAGCAAACCGGCAGCGACGCCTCAAGCCCAAGCAGAATCTCAGCCTAAGCATGAGCCTGAACTTGAACTGGACCCGGTAACTCCTTCCCTAGCCCCCACGGCCAAAACAGGCAACGGGCTGGATCGCCTAGCGGCCCTGGAAGACCGCGTGGAAAAGTTGGAAAGCGCCCTGCAAAAACTGCAAGCCGCACTCGGGGAATAACTCGCGTTAATGGGGTCAGAATTAATTCTGACCCCGCTCTTTCCTAAACCGCGGTGCTACCGGGTGAAAACAGCATGTCGCGCCAGGACCCCGGCTCGCGAAATTTTTCCCAGCTGGCTTTTTTCTGCGCCACGCGGTCTGCCAACACATAAAGAATAGTGGGGTGCACGGTCATGCCAAGGTGGCTACCTGGCACCTCAATGTTCTCAGCCTGGTCGCTGGCTTGCTCCCGACACGCGCGCCAATGCACAACCCCGTCGAGACGGCTGTAAATGGCAGTGGTGGGCACTGGCGGTGCGCTCATACGCTCTTCGCGAGCACGCGCCTTAATCTCTACCTGACTCATCTTTGAGGTGCGCTCAAACAGGCGCATGACCAATGGGTTGGTGTGCTGTCCTGACTGAATGGCAAATGGGCTACCCAGCGTGATGACCTGACGAACCTGATCGGGGTACATCCTGGCAAGCTCCCGGGCGAACACGCCGCCAAGACTGTGGCCAATCAATGTAATCGGCTCATCCGATTTCATCACCAGTCGATGAAATCGCTTCGACAGCTTATCTATCAGCTCCGGCGACCCCGTGTTGCGGCCCAGCTGCCAGGGCCGGGCGTTGTAACCTATGTGATTCAGATAGCGACGCAATCCAGCCGTCGACAGATCTGATGCGGTAAACCCGGGCAAGGTAAGAATAGTGTGGCCATCGCCCTCGGGCGCGCTCGCTAGCAACAGAGGCAAACTCATGCCAAAGGCAGCCACTTCACAGGCCGCCCTCAGCGGCTCGGTGGCTGAGGTCAAAAAGTGGGGGTACGCTCGTGGGCTAGGTTCGCTTGCGGTCATGGTCTACTCCGGTGGTACCCGTTTCCGGCTGGGTCCGTTAGTCTCAATCCAGTAATTAACGATCTGGACCGAGCAAATTCAACTGGCGTTATTAATTATCGTTCTAGTGCAACCTCCGTGTTGTCACGATGACGTCATCAAATCGCTGTGTACTCGATAATAGCCCTGATTTTAGGTGCAGCGCAGCATTTATTGTTGCGTTGCAGCAAATTGAGGACAAAAAAGAGCAAAACAGTGCGGTTGATTGCTGCAACGCACAAAAGATTGGCATACAATCGCCATTTGTGCGACGCACAATATTTGACCTAACGATTACGAGAGGGGAAAAGCGAAGTGTTACAACAACTTAGTCCACTGGACGCCAGTTTCGTATACATGGAATCGCCATCGACTCCGATGCATATCGGTAGCCTCGCGATGTATGACGGCACCGACTCGCCAATGGCGCCACTCGATGAACAGAAGATTCTGACCTTCTTTCGCGACCGCCTGAACCAGTGGCCCAACACCCGCCAGCGGTTGGTGAAAGTGCCCTTTGATGCCGACTACCCCTACTGGATAGAAGATCGAGACTTCGATCTGAGCTACCACATTCGCCGCATCGGCCTGCCAAGCCCCGCGTCCATCGAAGAATTGCAGCGCCTTGCCTCACGAATCTTTTCCCGCCCGATGGACATGACTCGCCCATTGTGGGAAATCTACGTGATCGACGGCCTGGAAAAAATAGAAGGCATGTCATCCGGCAGTTTTGCGCTGCTGGCAAAAACCCACCACGCCGCCGTGGATGGCGCGTCTGGCATTCACCTGATCGAGCTGCTGCACGATCTGCAAGCCAGCCCCCGCTCATCAGCGCCCAAAGGCGAGCCGAAGATCGCCGACCCCTACCCCAGCGACGCCGAACTGCTGTTCCGTACGGGCCTGAACAACCTGCGCCAGCCTTTTCGCTTTGCCAAGGCGATCGCCCAGTCGACTGGCGCGATCAGAGAAGGCATCAAAGGCTTCAAGCCTGGCGAATTGCCATCTCCGCAAATCGTGCCCCGCACCCGCTTCAATGGCCAAGTGTCGTCCCAACGTGTGATGCGCTGGAGCACCTTTCCCGTCGGCGACATCAGCGCCTTGCGCAAGTCGGTGCCAGACGCGTCCATCAACGACGCCATTTTGACACTGTGCGCCGGCGGTATTCGTAAATATCTCGAAGCCAAGCAAGAACTCAACAAGCGCTCGCTAATCGCCATGGCACCCATCAACGTGCGCAGCGAAGCAGACGCCGGTTCGCTGGGCAACCAGGTTTCGGCGATGTTTGTCCCCATCGGCACCCAGATCGAAGACCCCATTGAACGACTCACCAGCGTGCGTCACGCCACCAAGGCATCCAAAGCACTGGGCACTTCTGTTGGCGCAAAAATGCTCACTGACTACAGCCGCTTTGTGCCTGCATACACCTCCGCCATGGCCGCACGCCTCCAGTCGAGTATGGCCGCCAGCTCTCAGCCTGTATTCAACCTGACCATCACCAACGTACCCGGGCCACAGATACCGCTGTATTCCATGGGCGCTCGCATGACCAACAGCCTGGGCATGGCCCCATTGTCCCAGGGCATGGGGCTGATCATGCCCATCACCAGCTACTGCGGCGAAATTCATGTCGGCTTTACATCCTGCCGCGACATCGTGCCAGATCCCGACTTTCTAAAAGC
>JALZVT010000045.1 GCA_023300545.1 Pseudomonadales bacterium
TACTCAAAACTGCTTACGGCTAACGCTCCGATTCTTCTGCCCATTTTGTTGCCGGCTTCGGTAGATGATCGATAGTGAACACCGTCATAGATGCGTGCGTCAGAAACTTCCTGAATGAAATGTTTGATGGTGCTCCAGCTGCGCGTTGCTCCATGTGCTGTCGTGCTGGTTGTTGTTAGAACAGGCATTGGATTATCGCCAACTTCTGCCTCGAGAATGGTTCCAACCGTTGCGGCAACAACACAGTGCGCGCAAGGATACTCCGGGTGCATGGGTGTTGAGATGTATGGTGTCCAACTTGCGTCTCGCTGCGTGGTCTTGTTGTTGTCTTGATCGGCGTTGCGAATGGCGGTAATGGGTCTCCAGAACGCGTAATGATATTTTGCCTCAAACACCGCGATTAGGGCGTCATCGGTTGCCTGAGTAATGACAGCAAACAGGCGAGCATTTTGCGTTGGACTTCTGCCAGCTTGTAGTGCGACAGAGTGAACGAGGCCGTGGTAAATCGGCGGTAGAGTAGCTTCCCAGAATAATGCCATTGCAGTCTGTTCTTTTGTCCGTTTCGTGCTGTTTACGGCTCCCATTTCCTTAACTTCGTTGAAGTCGCGTGCCCATGCTCGACTGTCTAGAGCGGGCGGCGCTGTGGGTCTGAACTGGGCGGCGCTCGCCAATAGCCACGGCTGGCGTTTAGGCCACGCAGGAACTGCAGGAATGACTGTGGGCACGTAGCCTCCAGCAGTTGTGAGAGGGCGGTAGGTTTCTTGTAGATCTGCGCCGTCGCTCGCACGTGTGGCTAACACCGCTTCTGCCGCCTTTTTCCCGGCTAAAATTCCCGCGTCTTTGTTAGGGCCGTCAGGTACGGTCTTCAAGGCCTTGGAATAGGCCGCTTCGATTGTGGTCCTCTGCTTTGGGAGTAACGCGGTTAAGCTCCAGAAACACGCGGACGCAACCGCCGAGTCTACGGATGCGCCCGGTGATGGAGCTAGTCCCAAGCTCTGGGGATACTCGCCGCTAACAGAGTTTGCTGCCGCAAAGATTGCCGTGTGTACGAGACCCATAAGCCGATTTGCCGGTGGAGTATGGAGCTTTGCCTCAACGACAATGTTTCGGGCTGTAATGTTCCAATCGGTTACAACGTCAGCGTACGCTACACAGCTGGACAGCAGTGAAAGCCATAAAGTGGTGCTGAGCAAAATAGTTAGTCGAGCAGGCATAGATCTCTCTGTTTATTGCTGGGTGCTGTGAGTGTTGGTTTGCAGCATTTCACCGTAACTGCATTGGCGGTAGTACAAAACCTGTACTGACAGGCTGCGTTAGCTCGTGATACGTTCTTTGCCCCCGACAGGCAGTGGCGAGAACACGGATGAGCGCGAAGGCAAGTTATGGTCAGTTTTGTCCCTTGGCAATGGCAGCAGAATTTTTGTGCAGTCGCTGGACGATACTCGTTTTGAGGGAGCTCCTGCTAGGCTCGCGTTCGTTCAATGATATAAGTCGGGGGGTTGCGAGAATGTCGAGAACTCTCCTGTCTTCACGTCTTAAAGAACTCACTGATCGCGGTATTGTGACAAAGCGCTTGGTTGATGGCAGTCGACACACGCAATACCAGCTGACCCCTGCTGGAGACGCGCTTAGCAGTGTCGTGTTTGGCATGGCGGACTGGAGCCAGGAGTGGCTGCAAATCGAGCCCTCGCTAGAAAATATTGAGCCTGATCATCTGATGTGGAACTTGCGCCGAAGCGCGCGCTCGCACCCGGACCTACCGAGTCCGTTTGTTGTGCATATCTATCTTTCTGAGCAGCCAACAGATCATCAAAACGGCTGGCTGGTTTTTAAAGACGATGAGGTTGAGCTTTGTATTGTTGACCATGGTTTTGAGGTGGACGTGCAGATTGAAGCGACAACCAGAAACCTGACCCGTTGTTTTATGGGGTGGTGCAGCTATGCGGAAGCAATTGATAAGGGGGAGTTGACTTTGCGTGGGCCTGAACGCTTTACGAGCATTGCTGAGCACTGGCTCGGTAGAAGTCGGCTGGCGAATATTGAGAAGCAACCCGAAGCACTGTTGGTTCGAGCTTGATTTTCTGTGGTCTAAGGCTGGGGTCAGAATAAATTCTGACCCCTTGGGGTTACATCAAGGTAATGAGATATCCACCTGAGCGCTCATCTTTTTGTAGCGTTAGCGCTTTTCTGTTCGCCGCCTCTTCTAACAGATCGCTGAATGAACTGAAGCCATAGGCCGATTCGCTGAACCCTGGCTTTCGGCGGCGCAAGGTCTGCTTGACCATTGAACCCCAAATCACATCACCCGCGCCGCGTTCAGCGTGCAAGGCTTCCGCCGTTTCGACCACGAGGTCAATCGCTTCTTGTACGTCCACGTCACTGGCGCTCGACTTGCTGGCGGTTTTCTCGCCGTCTTTGCTTTTGGTGCGGGCGGGTCGCTTACGCTTGGTTTTTGCCTTAGTCACAAGGTCTTCGTAAAAGAAGAACTCGTCGCAGTTGTTCATCAGCAGGTCAGACGTTGAATTTCGGGTGCCAACGCCAATTACTGTTTTCGCATTTTCGCGCAGTTTGCTCACGAGTGGCGAGAAGTCGGAGTCACCACTGATGATCACAAAGGTGTCGATATGTTCCTTGGTGTAGCAGAGGTCAAGGGCGTCAACCACCATACGAATGTCAGCGGAGTTTTTGCCGCTTTGACGAACATGCGGGATCTCGATGAGTTCAAACGCCGCTTCGTGCATGGTGGGTTTGAAGGTCTTGTAGCGGTCCCAGTCGCAGTAGGCTTTCTTGGCGACAATGCTGCCTTTGACTAATAGTCGTTCGAGAACTTTTTGGATGTCGAACTTGGCCTGTTTATTGTCGCGTACGCCCAGGGCCACATTTTCGAAGTCGCAAAAGACGGCCATGCTGGCCTCGCGCGTCGTGTTGGGGCCGGAGTTTGCGGAAGGCGCATTGGTCATTAGTCGTCTCTAGGCGGGGTAGGGGAGGCGCACTGTGGCATGCAGCGAGTTGCATCTATACTGTGTAATACATAGTGTATATTGCATAGTAAATTATGATCAGTAATGGCGGGCAAACGGATGGTTGAGCATGGACGCGCAGGCGCTCGATAAGTTGCGATCTGAACTGCGTCGCGGCGCTATTGTACTGGCGGTGCTGGTGCAGTTACGCGACGAGCACTACGGCTATTCCCTGCGCAAGGCGCTGGCCGCTGCCGGTATTCAGGTCGAAGAAGGCACGCTCTATCCATTAGTGAGACGGCTGGAAAAGCAGGGACTGCTGGTGAGCGAATGGCGCGAAGAAGAAAAACGCAGAAAGCGCTTTTATTCGCTCTCGCCCGACGGTGGCCGTGCACTGGATGAGTTGCTGCTTGACTGGAACAGCCTGCACACGGGGATTAACCGCTTGCTCGACACAAAGAAGCCCAGTGCGCGTAAATGATGCGCTAGCAGGTTGTTACCTGATGCTTGCCTATCGGCGGTTGCGGTAGACTCTGGGTTTACGATTTTGGCTGAGGATAAGAGATGGGTTTACTAGACGGTAAGGTAGCGATTGTAACTGGCGCGGGTGGTGGTCTTGGCAGAAGCCATTCTCTGTTGCTGGCCCAACACGGCGCCTCGGTTGTGGTGAACGATCTGGGTGGTGCTCGAGATGGTACTGGTGGTGGCAGCAGCATGGCCGATACGGTGGTTGACGAGATCAAAGCAGCCGGCGGTAAGGCGGTTGCTAATTACGGCAGCGTTACCGATGCAGACGCAGGCACAGCGATGGTAAAAACGGCGGTTGATACCTTCGGCCGCTTAGACATTCTTATCAATAACGCGGGCATTCTGCGCGACAAGTCGTTCAAGAAGATGGACGATGCCATGTGGGACGCGGTGATTGATGTGCATTTGCGCGGCACTTATCTCGTGACTAAGGCGGCCTGGAAGCAGTTTCTTGAGCAAGGTGAGGGCGGACGTATCGTTAACACGAGTTCCACCAGTGGCCTGATTGGTAATTTTGGCCAGGCGAACTATGGTGCGGCAAAAGCGGGTATCGCCGGGTTCAGCCGAGTGCTGGCGCTAGAAGGCCGAAAATCAAACATCACTGTGAATACGCTGGCTCCGGCGGCCTATTCGCGCATGACTGAAGACCTTATGCCGTCTGACGATTCAACTGCCGAGGCTCTGGCGCCAGAGAAAGTGTCGCCGCCGATTGTTTGGCTGTGTACTGACGAAGCCGAACGTATTACGGGTCAGCAATTTTGTGTTCGTGGCAATCGAGTGTCGTTGTTGTCGTGGCAGGTCACCGAGATTGCCGAGCGCAGTTCGAGAGAGCCGGCCTGGGATGTTGCTGAGATTGGCGAAAAGATTCTAGCCAGTCAGGACAGCTGGCCAAAGCTGCTTAAGCCAAACGACGTTTAGCTCTATCTAGCTCTACTAGGGGGCCGGTACACGGCCCCTTACTCGCCGATGGCCGAAGGTGTCCAGTCACAGTTTTCGCAATCGGTAGCAACGTTGTTGTCTTTTAACACGTCCAGAATGAAGTTTGTCCAGACGCTGTTGGGTACCCATATTGAATTCATGTCGGCCTTCGCTGTGGCCAGTGGCACGTCGTTCTCTAGAACCCTGTACAACAGAGAAAACGCAGTAGCTCGGTAGTTGGCCTGGCAGTGCAGCAGGGTTTTTCGTTCTGGTTCTAGCAACATGGCCTGTGCGAATAAGTAGTAGTCGCGTTTTTGTGGCGCCGTCCAGTCCACCGGGATGTGCAGATAGTTCAGACCCAGCTCTTTGGCAATGCGATCTTCTGCGGGTAGGGAGTGTTTCTGATCGCTGAACGCGATGTAGATAACGCGTTCAACGCCAGCGGCTTTCTGCGCCTTGAGTTGATCGGCGCTGGGTTGGCCGCTACTGGCAAACCGATCTGAGTAGGCGATGTAGTGAAAGATACCCTTTTCAACGGCAGGGTCGGTTTCAGCCGCCCAGGTGGCCAGTGGGCTGTTGATAAAAACAAATGCGATGATAGACGCTATCAGGCGTTTGGGTGTGGTGCTTGCCACCTTAGTATTTACAATTTTTAGCATAGCATTTGATCCTGTTGATAACCTGAGCTGGCTCTGGATGAGAAGCAGAAACGGTCTATGTTAAGGCGCAAGGCTAGAGCGCGATGTAATGCCCCAATTTCCGTTGACGCGCGTGACGATGTAGAGCGACTGATAGACCCCAATGCTCTCGTTACTTTTGTTGAAACGCTCAAACGTTGTTGCGATGTGTACCTTGGTCGGTGAAGCCATCACCACTTCGCGACTGAGCCAGTGCGAATGATCCCAACCGATTTTAGCGAGTGCTTTGAAGGGCGGGGTTTTACTGAATTCTTCATTGGTATTCCACACGGTGACCGTGCCGCTGGCGAATCGCACGTGCGGGTAGTTCAGCGTGGCAGCCCAGCCTTTCATGTCGCGCTGGTTAAACGTGGTCATAAATCGGTCGAGTACTTTTTGGGCGGCCTGGGTGGCGGCGGGGTGTTGTTGCGGGTGTTCTGCCCAGGCTGAACTGGCACTAACCCATAAGAAGATAGTGAGCAGGCCCGCTGTTGCCGAGTTTTTTAGGGCAGAGGCTTTCAGGTTGGTTCGTGGTGCAGTGATATTCATGTAGGCGTCCAGTAAATCAGCGGGAGGTGTCTTGCTCGTTTGTGGGTTGATGGTGTGCATTAGATCGGCTCCAAACCCACGGCTATTTATAGCAAGCACAGCGAACGGAGTCAGAATTGATTCTGACTCGGTATCGAAGCAGCTGACGGTCTGTTTTGAGGTAAACTGCGAGGACAAAAATTGGGGAGGCTAAGCGATGCAAGAAACGATCAAGTCAGGATTTTTCGGTGCGTTCTCGCGCCTGATAGTACTCGTTGTAGGTGCGCTCGGGTTACTGCTGCTATCTGCCTGCGGAGACAAGCCGGCAACGTTGCCAGACGCGGGCGCAGGTGAAATCGCAACTGGGGTTGAGGCGAAGGTTGCCAGCGCTGTTGCTGATGCAGCTGCGGCTGACGAGCTAGCGCAAACAGCAGGGCGTCGCTTTGGCGGTGTTGCATTGTCCTTGCCGGCCGATCTGCTTGCGCCGCATCCAGAGCGAAACGCTGCGCGCAAAGCCTTCTTTGGGGATCTGCACGTGCATACCGAGTATTCGTTTGATGCGTTCGCCTTTGGCACTATCGCCACACCCTATGATGCGTATCGCTATGCGCAAGGCGAAGCCATACAGCATCCTGGGGGTTTTGATGTGCAACTCAGAGAGCCGTTGGATTTTTACGCAGTCACCGATCACGCGATGTTCCTGGGTGCTGTTAAAGAAGCAGCAGATACGACTACTGAGTTCTCCAAGCAAGATTATGTGAGTGGGCTGCATAATCTAAATGCGCCCGAAAACATGACTGTGGAGAGTCTTCCGAGTCGCTTTGCCGCATTCCAGAGCTTCTTGCCAAAGACTCTTGCTGGCATCGCGGATGGGAGCGTTGATGAAGATTTGATTAATGGGATAATCAAAAACGCGTGGGCCGATATTGTTGAGGCTGCCGAAGTGCACAACGAGCCAGGGAAATTCACTACCTTTGTCGCATACGAGTACACCTCATCCACAGACGATCGAGGCAATTTGCATCGCAACGTCATTTTTCGCGACTCTGACCGGCTGCCAGCGATACCGTTTTCTCGGTTTCACAGTCAAAACCCCGAGGGATTGTGGGATTGGATGGATGAACTGCGAGATCGGGGCGTGGAAGCACTGGCGATACCGCACAACTCCAATGGTTCTAATGGCCAGATGTTCAAGCTGGTTGACTGGGCCGGTGATCCGTTGGATGAGGCGTACGCTGCCCAGCGGGCTCGTAATGAACCGCTGGTCGAAATTACTCAGGTGAAAGGCACCTCCGAAACCCACCCCTTATTGTCTACCACTGATGAATGGGCCAATTTTGAGATCATGCCGTATCGGGTGGCAACAACCTTAGCCAGTGAGCCCAGCGGTTCTTATGTGCGAGAAGCGCTGCTCAACGGTCTGGCATTTGAAGACTCGGGCATGACCAGTCCTTATCGGTTTGGCGTTGTCGGTGCATCAGACACCCATACCGGCGCTGCCACGCTCAATGAAGAAACCTACTTTTCCAAAGCGGGCTTGATTGATGCCGACGGTCAACGGCGTGGGTCTTTGCCCCTTGAACCCCAAGTTGCGGCTGCTATGCGTGAATCGGGAGTCGCTAAGGTGACGGAGATTGGTGATGCGGAATACACCACAGGTTCGTTCGAAACCTGGGGTGCTTCGGGCCTCACCGGTGTGTGGGCCGAAGAGAATACGCGGGAATCTATCTATCGCGCGTTTCGCCGTAAAGAGACCTTTGCAACCTCAGGACCGCGGATTCGAGTCAGTTTGTTTGCGGGTTACCAACTTGGCGAAGAGGTGCTCGATAGCTCAGCAGGACTGGCTGCTGCGTATCGAAACGGCGTCAGTATGGGCTCTGACTTGTTGGCTCGCGGCAGCCAAACGCCTTCTTTTGTTGCGCGGGCTGTGCAAGATCCTAAATCGGCGCCGCTTGAGCGTCTGCAGATTGTGAAAGGCTGGACGATTGAGGGTAAACATCATGAAAAGGTTTTTGATGTTGCCTGCTCTGGCGGCGGCGCTCCTGACGGAAGCACCCACCGCTGCCCAGATAACGGCTCGCGAGTCGACATCAGTACCTGCTCCACAACCGCTGGAAGTGGGGCCGCGCAGTTGCAACGTGTGTGGAGTGACCCGGAATTCAATGCTGAGCATCGCGCCTTCTACTACGTTCGCGCGCTGGAGAACCCAACCTGTCGTTGGTCGACCTGGGACGCCGTTAAAGCAGGCGTACCCCCTAGGTCAGACCTACAGCCGACGTTGCAGGAGCGTGCTTGGTCGTCGTCGATCTGGTTCGTACCGGCGGGTTGATACCTAACGTTGCGAGTTACGCGTGGGTCGAGACAAGGGAGCCGGTCGCGTTGGGGAAACACAGTGTGACAAACTCAATGCCAAACTCGTGTTGGTTGGCGTCACAGGCAGCCACGTGGGCTACTCGCCCCAGAGCGTGACAGAACGGACTAGTGATCTGAATCAGCTGATTGCTGATCAGATCGTCGACGGCGCTAAATTTGAGACCGCGTAGCGAGAGATCACTGGTGTTGGCGCGCTGCATCGATGTGCCAGGCAAGCTTCTATATTCGATGTGTCGTTCTATCTCTAATCGTTCTAGAGCTCTCCGTTGGCCAATGAGCAGCTCGCGTTCATCTGCCGGTGCTAGCGGACTACTGCAGCCGACGCAGGCCGCCGATCGAGGTGGGTACGTATGAAACGAATGCGGCGTGCTGCAAAACAGGCATTGTGTGGCAGATTTGGTATCCACTTTTTGCCACATCACGCGTTGTGGCGGCGTCGCCGGTGCCTGTTGTGCGGGTGCCCGTTGGGGCTGTGGTTTTGTCGCCGTACGCTTGCGAACTTTGTCGTATCTAGCGCGTAGCACAGGGTCGCCCAGCGTGTCATAAGCTTTGTTCAGAAGGCTTGCAACAGCAGTATCGCCGCCAAGATCGGGGTGCATTTTCAGTTTCTGCATCAGCGTTCGATAGCTTGCCTTAATCAAGGCAGGCGGTGCATCAGGCTGAAGATGTAACAGTTCGTAGTAGTCAGTGCTATTCGACACGCGCAGGCCATCGATTTTATCCGAGGCCTCATTAAAGGCAAAACCTTCCGCCGAATCTGAGACCTGCGCGACACACTGAGGATCTGATGTTAAAGGCTGGTAAATTTGTGCCGACATGCATTCTTGTTCGACTGGACTGTTAGTAGAGAGAATGCGCAATGGAATACAGCCTCATTAGAGATAAGGCCTTGAAGGTAAATTTGCAACCGGATTGCTATGGCAGCTTTGCAGAAATAGGCGCAGGTCAAGAGGTGGTCCGATGGTTTTTTCAGGCCGGAGGCGCAGCGGGTACGGTTTCAAAGAGCATTTCGGCTTATGACATGAAGGTGAGCGATTCGCTCTACGGCGAATGCAGTCGGTACGTGTGTAAGGAGCGACTGCTGTCGATGCTCGATACCGAGCAATCACAAAACGAACGGATACTGAGTGAGCAACGCGGTGAAAGCAGCTGCTTCTTCACATTTGCCGACACGGTATCGGCTATTAACTATCAAAAAACTAACGATTGTCACGGTTGGATGGGCGTTCGTTTTCAGGCCGAGCCTGGCGCTGAAAATTCTACCGTTGCGATACACGTACGTATGCTCGATCGTGAAAACAGCGATCAGCAAGAAGCGTTGGGCGTTGTTGGGGTGAATCTGGTCTACGGCGTGTTCTTTCTGCGGGACAACCCAGCAAAGCTGGTTGAATCTCTTCTAGACGGGCTGAGCACCAACCGGGTTGAGATTGACGTGATTGAGTTTTCAGGGGAGACGTTTAAAGACGTCGATAACCGAATCATGAGCTTGCAGTTGGTTCGTCTGGGTCTTACGGGTGTCGCCATGTTTGATTCAACGGGCGCTGTTCTGCAGCCTTCAGAAGCGCTTCGCAAGCGACCGTTACTTATCGAGCGCGGCCGATTTCGGCCGTTCACCAATGTAAATCTCGATATGCTATCAGCGGGTTTGCGTGAGTTCGAAACCATAGCCGACGTGGTTCCTGACGAAACCTTGCCGATCATGGAAATAACCATGAGTAATCTGGAGCAGTCTTCCGAAGGTGAAGTGTGTTTGGAAGATTTCATTAGCCGCGCTGAGGTACTGGCGACGACGGGCTACACCGTGATGATCTCGAATTTCTTCGAATATTATCGATTAGCAAGCTATTTGTTTCGTCTAACTAATCGACCGGTTGGGATTGCGCTGGGTATCGGTGCGCTAAAGAACCTGTTTGATGAACGCTATTACGAAGAGCTGGATGGCGGCATTCTGGAGAGCTTCGGGCGTTTGTTCAAAGAACAACTCAAGCTGATGGTGTATCCCATGCTCGATCAAGACAGCGGCGACATTCTCACATCACACAACCTTGAGGTGCACCCTGATCTTGTCCAGTTGTTGGAATTCCTAAAGGCGCGCAAATCGATCATGCCGATCGAAGACATTACGCATGCCTATCTGCGCATTCACTCCGAAGATGTCTTGCGACGTATTGCTTCGGGAGATCGGAACTGGATATCGATGGTGCCGGAATCGGTTGCCGAGGCAATCCAGAGCAGAGGTTTGTTTGGGTTCAGTGGCTTTGGAGAGTCCAACGTAGCCTGATTGGGGCTTTCTTTGTGAAGTGCGTCACAACGTGAAATTTGTCGTTCAAGTTCGCTGGTTGGCTGCCGAATATCTGGCCGAGAGCAATCGTCTCTCCGCCTAGTAAGGTCTGTGACACAGAATCGTCAGGCTCGAGAACGTACTTGATAGGTCATCAGAAGAGAATTTGATGCCCGTTTTAATCTTAGGGATTGTTGTTTGTGGATATAGCCACGCTTATCGGACTGCTTGGCGCCGTTGCCGTTGTGTTGGTGACGGTGTTAATGGGTGGCGAGCCCTTGGTGTTTATCAATGCACCTTCGTTGACCATTGTTGTTGCCGGAACCGTTATGGTGGTTCTGATGAAGTTCAGCTTGAGTCAGTTTCTGAGCGCAGCCAAAGTGGCTGGAAAGTCGTTCACTTCTACTCAGGAGGAGCCTGAGGAGTTGATCGAAAAATCAGTTGAGCTCGCGCAGGCGGCTCGAAAAGATGGAATTCTGTCGCTGGAAGAAGCTGAGATAACCAACACGTTCATGAAGCAAGGTCTTGATTTGATCATTGATGGCCACGATCAGGAAGTGGTTAAGGCTATTTTATCTAAAGACATGACAATGGCGGTGCAGCGACACCTTCAGGGACAAAAGATATTTAAGGCGATTGGTGATGTTGCGCCTGCGATGGGCATGATTGGTACCTTGATTGGCTTGGTGCAGATGCTCTCAACTTTGGATGACCCCTCGCAGATTGCGCCAGCGATGGCTGTTGCGTTGCTGACCACACTATACGGCGCGGTGTTGTCCAATATGGTGGCGCTGCCTATTGCCGACAAATTGGAGCTGCGTAGCGCAGAGGAAAAGCGCAACAAATCACTAATAATCGATGCTATTGGCGGCATACAAGACAGCCAGAACCCTCGGGTGATAGAAAGCCTGCTACTCAACTATTTACCACAATCCAAGCGGGTCTCTGGCGAAGACAAGGCTAACGCATGACCTTAGTCTTTAGCGAGCGTAAGAGCGTGCATAAACAGATGGGCTATTGTTGTGTCTGATGAAGAAGATGCGCCACCCGCAGAAGCCGGTGCACCGATGTGGATGGTTACCTTTGCTGACCTGTCTACGTTGTTGCTGTGTTTCTTTGTACTGCTCCTGTCGTTCTCGGAAATGGACGTAGCGAAGTTTAAGCAGCTGGCAGGATCAATGCGCGAGGCGTTCGGAGTGCAGGCGGATATCAAAGCCAAGCAAATTCCAAAAGGTACCAGCATCGTTGCTCGTGAGTTCAGCCCCGGCGAGCCGAAGCCAACCGCGCTCAACCAGGTTAGGCAATTCACCATCGATTCGAATAAGAACACACTGAAATTTACGGATCCCGACGAATCGAAGACGCTGCAGGAAAATCTCGACCGACAAGTGCTGGCAGAGGCTGAAGCGAATCGAATTGCAGAAGGTCTTGGGAAGGAGATCGAAGAAGGTAAGGTGATTGTGCGCTCGGTCGGAGCCGTTACCGTGATTCACATTCTAGAACGAGGCTCATTTGAACTTGGCGGGGCTGAAATTCAGCCTGGGTTTAAACCGGTGCTACGCAAGATTCATGATCTTATGATTGAGACGGAGGGCATTATTCGCGTGGCGGGGCATACTGACAATCTGCCAATATCAACCTCTCGCTTTCGATCCAATTGGTCGTTGTCGTCGGGGCGCGCTGTTTCTGTCGCTCACGAGTTTATGCGTCGCGGTGTGATTGATGCAGAGCGGTTTGTGGTAGCGGGTCACGCGGATACCATGCCAATTGGCGACAACTCGACGTCCGAAGGACGTTCTCTGAACCGGCGAGTGGATGTGTCGATCTTTCAAGGCGGGAGCTATTTTTCCCCGTCAGGCGGAGAGACGATGTCTGTCGAGTAATTGGTGCGCAGTTGTATCATCAGATGGGCCTCACGCTCAGTCAGGCCACTTTGGCTAGCGAGACGCTCAACATCTATAATGCCGGTTTCTTCGATGAGCGAACTAGCGTTCTCCACCGAGCTTAAGCCATGAATCAATGATCTGACTTCCAGGTCTCTCTGTTGTAGCTTGCTCAAAAGATGGTCGATATGGCTCAGCCGGCTGTCTGCCGAGAGTTGAGAATCGCCATGGGTTACGATCATGCGTTGTAGAGCATAGGCATCGATAATGAGCCGGTTAAGCTTTTGGTAGAGCTGTACAACCAGTATCAAACCGCCAATTAGCCCAATGCAAAGACAAATTCCCGCGATCATCGTCAGTGTTAGCGTTAAGGTGTTCATGGGTTGCGTTCTCAGAATACTTTTGTGATGTGCGCGACGGGTTAGTCTGGCTCAAATAGTTGGTCGCGCAGCCGCGATAATACCTGACCGTGAATCTGGCAAGCTCTCGATTCCGATACGCCCAACACTTCGCCAATTTCTTTTAGGTTAAATTCATCTTCGTAATACAGCGACATAAGTAGTTGCTCTCTCTCAGTAAGCCCTTTCAGACCATCAACAAGCCGCAGGCGTTTTGAGCTATCTTCTATAGCTGTATGGGGTTGCGACGCCGCTGAGGAAACAACGGGTGGCGTGTCATCTTCGCCTTGTAAAGGGGTGTCAAGGCTGAGTACCTTGCAAGCTTGTTGGTCGCGAACGGTCTTTCTATACTCTTCTAACGAAATATCTAGTGCGGCACAAATTTCTGTATCAGAGACGACTGAGTTGCTCTTGTTTTCTAGCTTGCCTACTACTGCCGCAATTTCGCGAGCCTTGCGATGGACAGAACGGGGCGTCCAGTCCGATTTTCTGACCTCGTCCAAAATGGCGCCGCGAATTCTGATTCCCGCGTAAGTCTCGAAATTTGCTCCTTTGTCCGATTCGTAGTTTCGTCCAGCCATTAACAAGCCAAGCATTCCGGCCTGAATCAAATCTTCCACATCCACGTGCGACGGCAGTCTGCCCAGCAAGTGATAGGCAATACGTTTCACAAGGTTGGTGTGCTGTGCGACGAGTTGCTCTTGCAAGTCCCCACTTACTGCTGCTGTAGAGGACTTAAGGTTCATGACAGTTCGAGCGCAGGGGATTGTGCTGGCAGTAACCGCTCGACAAAAAACTCGGTTTTACCGCTGGGGCGAGCGGGTCTGGGCCAATCTGCGGCAGAACATGCCAGGCGAGTAAATGCGGTTGCGGCCGGTGTTGAGGGGTAGCGTTGAACGACAGCCTCTTGGCATTGAATAGACTTCAACACCCGCTCGTCGAAAGGAATACCGCCTTCAAATCGCAAAGTAACGTCGAGGAATCGGTCGGCCACTCGCGCGATATTTTGAAACACGGCTACCGCCTGATCTGGCCGACGGGTCATGTTGGCTACCACACGAAAATTCGATATTCCGTAGCTGTTGCTCAATACCTTAATGGTCGCATAGGCGTCCGTCATGGATGTAGGCTCGTCAACAACAACCAGAACTATCTCTTGTGCGGTGGACATCAGTTGCAGAGTGGCTGAGTCGATTCCAGGCGCGCAATCAATGATCAAATTGTCGAAGTGCTTTTTGAGGCCACTGAAACTGGCGATCAAGCCCATTTGTTCGGCTTTTCCGAGATCGGCCATTCTGCTTACGCCTGAGGCCGCTGGAACGAGATCAACACCCGCCGCAATAGGCGTTAACACCTCTTCTATCGAGCAAATGCCATCTAGTAGATGCGAAAGATTGAATTTGGGTTGGATGCCTAGCAGCGTATCAATGTTCGCCAGTCCGAGATCGCCGTCAAGCAGCAGTGTGCGTTGACCAATTTTCGCCAGTGAGAGAGACAGATTGACGGCAACGTTGGTTTTACCAACGCCACCTTTTCCGCCACTAATGGCAATAACACGTACTGGATGAGGTCTAGATGTATTCATGGGTTACGCCCTCGCCAGAATAGGTTGAACTTGCGTTCTTTCAACGTTGGTGAGGTCAGGGGTTGGCTCGCGGAAGCGTTTCGCTAGTGACACGGCGCGGCTCGCTATCCCTGCTCGGTAGTCGTGAGTACTGCGTACGCCGCTGTTGAGTTCCTGTCCCTCGGTTACATAGCCGATTTTCAGTTTCTCCCGCATCAGCAGCGAAAGTAGCTCGCCGAGGTTTGTGGTCTCGTCCAGCTTAGCGATAGCTACGCCCTCCAGATCCAAGTGTCTATATCGCTCAACGGTTTCCCGTTGAAAGCCCCCTTGTGCGTTGCCTGCTAGAGTCAGGATCGTCCGTATGCGATTCGCTGGATCTATAAGGCCTGCGATTGGTGTGTCAAAGTCAGGGTCTCTCGGGGAGCGCCCTGGTGTGTCTATTAGCACCAACCTCTTTGAGTCTAGTTGAGATAACGTATCTCGCAAATCGGCGGTACCACGGGCCTGCTGCACCGGAACACCCAAAATACCGCCGGCTCTCAAGAGCTGGTCTGGGGCGGCCATTGAGTGTGGGTCATAGCTAATGAGGCCCAATTCTTCGCTGCCGTGTTGCATTACAAAACGGGTCGCTAACTTGGCGATGGTGGTGGTTTTTCCAACACCCGTAGAGCCGACAAATGCGAAAATCCCGCCCGTGCTAACCACGTCTTCCGAGGCGAGGGGGATGCGCTTAGCGAATAGTGCCAATGCTTCACGCCAGGCATTGACAGGATCGTTGATGGCATCGAGATCCTTGGCCAGCGACGCCACGATGTCGCCAGTGAGTCCAATACCGGTCAGGCTGCGCACAAGTGCTGCTTGCTCGGGCTTGTCCTGAGACAGATTGCTCCAGCTAAGCTGGGACATTTGAGATTGAACCAGCGTGCGCAGGGACCCAAACTCACGCCTCAGAGAGTGATACTCAGACGCGACGCTTTCTTCCACGGTATGGGTGGACTCAGGTCGGAACACAGGAGTATCGATATTCATAGGCAAGGACGCAGCGCGTGCCTCGCTTGGCGCTGCGCGCTTGGCTTTCATTTGGTGCAGCAAAGCTTCGTCGTAGTCTGTTGCTGCGACAACCTCTACGCCATTGTCTGTTTGCTGACTCGATAGGATGACAGCGTCCGGGCCTTGTTCGGCTCGGACTTGATCCAAAGCAGTGCGAATTGACGGGGCCGTAAATCGTTTAATTTTCATAGTCTAAAGCTTCCTTAACCGCCGACAGTGGCTACCAGTCGAATCTTGCGATTCGGTGGTATTTCGTTGTATGAGAGAACGTTTAGTTCTGGGATTGCAGGGCGCGTGAAACGAGCAACCCAGGCTCTTATTGCTTCAGGCACTAGCAGAATGGCAGGGTCTCCAGCCGCTTCCCGGCGACGTGTTTCTTGAGTCAGTGCTGTGATTACTTGATCACCTAGATTGGGTTCAATGCCAGCACTCGAGGTGCTGGTCCCGTCTCCCGAAGAATTAGAATTAGCAATTGGTGTTTGTGCTAGGTTGTGGTCTGGCTGTGCACTGGCGGCATCAAGCCCAGACGGATTCTGGCCAGCTTGCAGCGGATCTTGCATAGATTGCCGAACCCCTTGCTGCAAAATTTGTTCGAGCTTGGGTGCTAGAGTGAATGCTGGAAGTTCAGCGTTGAGCCCGTTAATTTTGTGCGTAATTGAAGTGCCAAGCGCTCGCCTTACTTCTTTGAGCAACAACGTTGGGTCGTTTGTGTGTGGTGCTTTTTCTGCCAGGGTTTCGAGAATTGTTTTCATGTCACGGATCGGCACCTGCTCTTCCAGCAGGTCTTGTAGAACACGTGCGACGGTGCTTAGCGAAACCGCTTTCGGAACGAGTTCTCGTATTGCTACTGGTGCGCCCTCTGTCACTCGATCGATAAGCTGCTGGGCTTCTTCGTGCCCGAGCAATCGATGTGCATTGGTTTTTATCAGGTGGCTTAGGTGGGTGGCGACTACGGTGCTGGAGTCCACTACCGTGTACCCCAATGTTCTGGCGTGATCGGCACCAGTTGGTTCTATCCAGACAGCGTCGAGGCCGAATGTAGGATCTTTGGTCTGAATGCCGTTGGGGACGCCACTGACGTTTCCTGGGTTTATCGCGAGCTCTTTGCCTGGATGGATCTCGCCTTCGGCTATTGGCACACCGTTGAGTGATACGCAGTAGCCTCCGGGTGTCAGTTCCAAATTGTCTCTGATATGGATGGGTTGTATAAGAAAACCGAGTTCCTTGGTGAGCGCCTTGCGAATGCCCTTTATTCGAGCCATCAGAGGTCCACCTTGTTTGCTATCAACCAACGCGATCAACCGATACCCGACTTCTAAGCCCAGAGAGTCTGTGGTGCCCACCTCATCCCAGCCCAGTTCTTCATTGACGTCCGGAGTCTGCTCTGCTTCGTCCGTTTCTACGTCGGGTTCGGGAAGTGCAGGTTTTTGGGAGAGTTTGTAAGCCATAAACAGACTGCCGATACCTACGGAGAGAAAAACAAGGTTAGGCATGCCTGGAACTAAACCTAGTGCTGTCAGCACACCGCCGCTGATAGTGAGTACCTTGGGGTGGGCAAAAAGCTGCTCCGCAACCTGAGCGCCCATCTCCTGGGGGCTCGACATGCGGGTCACGATCACGGCGGTGCCAGTTGACATTAGAAGGGAAGGTATCTGCGCCACTAGTCCATCACCGATGGTAAGCAGGGTGTAGTTGTGTGCAGCTTCTGCGAACGTTAGGTCGTGCTGAGCTACACCGATAGCTAGGCCGCCGATGATGTTTACAAACAGAATGAGTATTCCGGCAATCGCATCGCCGCGCACAAACTTGCTGGCGCCATCCATGGAACCGAAGAAATCCGCTTCTTCCCGTATTTCAATTCGCCGAGTCGACGCCGTTTCCTGGTCGATCACTCCTGCGTTTAGGTCAGCGTCGATTGCCATCTGACGGCCGGGCATAGCATCGAGAGTGAATCGAGCGGTGACTTCAGAGACGCGCCCGGCGCCCTTGGTGATCACCACAAAGTTGATAATGACCAGAATTGCGAAGACCACCAAACCGATGGTGTAGTTGCCGCCAATTACAAACTCACCGAATGCTTCAATAACCTTTCCGGCAGCCTCTGTACCTTCGTGTCCGTAAAGAAGTACCACGCGGGTTGATGCAATATTCAACGACAATCTTAGCAAAGTGACCAAAAGGAGCACTGTCGGGAAGACACCTAGATCAAGTGGTCGCTTGGCATAGAAAACAGCCAGAATAATGATCAAAGACAGTGTGATGTTGAACGTGAACAAAAGGTCGAGCATGAACGGTGGCATAGGCACCATCATCATGCCCAGTAGCAATACCAGGAAAATCGGCGCGCCGAGCGAGTTGTTTAAGTGCGGCGTTATTTTGTTACTAATATTTAGGAACGTCATAGCTTCCACTGGTCCTCATCTATAGGGCCGATTTCAGGGGGATGCGGTTCAAGACCACCGTTTGCGACAAAATTGTCGAGCTGGAGAATGTAGGTGAGTAGCTGTGCCACACCCACATAGAGTTCTTCTGGAATGTCGTCGCCGATATCTGTACTCGCAAACAGGGCGCGAGCCAGTGGTGGCGCTTCAAATAAGGGAATACCGTGCTCGCTGGCTACTTCTCGTATCCTGGCCGCCATGTGATCTGCGCCTTTGCCGATCACCTTTGGAGCGCCCATAGAGTTACCATCGTATTTCAGAGCGACGGCGTAATGGGTGGGGTTGGTGACGACCACGGAGGCGATGGGTATGTCTTCCAGCATGCGTTTGCCTGCCGCTTCTTGCTGCATTTGGCGCATTCGGCCCCTTATCTCAGGGCGACCTTCCGTTTCCTTTGATTCATCTCGGATCTCTTGCTTGGTCATCCGCATCTTTTTCATGTGGTCCCAAGCTTGGAACGGAACATCAATAGCGGCGATCAGTATTAGGCTGGCGCTGAACATCAAAAATGCGAACGTTACAAGATGCCCCGTCGATTTGAGTGCCGCGTTAATTGGGAGCCGGCCCAATGCCAACAGTTCGTCGGCCATAGATAGCAGTACGGCAACACCAATACCGCCCACCAGAATAAACTTGGCGAGGGCTTTGACCAGTTCAACCAAACCTCGCACAGCGAATATGCGCTTAAGACCTGCGCCGGGATTGATTCGTTCGCCTTTGAACGCCATCGACTTTACGCTGAATGACCAACCCCCAAGTGCTGCAGGGGCGGTCATGGCCGCTACTGCTACCGCAAGTAAAAATGGGGCCATGGTGGAAACTGCATGTAGCGTTCCGGACGCGAGGGGATCGAAGATCGCAAGTTCATCGAAAATCATTTCCTTCGTAGGTGATAGACCTCGAATCAAAATGTCGGTCATGCCCTTGAGCATTGCTCCGCCAAACACCATAAAGCCAATGGCGGCGGCCAGTGTTACGCCCATTGTGGCGAGTTCTTTGGAGCGAGCGATTTGACCTTTGTCGCGGGATTCCTTTTCCCGCTTAGGGGTCGCTTTCTCGGTGGGTTCCTCTGATGGTTTATCTGCCATAGAGCGCTACGGGTTCGCTGCCAGAATGGATTGCAGCTCGGTAAAAGTGAGCGTTAGCATGGCGTCTAGAGCCTCACCAATATTGCCGAAGCTGCGCTCGAGGATAACAAAGCCCAGCATTACGGTAGTGGGAAGACCCACAGCAAAAAGGTTAAGTGTTGGAGCTGCCCGGCTTATTACTCCGTAAGCGACGTTTACGATGAGTAGTGCAACCGCTGCCGGTAAAGCAATGCGCAGCGCGCCGCTGAACATTTGAGTGCCCCAGTTGGCAACGGTCCAATAACTCTCCGTTGGCCATGCCATACCACCAGGAGGCAAGCTGGAGAAGCTGTTAACTAGCAGGCTAATCATTGATAAATGCCCATCAAAAGCTAGAAATAGCAGGGTTGTGATCACGACGAAAAACTGCGACAAAACCGGAACGCTCACGCCTCGTTGTGGGTCAACCATCATGGCAAAACCAAGTCCCATACTCGTTGCGATCATTTGGCTGCCGATGATGATTGCGTCGAAGACCATTTGGACAAGGAAGCCAATTGTTAGACCGATGAGAATCTCCTGAGCGATTGCGGCCAACGCAACCCCGCTCAAAGCGTCGAGGGTTTGATCAGAAGCTCCCAGTGGAGCAATGGCTGTGGAGAGGCATACGGCATAGAGCACCCGAATACGGTTTGGCATCAGGCGGGCACCAAACATTGGAGCCGCCATTAACATAGCCGCTGCTCGAAAGAACGGCAGGGCGAAGTGATCGACAAGCTGCTCTAGTGTAAGTACGTCAGGAAGCATCGAAATCAGCCGATCAAATCAGGAATGTCAGTGATCAGAGTTCTGGTGTAGCTGGTGATTATTTCCAGCATCCAGGGACCGGTGATCCATAAAACAGCGACGAGGATGCCGAGTTTTGGAATGAAGCTCAGTGTCATTTCGTTGATTTGGGTTGCCGCTTGCAACATACCAATTAGCAGGCCAATCACGAGTGCCGAGATCAACATAGGGGCGCTGATTAACACCATGATGTTGAGTGCCTGTTGGCCGATGGTAATGACGGTTTCTGGGCTCATATGAAAAAGCTTCCTGCTAGTGTGCTCATTAAGAGGGCCCAGCCGTCGACAAGTACGAATAGCATCAGCTTGAATGGCAGCGATACGAGCATTGGCGACAACATCATCATGCCCATCGACATCAGTGTGCTGGCGACAACCAGGTCGATAATTACGAATGGGATAAAGAGTAGAAACCCGATTTGAAATGCGGTTTTGAGTTCGCTAGTGACGAAGGCGGGCACGAGAATCGAGATAGGTACGTCAACGGCCGACTCAATGTCGTCGCGCTTTGCCAATGACACAAACATTTCTAGGTCTGTTTCTCGGGTTTGACCCAGCATGAATTCCCGCAAAGGATTGATAGCCGCTTCTAGCGCCGGCTGTGCCGCAAGTTCACCGTTCATATAAGGCTCGATACCTACGTCGTAGGCGCGGCCAAGAACTGGCGACATAATGAACATGGTGAGAAACAACGACAGCCCAACTAAAACCTGGTTAGGCGGTGTTTGAGCGGTACCGAGGGCCTGACGCAAGATGCTCAGTACAATGATGATGCGGGTAAAAGAGGTCATCATCAGCACCAGTGCCGGGATGAGTGTTAGCACAGTCATCAGGGCTAAGATCTGAATAGTTATGGTGTAGCCCTGTTCAGAAGCGGCTTCGCTGCCGCCAGTGAGTAGGGACAGATCTGGGCCAGCTGCCCAGATAGGCAGTTGCAGCAGTGCAATCAGTGCGGTTATCAGTGCGAAGAGCACAACTCGAATTGACGTTTTCATAGCGACTGTTTGCCCGCGATGGACTTGATTGTGTTCGCGAATGAACGCGTGACGGCTTCGCCGCCTGTGTTCTGGTCGTCAGGAACTTCGACGGGCTCTGAGAGGGTGTGTAAGTGCCGAATGCCGGCTGCGCTGACACTCATCAAAATCTGGTCTACGCCAACCTGAACAAGCAGTACCCGATCTTTTGTACCAACAGACATCGCCTGAAGTATTTTCAGATGGCCACCAATACCGGAAGATCTGGTTTGTAAATGGCGCAGCGCCATTGAAACGAGAAAAACTGCAGCGATGACCAATAAAAGTGCGCCCATCATATCTAGCGTATGGCCGGTCCAATCCTGGGTCAGACTTATCGGAGGGGTGCTGCTCATGGTGCTTGCTTCACTCATTAACTTTTTTGATCCGTTCGATTGGGCTGACAACATCGGTCAAGCGAATACCGTAATTGTTGTTGACCACCACGACGTCCCCGTGTGCAATCAGTGTTCCGTTGACCAATACATCGAGTGGCTCTCCAGCGAGTCGATCGAGCTCAACCACAGAGCCCTGATTGAGTTGAAGCAGGTCGCGCACGCTCAAATTGGTTCTCCCTACTTCCAATTCGATTGTGACGTCGACGTCGAGAATGACGTTTAGATCCACATCTTTTCCGGGCTTCGTAGCGGCCGCTGGGGCGGTGGACTCAAGTTCGTCAAAGTCAGCTTTTTCTGCAGACGGCTCGTCTGCTTGATCGGTCGGTTCTAGGTTTTCGTCTTGTTGTTCGTCGGCGCTCATGGTTTGGATATCTCCACTGATTCGATGGGATTGGTGTTAAACAACGTCTTCAAGACGGATGGAGTTTTTGCCTCGTGATATGCCAAACTTGCCGAGAAACAACTCCGCGTCACCGGCTTTTAGCGCGACCTGTTCATTCAGCTCGATAGGAATAATGTCGCCTGGCTGCAATCGAACGAGTTTTCCTAGTGAGTATTCTTTTTCCGCAATGGGTAACGATAGAGTGACTTCTACGCTCTGGAGTTGCTCTTTAAGTGCTCTAGTCCAGGCGATTCGGTGCTCCGATTGGCTGCCGCGATTGCTTGCGTCCATTTTCTCGTAGAGAGGAGAGAGCATAGAGCTAGGAAGAACGCAGCTAAGCCAGCCTTCGTTTTCTTCATCCAATTGCACACTGAATTTGCTGATAACAACGGATGCCGCCGATTCCATAAACTTGCAAAATTGTGGGCTGTATTCGTTTTTTGCCAGATTGACCTGGATAGAGACCAACGGTTCCCATGCGACTACAAAATCACGCAACGAAAATTCCAAAATTTGATTGGCTACTCTAGTTTCAGCAGAAGTGAAGCCTTCACGAGGCGTAGGCTCTAAGGCCTTCGTTCCGCCGCCGAAGTAAATGTCCACGTACTTCTGAATTAAATCAGCGCTGATCACAAACAAAGCCTGACTCTGCAATATTGGGATATTGATCAGGTAGAGCATGGTGGGCTCAGGCAGGGTTGCAATGTACTCAGCGAACTTCTGTTCGGTTACATCACCAACGTTGACCTCGGTGCTGTCATTTAGAAGCGATCGAAAGCTCTTTTTCAGATAGCGAGCGAACCCCTGATTAAGGAGGTCCATTGATGGAATATCTGAACGCTCAATGTGCTCAGTGGCGGTCAAATCATAGGGAGTGGCTTCCAGGGCAAGATTTGGTGAGCCCTCTTCACCAAGCTTTCCATTCGAAACGCCCTCAAGGAGCGCATCCACTTCATCTGGGCTAAGAACATCGCTCATTGAATAACAAAACTTGTTAGATAGAGCGCGTCGATGCCTTCAATGCCAGCAAGTTCGAGGAGCACCTCGTCTGCTATGAGTCGTGCTTGTTCCTGCAGCTCCTTTTTTCCATCAGAGCTGCTGACTTCGTCAAAATCGACGTTGCCAAACAGCATGATTAAAGCGCTTCGGATTGCTGGACTATGAGTTCTAGCTGCATCGAAGACAGCGGTATCGCGCGTCATCAGTTGCACGCTGGTTTGCAAAAACCGGCCTTTGCCGTCGTGCTGAAAATTGACCACCAAAGCCGGGTCGAGTGGCAGGTAGTTGGCGGGTTCTGAAGGCGGCTCTGCCATTGCTGGCGCAGCACCGTCAGCACTGACAGCGACGGGCGGCGGTCGCATCATTTCCATAACGTAGGCTACGCCGGCCTGAGTCGCACCCAGCAACACTACAAGAATGATCAATTGCACCATGCCCAGCTTTGCCACTGGTGCGGCTGGTGCCTCTTCTCCGGCTTTATCTTTGTCGTCCGCCATACCCTGTCACCTGGTTCGGTTTGCAATAAATGAGTTGTTGAACTCTGAATAGCAAAGACCGTGCCAGCGTGATTAGCGCCTGTAACCTATTGAAATATATATCTAAATAATATTTTATTTGCGTATGGTTGTGGATATGTCGGGGGTTTGACGGCGCCCTGTCAGGTTTCTGACGGTTCAGCCGTCGGTCTACCGACGGTGAGGCTCAGCGTCTGTCAGGCCTTTAAGCATAAGCATCCAATAGCCCACGAACGGTTTCTCGAAGCGGCGTTGTGGGTTTCTCGTTCGCGATTTCTGCGGTGTCGCTGTTTGCCTGCCTTTGTGTTGGTTCTTCATCAGCGTTGTTTTGTGCCTGGCCTTCTACATTGGCGTCCGCGAGTGTCAGTCCGGCCTCTTCGAGCAGGCTACTCAGTTTAGGCAGCGACGCCTCCATGATTTCTCGAATCTCTGAGGAAGGTGCAGTTAATACGACGGTGGCTTGATCGTTTTCCAGAGTAATGCGTGCCGAAATTTTTCCGAGGTGTGGTGGAGTCAGGTTGATCTCGGCAAATTCATCACCTTGGCGTACAAAACTGGCAACATGCTGTGCTATTTGCTGGCCCGCTATTTGACGGTCGCCAGCGACCGTTAGCGATGAAGAAGCAACCAACGGACTAGAACCTGTTGCTTGGCCGAGAGTCGGCAACACGCCTAAAGTGGATTCTCCGGTTCTGGAGGGCGAGTTGTTAGCCAGGTTGTCATCGACTGCAAACTCTGCAGTGATGCCCCGTTGGGTTCGATTATCAAATGGATTTTCCGCTGATTGATCTGGTGGATTATCGTCTTGTCCAAGTTCGGTATTTCCTTCCAGCGTTACCTCGCCGTTTGCGTCTAGCACTTCAGCGGTGGTGCTGGCTCCAAGTGAAGCTTCAGATAGCTCTCTGCTGCGCACACTACTTTGTTCCAGCGAGATGGGTCTTATGGGTGTTTGCTGCAGAGGTTGACCAATCGCTAATTGGGTTTCAGGGTTTGGGTCGGTTACAACGTCAGTCGAATCATTGGGTGTCTCTCTTGTTTGCGGGGGAGGTTTGCTAATCGTCAATTGGGTTTCGGAATTTGTGTCATTTGCAACGGCAATCGACTCATTCAGCGCTTCTATTGCGTCGATCGAGGCTGAAATGCTGTCATCCGATGAATGTAGACTGTGATCTGTGTCAGATTCGGCAAAAATAAGTCGGTCTCCGAGTAGAGTCTCTGCATTGCTTTCTGACGTGTCAGGCGGCAAGGAAGTTCCGGGCGGTGGCAGGATATTGCCGCTTTCGTGGGGAGCGATAACTATCTCGTTTGCAGCAAGCTGGGTGTGACCGGGATAGATACCTGTCGGATTCACTGCTGCTTCACCCAACTGCCAGCCCCCGTTGAGCCTCGCCGCGGTCGGCGACTCACCATCGTATCCGGCAAGCGAAGCGCCATCACCGTCAATATTAAACTGCATCAGTTGTCTAAAGTTAAGTGAATCATTGGCATTTCCTGTTAAGGCTTCGCCAGCAGGTTGTTGTATTAGCTGTTCTGCCGGAATAACAGGCACTGCGCCCAACAAGGGAGACAGAAGAGTGGATGCTGCGATAGCTGATTCGTCGCTCAAAAAAATTCCAATCTAGAAAGTGGTTGCGATAAGTATTTGCAACATTCGAGCCAGCTTTTCGAACCTAAGGATTCGCTTGATCTAAGTGCCAGTTCGCATTTGAAGAGTGGATTTTTCGGCATCGTGAGCAACAATTAGACCCAGTACAAACCTTTCAGAGATATTCCTAGATGCATGCGCTTGCCAGTCAAAGTGACAACCCAAATGAGGCAGAAATAGCGCCTTTTCAGCCCTCTCCCGAGTTGTTAAGGACACTGGAGCAGTACCCGAATTTACCTTCGCCACCGCATATTGCGGCACAGATTATTGAGCTGTTGAAAGACCCCGAAGCAGACTTCAAAGAGTTGATGGACTCTCTAGCGCAGGATCCCGCTTTGGTTGCGAAAATACTAAAAACCGCTAATTCTGCAATGTACGCCCGCCGCCGTGAAGTAACCAATATGGCCCAGGCGTTGTTAACGCTTGGACAGGCGGCAACCACAACACTTGCGCTCAGTTTTTCATTGGTTGGTTCTTTGCAGGCTGCCGAAGACTCGGCTGAAGCGTTGAATCTGGAGTTTTTCTGGCGTCGCTCAATGCTGGCCGGATTTGCCGCCCGTAGTCTGGGCGCGGCGCTGGACAGTGATCGACACGAAGAGCTCTTTCTTGCTGGGTTGTTGCAAGACATTGGCTTAATGACCATGGGCATGGCCTTGCCTACGACCTACGAAGTTTTGGTGGATCGATTTGATGACCACAGTGCCATTGTTACGCGTGAGGTCGAGCTGCACGGTGCTGATCATGCGTGGATTGGAGCCTGGCTGCTGGAGCGCTGGGACTTGCCAAAGTTGATCTGTCAGGCTGTCAGAACCTCTCATGGCTCTATCAAGAGAAAGGTCGATGTCGCAGACCCTGACGCTGACCCCGAGGCTGAACTATTTTGCGCCTGCGTCGCCTTATCGGGCACGATCGCAGACGTCATGTTAACGAACCCAAACGATGCGGCTATTGCGCAGCTTGCGTTAGATATGACGGAGAACCTTGAGCTCGAGCACAGTCAAATCTTGGTCATTCTGGACCAGATCGCTGAACAGGTTCCTGACATTGAAAGCCAGTTTGGGATGTCGGTACTGGATGCGGATCAGACCGCTGAAATTGTAGGTCGCGCGCGAACGATGTTGACTGATGTCAGTATGAAACTACTGCATCAGATTTCGGATCTACAAAATCGTACTGACACGCTGGTAGAAGAGAAAAGTAGAGATATGCTTACGGGTTTGTATAACCGTGAGAAGTTAGATGAAGAATTGGCAAGCTGGGTGACACGCGCAAGCAAGCACAGCTTTCCACTGGCGTTGGCGTTTATGGATTTGGATGGCTTCAAGGGAGTCAACGATTGTCACGGACACCCTGCAGGAGATTCCGTTCTAAAAAGTACCGCTGCCTTGTTATCGAAACAGATTCGTAGTTCGGACACTCTGGCACGTTACGGTGGCGACGAGTTTGTATTGCTGTTGGGTGGTGAGCGAAAGGAAGACGCGCTTGTGGTCTGTCGTCGTATTCTTGCAGCATTTGAAAGCGCGACCCATGCGATTGATGGGGAGGTCGTAGATTTGCACATATCTATTGGTCTCGCGACATTGGACATGATCGATGAGGAGACGCCTGCGGAATTGGTAAAGGCCGCTGATGCCGCGCTTTTACAAGCAAAAACGCTAGGAAAGGCCCGGGTGGTCTGCTTTGACGAGCTGGAAAGTGACGCTGCTTAAAGCGGTGTTTCTGAACGGAATCGTAGGCCGAGACCTTCTGGCGTAGATTGCACAACAGTTGCGCACACTTTGCGCAATTTGGTGATCGCCCCCAGGTTAATCATAAAAGTCAGATCGAAGGTTGTGCCAGCTTTCAGCCTAACAGGTTGTGCTGTGCTGACAAACACACCACTCTGACTCATATCTCTGGTTCGAAGGGGGGCGGCGCCAACAGTGTCGTGATGAACAATAACTCGGGTTTCAGTGAGCTTTCGTCTCGCGTTACGCCGTTCCATCTGCTGCCTTCTTATCTTATATTTGATGGAAGGTAGTTTAGCGGAGTATTAGTGCAGGAATGTTCGGAGTTGTTAAACGAATGTTTGCCTAGTTTAGAGAGAACCGGGCATCAGGCAGAAACGGAAGTGCTGAATTGTCCTGCTGTGCTTTTAGTAGACCCATCAGGCGCATAAGTAATCGCAGCTACATCGCGGTTAGTGATCAGATCCATCGCGCGTTGAATATGGTCTCGTCGGAGATTAAGCATGACGCCATTCAGTTGATTCTTACGATGACATACTCTAATGATCTGTAATACTTGGTCCCACAACTCTTTCTCTGAGACAGATGCTCTTAAGCCGTTTGAAGTATGTTTGATGCGCAGCGATTCCAATTCTTCCAGGCGTTTGAGCCCTGCCAGTTTTTGCGGGGCGAGCGCTGTAAGTGTGTCAGCGTTGCGGTCCTTGATTGCTGCTGCTTCGTCGTCCAATACTCGTGCCAACGCTGTGGCGGCTTCGAATTGTTGGCGAAGAACTTGTTCGATCGTGCTGATGTTAGAGGCTCTTGCGGTCATTAGGGTAGCTCCCTGTCCATAGCCAACAGCTTCGACGCTATTTGGTTGTGGTCGATTTGATAGGAACCGTCGTCGAGTGCTGCACGAGCGGCGGCAACCGCATCACTGTCCACGGCGGGTTGAGCGTCTATCTGGCTCTGCATGCGTTGCAGCATGGAGACAGAATCAGAAAAGCGCACATGTTCTGATCCCGTCGATGCCGCTCCGGCTGCCTTAGGGCCTGCTGGCTCTGCGTGGTTCAGCATTCGCGAAGCGGGTTGACCAACGCTCAGGTTAGAGCGGTGAAACGATCCGCTGTTGTCTATTGTATTGCCCATTAGGAGGCCCATTTTCAACTCTCAAGCGCGTTATTTTAGTTATCGGCCAGTCTTACTGAGACTTTAGGCCCAAATTTGGTTATTTTCTGGCCGATCTGACCCGTTTAGTGATCTACGAGCACCAGTTGCCTAGATTGCACGATGCCCTCAACAACGCGCTGGGAGGATAGGTTCTTGACGCGGATGCGTTGATCTTTGGCGGCACTGCTTAGAGCTTCGCCACGCATTCTTACGTTCATTCGGCCCGTTCGAGCTAGCAATGTGACGCTCTGTCCGCGCTTGACGATGTCCTCTGCGTCCAGAACGTTTTGACTGATGATGGTTTGCGCCCTGATGTCTTGGCGTAGAACGCGCCCGTCGAGTTGTTTGAGTTCGGTCAAGTACCGATGGCGCGCCTTACTAATATCGCGTTCTTCCAGGCGGACGTCACCGGGGTTAATAGAAGCACCCCTTTGCAACGGCCGAGTTGTGACAACAACCTGTTCGTAGGTCGTTGTACTTATCGGGACATAGATCTTCCAGGGGTGAGGCTTGCTGCAGCGCACCCCAACGACCTGAGTTGTACCGGGATTTACGTTTGATGGTGCGAAGGTTTCGAGTTGAGCGCCACATCGTGCAAGTTTCAGGCGACGATCAAGTGTCTTTACGCGGAACTCTGTGCGACCAGACGATGCTGCTTGACGGCCCTCTATATATTTTAGTGCCGCGGCTTCAATTGAACTGACCGATTGCCAGGACTTTTTTTGTGGATTGGCCATCACAGGAACAGCGACGGTTACCGCTATGGCAAGTATCGCAAGTAGTGTCGGCGCAAAACCAATTCTGTGCCGAGAAGAGGCTGGGCATTGTCTGATTTGTGTTTTCGAAACGATCATCGCGGCCGACCTGAGTTGCAATACGTTATCTGCAAGCTTAGTCAACATTTTCAATTGTTCTGCTTCAATTTAACCATGATGTATTGGGTCGTATAAGAGAAAGAGTTCGCTCGAGGCCAGCGGCAGAGTCTTGCCGGTGGGCGGCGAAAATTGGCCGATCATCAGGTGCAGTCAGCTTAAGCTCTGTCGTGTTGAGTGACGCCCCCGCGCCATGTCGTGTCAAAAACGCGGTGATTTAGATGTTGGCACGCTCGTTGCAAACAGTCCCTGCAACGCCTGTGTTGGCAACCTGAGGACATACACCTATGCCGGACTTAGTCGGTAATGCATTGAACCGGACGCTAGATTCAGCGTTTGGTATTCACGCGGATGCATTGAAGTTTCGTGCAGCACGTAGCGAAGTGCTGGCTGCAAACCTTGCTAATGCAGACACACCTAATTTTCAAGCGCGAGATCTTGACTTCCGTCAAGTATTGGAAGGTAGCCAGGGACGGCACCTTGCTCTTGCGGGATCACACCAGAGCCATATGGGGACAGACTCTGCCGGAGCTGCTGGTGATTTGCTGTATCGACAGCCTTACCAGCCGAGCCTGGACGGCAATACTGTCGAGACGGAAGTCGAACAGGCGAATTTCGCTGAAAACTCGCTGCAGTACCAAGCCAGTGTGATGTTCTTATCCGGACGAATTTCTGGAATCAAATTCGCGATACAAGGGGGTACCTAATGTCCCTCTATGACGTCTTTGATATTGCTGGTTCAGGCATGCGCGCGCAAACGCTGCGATTGAACGCAACGTCGAGCAACCTGGCTAATGCAGACAACGTTGCGGGTAGCCCGGAAGAGGTATATCGAGCAAGACATCCGGTTTTTGCCGCTGCCATGATGAATGCTGACGAGAACGCCATATTTCCTGAGTCAGAACCCTCGGGTGTGCAGGTTACGGGAATTATTGAGAGTGACGTCCCGGCGCTGAAGCGCTACCAGCCAGAACATCCTTTGGCAGACGAAGAAGGTTATACATACGCCTCGAATGTGAACGCGGTTGAAGAGATGGTCAACATGCTATCCGCCGCCCGCTCTTATCAAAACAACATTGAAGTTCTTAGCACAACCAAAGAGTTGCTGTTGGGAACCTTACGAATAGGTCAATAGAAATGATTGAATTAGACACGTTGTCAAACCTGGGGTTGACGCAACAATCCTCTAGCACGGAAGAACTCACTGGAGGTGCTCTGCAACAGGCTGACTTTCTGGAGTTAATGGTTGCACAGTTTTCGAATCAAGATCCGTTTAAGCCTATGGAGAACGGCGACTTCCTCGGCCAGCTCGCTCAGTTCGGTACGGTGTCAGGCATCGACGAACTGAAAGAGAGCTTTCAAACAGTTGCCTCATCATTGTATTCCGACCAAGCATTGCAAGCGTCTACTCTCATCGACCATGAAGTTCTCGCGCCGGGAAACATTGGTGTGCTTGAAAGTGGTGGAACAATACAAGGCGCTGTAGAGCTGGCGACTTCTGTAGTCGGTGTTGATGTTCGTATCACTAATGCAGCCGGCGTACAGGTGGGTCGCGTTCAGTTGCCCACTCAGGGAGCCGGCGTTACTCGTTTTGAATGGGATGGACTCGATGAAAGCGGCCAGCCGGTCAGCCCTGGCCTTTACCAATTGGAAGCCGTCTCGACTGGTGCTGGAGTCAATGAACAGTTGCCTATGCTGGTTCAGGCACGAGTAAACAGCGTTTCACTGGGAGGCACAGGCGGTGTAGTGCTTGACCTCGAAGGTCTCGGCGAACTCGGTCTCGGTGATGTACGTCGTATTGGTTCACCCAACACATCTAACTAAATCTACAAGGAGTATCAGCTATGTCATTTACTACCGCACTTAGTGGCTTGAACGCCGCGTCAGATGACCTGTCGGTCACGGCGAATAACATCGCTAACGCATCAACTAATGGATTTAAGCAATCGCGCTCGGAGTTTGCCGAGATATTTGCGACCAGCTCAGATTCAGTTTCCAATAATGTCTCGGGTAGTGGGGTTCGACTGAACAACATCGCTCAGCAATTCAATCAGGGTAATGTTGATTTTACGGGTAACAACCTTGATATGGCGATCACGGGCCAGGGGTTCTTTACGCTCAGTGATAACGGCGCTCAGGTTTACACCCGAGCAGGTCAGTTCTCGGTTGATAGAGACGGCTACGTTGGTGACACCGACGGTCGTCGATTGCAGGTTTATCCGCCATTGGGTAACGGTGCTTTCAACACGGGTGGCTTGGGTGATCTGCGGTTGCTCACGGATCAAAACTCACCCGAGGCAACCACAGATATCACGCTCGGTGTTAATCTGCAGGCCGACGCCGAGGTGCCCCCCAATGCTACCTTCGATCCTACTGACCCGCTGAGCTTTAACCACACAACCTCAACCACCAGCTACGATTCGCTGGGGACAGCGCACACCACATCGGTGTTCTTCGTTAAGACAGCGGTACCCAATGAATGGGATGCGCGTATCTTTGTTGACGGCGCAGAAACAGGGCCTTTGCAGAAGCTAACGTTCGACGGTGTCGGCCGGCTGACTTCGCCCGCGAGCGGCATCATAACTTCTCCGCCGTTCCCGCTAGCTAATGGCGCAGAAGATTTGAATTTCAGTGTCGACCTGCAGCAAACGACGCAGTTTGGTGGTACCTACGGGGTTAACGCACTGTCACAGGATGGATTTGCATCCGGTCGACTGACCGGTATTGAGGTTGACCCGACTGGCGTGGTTTTTGCCCGATTTACCAATGGGCGCTCTGACGAGATCGGTAAGGTTGCGCTGTCTAGTTTTGCGAGTGTGGGCAATCTCGGACAAATTGGTGATACCAACTGGGTTGAAACCTTTAGTTCGGGCGACGCGCTCCGAGGTGAGGCGGGTACAGCCAGCTTTGGTTTGATTCAGGCCGGTGCTCTTGAGGCATCGAACGTCGATCTTACGGCACAACTCGTCGGCATGATCAACGCCCAGCGAAACTTCCAGGCGAATGCCCAGGTGATCTCTACGGTAGATGCAATCACCCAGACGATTATCAATATTCGCTAATACACCTAGCAATGGCTGAATTCGAAGCTGAGCAACGGAGAATCTGACTCTTGGATAAACTTTCCTACATCGCCATGACGGGCGCAACACAGATTGCAAAAGCGCAGTCGATTAACAGTCACAATCTTGCAAACGCAAATACCACTGGTTTTCGCGCTGACCTGCATGAATTTGTTGCTACACCTATCGAAGGGCCAGGTTACGCGACGCGGGTAAATTCGGTTGTGAGCTCCGGGGGATTCAGTTCAGCTCTGGGCGCAATGAAAACGACGGGAAATCCCATGGACGTAGCTGTTAGCGATGGCGGCTGGCTTGCGGTACAGGCCGCGGATGGTTCAGAGGCGTACACCAAAGCTGGCGATTTGCGTGTTAATGCACTCGGTCAGTTGGTTACAGGCACCCAGCTTCCGGTTATGGGCGACACCGGGCCTGTTGCGATACCGCCAAATTCTGGAGTGACCATTGGTTCTGACGGCACAATTTCAATGATTCCGTTGGGACAAAGCGCCGCCACTTCCGCGTCTGTCGATCGCCTAAAGCTGGTTAACCCTCCATCAGATCAGCTGGTGAAAGGTAATGACGGCCTGATGCGGATGAAAGACGGTTCTGATGCCGTGCCAGATGCGGGCGTGAGTCTCACCGTAGGGGCGTTGGAAAGCAGCAACGTTAACGTTGTGGGCTCTATGGTGTCGATGATCGAGTTGGCTCGCCAGTTTGAATTGCAGGTGAGAATGATCGACACGGCTAACGACAACGCCAAAGCAGCCGCCACCATGATGAGAATGAGCTAACCCGATAACAGAGATTTATGAAGAGTTAGCGCTCTTCTTTGTGGAATAGTAGATATGAATTTAGGACTGTGGGCCGCTAAGACGGGCCTCGATGCGCAACAAACTAGAATGGCGGTTGTTTCAAACAACCTGGCTAACGCGAGTACTACGGGATTTAAGCGCGGGCGTGCCGTGTTTGAAGATTTGCTGTATCAGAACGTGCATCAGGCCGGTGGTCAGACGTCACAGGACACTCAGGCGCCTACTGGCTTGCACTTGGGTACCGGTGTTCGAGTAGTGGCTACTGAGCGTTCGTTCAACCAAGGCAACCTTAACAGCACCGGTAATGGTCTCGACCTGGCGATTAAGGATCGCGGTTTTTTCGAAGTTCTTTTGCCTGATGGCAATAGTGCTTTTACCCGAGACGGCTCGTTCCAGACTAACGCCGATGGCCAGCTCGTTACCGCCAGCGGTTATCCCGTGCAGCCTGGCATTAACCTGCCTCCCAATCTGCTAAGCATAACGGTCGGATCGGATGGCCTTATTTCTGCACAGATTGCGGGCCAGCCCGCACCGGTGGGAGTTGGCAACATCCAGTTGTCGGGCTTCGTAAACCCCGGGGGCTTGCAGCCCCGTGGTGAAAACCTGTATCTGGAAACCGGCGCCAGTGGGCCGCCGACTCCGGGCACGCCCGGCCTGAATGGTCTTGGCACAATTGCCCAGGGCTTTCTGGAAGGGTCTAACGTCAATGTGGTCGAAGAGCTAGTGAGCATGATCGAAACCCAGCGAGCGTACGAAATGAACTCGAAAGCCATTTCGACCAGCGATCAAATGCTGCAATACATTAACAACAACCTGTGATGGCTAGTTTCATTTCTGTGCGCTATCGACCGATTATTGCCGCTGTGTTTGCCAGTGTTGCGCTTGCAGGGTGTTCAATTATTCCCCGGCCTGAGCCACCACAATGGAATATTCAGATGCCTGAAATACCGTTGCCATCGGCGCAATCTGGTTCGCTGTATCGTGAGGGTGTAAGCCTTGTGTTGTTTGATGATCGTAAGGCCTCTCGGGTTGGTGACCTGTTGACCGTATTGCTGGTAGAGAGCATTGATGCCAGCAAGTCATCGAGCACCAGTACACAGAAAGAATCTAACGTAACGGCCACCACGCCTACTCTTTTGGGTAGACCGATCACGTCGGGTGGGGTGCCCATACTCGACGGGACACTCGGTTCGAGTAACGGGTTTTCCGGCGGTGGTGATAGCCAGCAGAGCAATAGCTTGGACGGTAGCGTTTCTGTGACCGTTGTGGGCCGGCAACCCAATGGCAACTTGATGATCAAGGGTCGCAAACAGATATCACTCAATCAAGGCAGCGAGTTTGTGTCAATTGTGGGCCTGGTACGCCCTGAAGACATCACAACTAATAACACCGTCAATTCCGATCGAATTGCCCATGCCCAGATCAGCTATTCAGGCAAAGGCCCCGTTAATGACGCCAATCGTATGGGCTTAATCATGCGCTTCTTCAACTCACCCTGGTCTTTGAATTAGATGAACTTATTGCAATGCCTCCGTGTCGTTTTGCTGCTTGCGGCCAGCTGTCTCAGTTTTACTGTATCGGCCGACCGGGTTAAAGACCTCGCGGGAGTTGCGGGTGTGCGCAGTAACCAGCTCATTGGCTTTGGTCTCGTGGTTGGATTGGATAGCACTGGCGACCAAACGTCTCAGGCTCCCTTCACCGTACAAGCGCTGAAAAATATGCTTGTCCAGTTGGGTATCACCGTTCCTGTAGGTGTTGACCCACAATTGCGGAACGTTGCTGCCGTATCGGTTCATGCGGTTCTTCCGGCGTTTAGTAAGCCGGGGCAGAGTATAGATGTCACGGTGTCTTCTATTGCTAATGCAGGCAGCCTTCGCGGTGGCAGTCTGTTAATAACGCCATTGAAAGGTTTGGATGGTCAGATCTATGCCATAGCCCAAGGCAATCTTGTGGTTGGGGGGCTTGATGTTGGTGGTTTGGATGGTTCAAAAATCACCGTTAACGTACCAAGCGTCGGACGAGTTCCAAACGGCGCGATGGTTGAGCGAGATGTTCCAAATGATTTTTCTGAGGGGGAGACTATTACGTTCAACCTCCACACTGCAGACTTCACCACTGCCACTAGGCTGGCTGATCGTATCAACACGGCAGTTGGGCCCGGTACGGCGAGCGCTTTGGATTCTATGTCTGTAGAGGTGCTAGCGCCACAAGACTCTTCACAACGCATCTCCTATTTATCGATGTTGGAAAATCTTGAGGTAGAACGTGGTGAGGCGGCTGCCAAAGTGATCGTGAATTCGCGTACGGGAACCATCGTTATCGGTGCTCACGTTGAGGTTTCGCCGGCGGCCGTGTCTCACGGATCGCTGGTGGTCACCATCAAGGAAAATACTGATGTTAGCCAGCCGGATGGGTTTGGTCGTGGCGGGCAAACTGCAGTAACTGCGGATACTCAGATTGATGTCGAACAACTAGGCAGCCGAATGTTCTTGTTTGAACCGGGTGTCAGTCTCGATGAAATTGTTCGTGCGGTTAATGAAGTAGGAGCCGCACCAGGTGATCTGGTTGCCATTCTGGAAGCACTCAAGCACGCAGGCTCACTGCATGCTGAGTTGTTAATCATTTAGGGAGTACTCCAATTGACTATGTCTAGCGCTCTGTCTATTCCGGGTGCCAGGGGTGAAATGCCCCAGGCCGTGTTCACGGATTTCTCTACTCTCAACGCACTGCGTAGCGGTGCAGAGGGCAGTGACGATTCTGATGGCAGTCAACTCAAAGAGGCTGCCCGCCAGTTTTCGTCGATATTTTTGCACATGGCTTTGAAAAGCATGCGTGATGCAAGCTTTGGCGGCGGCATGCTGGATAGCAAGCAATCCGAGTTTTACCGTGACATGTTTGATCAGCAGCTCGCGTTGGACCTTAGCGAGGGGGAAGGCTTTGGAATGACCGATTTGATTGTCCAGCAGCTCTCTCCTGATGTAGACGCTGCTGCGCCACCGGTTCCTGCACTCAATGCTGTGCAAGCCTATTCTCGAGTAGCGCAAACCACACCAGCGATTAAAGAATCAGAAGATTCGGTCGATAACCAATCTAATAGTAATAAGACAACTCGCTTGGCCTTACCATGAGCTCGATTCTTGGAAACGCACTGTCCGGATTGCTGTCGTTTCAAAGCAGCTTGGCAACAACAAGTCATAACATCGCCAATGTGAATACCGAAGGGTTTTCCAGACAACGTGTAAATTTGACAACGCTGCCTGCTAACCAAATCGGTGGAGCGAGCCTTGGCAGCGGTGTGGGCGTGAATGGAATCGATCGGGTACTGGATGGATTCCAAGTCGCAGAAGTCAGAACTCAGGTCACCCAACAGGGCCGTCTTGAAGTGTTTAGTCAGTTATCGCGAGAACTCGATAGTTTTCTTGGTAACTCTGCATCTGGCTTGTCGCCTGCGTTGCTCGGTTTTTTTGAAGGCGTACAGGCAGCCGCCGATGATCCATCATCAACCGCTGCTCGGCAATCTTTATTGAGTCAGGCTGGCGTGTTAACGGAACGTTTTGCGTCGCTCGATAACCTGCTAGTGTCAAAGCAGAACACGCTCACTGATCGAGTATCGGCATCGCTTCCAGAGGTTAACTCCCTCGCTGCTGCGCTTGCAGATCTTAATACCGGCATTACCGCGGCGAGTTCTGGTGTGAGTGGAGCGCCCAACGACCTGCTTGACCAACGAGACCATGTGATTGCGCAGCTGGCTGAGCAATTGTCGGTGGAGGTTGTTGCTCAGAGCGATGGCGCGCTGAACATCTTTATCGGCAGTGGCCAGGCGCTCGTGCTCGGCGGCCAAGCAAGTTCATTGCGGTTAGGTAATGGTGAGTTCGGCGGGGTGAACCCCGAAATATTCCTTGATTCGATTGCCGGTACCAGTTTGATTACTAATTCCCTGAGTGGGGGACAGATAGGCGGGTTGCTTGATGCCGGCCGCGAGCTCATTGACCCGAGTCGTAATCAACTTGGCCAACTGAGCGTTGCGCTCGCCAAGGTAGCCAATGAAGTGCATGGCAGCGGTCTGACTTTGAACGGAGAGCTGGGTGGGGACCTGTTCTCAATTGGCCAACCCAAAGTGTTTGAGAGCGCCAACAATGCGGGTACTGGAACTCTTGAACTGTCAATTTCTGACGCGAGTGAGCTCACAGCCAGCGATTATCAGGTTCAGATCTCTGGCTCCGATGTTCAACTTATTCGTATGGATACTAGAACGACGGTACCGCTGTCAGGCAGTGGTACAGCCCTAGATCCCTATGTTGCTGATGGTTTGGAGATTGTGGTTTCAGGATCACTCGCTGATGGTGATGCGTTTATGCTCAAGCCAACCAGCGGTCTCGCCAGCGAAATTTCTTTGGCGGTTAACAATACGGCTGATCTTGCCCTGGCTGGTGCCGTCAGGGCGTCAACTGATCTTGCGAACAGCGGAACAGTGCAGGTGGAATCAGTCGGCGTTGTAGACTCGACGAACTCTGACCTGCTGGGCGCCGTATCTATCGAATTCTTGTCGGATTCCACTTTTTCGGTGAACGGTGCGGGTAGCTTTGCCTATAGCGCTGATACACCGATTGAGATCAATGGTTGGCAACTCGCGTTATCCGGCACTCCCCAGCCGGGTGATCGCGTTGAAGTAGACATTAACGTTGGCGGTGTTGGCGACAACCGCAACGCGTTGGCGCTTAGTCAGGTTTTCGATGAAGGCGTGTTGGAGGGTGGCAGACTCAGTGTAGAAGACGCCTATTCGGTTCTGCTTTCCAACGTGAGTACCACAACACAACAGTCAGAAATTCGGTTGGAAGCGCAAAACACAATCACGCAGCAGGCGATTGCAGAGCAGCAATCTGTGTCCGGTGTGAATCTGGATGAGGAAGCTGCAAATATGGTTCGTTTTCAACAGGCATACCAGGCCACAGCACAAATGCTGAGTGTGGCCGATAGCTTGTTTCAAACGCTGCTCGGCGCAGTGAGGTAACTATGCGGGTATCGACATCAGGCCTTCAACAGCAGTCGCTTAACGTCATCCTCCAGCAGCAATCGACAGTCGCTCGGACTCAACTCCAGGTAGCTAGCGGTCGAAACTTGCTGTCTCCGGCTGATGATCCGGTTGGCTCTCAACGAGCGGTGCAATTGGAACAATCTATTGGCAAGCTTGATCAGTACAACACCAACGCCCAGATAACTGTTAGTCGTTTGAGCGTAGAAGAGAACCAGTTGTCGGCGGCCGGAGACGTACTTCAGCGAGTTCGAGAGTTGGTTGTTCAAGCGTCCAATGCCACACAAACAACTGAGGCCCGTGGCATCATTGCGACCAACATTCGCGAACTGAATGCCGAACTGCTAGCTATTGCTAACTCTGAAAATGGCCAGGGCGAGTTCATCTTTGCCGGAACTAAAACCGATACTCGACCTTTCTCCCGTGATTCTACAGGTGTCAGTTATTCGGGTGATCAGAATCGCCGCGAGCTACAGATTGCCGATGGGCGATTTATGGCTGATGGTGATAACGGTTCGCACCTTTTTATGGATATCCCAGACGGTAACGGGGCGTTTTCTGTTGAGGTTCCGTTGAGCAATACGGGCACAGCTGTGGCTGAGAACTCGACTCTGCTTGACCCTAGACTCTATGACCAAGATACCTATACGGTGCGTTTTGTAACTCCAGATAGCTATGAAGTATTGCCCAGCGGAGGTGGCCCGGCTGTTGCCAGTGGGGCCTACACAGACGGCGATACGCTTGCATTCCAGGGTATTGAAATGCGTTTGAGTGGTCAGCCGGAAGTGGGTGACGAGTTTGTTGCTGTACCGAGTCGTGCTCAAGATGTGTTCACCAGTATTGATCGCATTGTAGAAGCATTGGAGTTTCCGGTACAGAACGAGAGTCTACGAGCAACCGCACGCACCGAACTCAATGCAGGAATATACAATCTCGATCAGGCACTCGGCCGGGTGCTTGAAGTACGAAGCGACGTCGGTAGCCGTTTGCAAGCGTTAGACAGCCAGGAGGTAGTAAACGCGGAACTGGATATTCAGCTGCGCTCGACGCTCTCTGACATTGTTGATGTGGACTACGCCGAGGCTATCAGCCGCTTGAATTCTCAACTTACTGGTCTGGAGGCCGCCCAGCGTTCTTTTGCTCGCTTGCAAGACCTTTCGCTCTTCAACTATCTGTAGCGGGATTGGTGACGGCAGATTTCGGTGGAATCAGACTGTTAACCAGTTCTCATTCTTAGCAGTGCTACACAGAATAACTACAGTTTTCGGGAGCCGGCCGATAACTATTCACAAGGTGGCGATTGATTCCCGACTTCGGTTGTCCTTCGGTCACCAAGATTAGACAACCGATACTCTATTTGGAAATTTGATAAGGAGGCTAGTAATGGCCCTTGGAATTAACACCAACATTCTGTCGCTTAACGCGCAGAGAAACCTGAATAGCTCGCAAAGCTCGTTGCAGACTTCTCTGGAGCGTCTATCGACTGGTCTGCGAATTAACAGTGCGAAGGACGACGCAGCTGGCCTTGCGATTGCCGAACGCTTCACCACGCAGATTCGTGGTCTTGACCAGGCGGTACGAAACGCTTCTGACGGCATCTCTTTGTCGCAGACGGCTGAAAGTGCGCTGGGCGAACTGACGAACAACTTGCAGCGGGTTCGAGAGCTAGCGATTCAGTCAGCTAACTCAACCAACTCATCCGGTGACCGGGCGGCCCTTGACCAGGAAGTACAGCAGCGAGTAGCTGAGATTGATCGGATCGCTCGTCAGACCGCGTTCAACGGCCAGAAAGTTCTGGATGGTACCTTTGGTACGGCAGCATTCCAGGTGGGTGCGAACGTTGGTGAAACTATTTCGTTAACGCTTAACAATGGCGTAGCAGCCGGCCAAATCGGTCAAATTGCTGAAGAAACAGGCGGAGAAGTTTCGGCTTCGGGGCTGAGTAACGGCGGTCTGACCATTCAGGTGGGCACCGCAGCGGTATCTTCTGTGTCTGAATCGGTTAACGGTTCTGGTGCTGGTCAAGAGGCTGACAGTGCATTTGCTAAAGCAGCAGCACTGAACGCGGCCAGTGTTCCGGGTTTAACGGTAACCGCGGTCAACTCGCAAACGGAAACGTCAGCTTTTAGCGACATTACGCTCTCAGGAGGAACAGGTACCTATGATCTGACCGTAAATGGGACAAAAGTGCTTGCGGAAACTGAGGACGGCGTACTCACCGCGGAAGATATTGTTTCGGCAGTTAACCTGAACACCGGGGTTACAGGAGTTTCCGCAACAGTAGAAGACGTTACCGGAATCATCACGTTTGATACTACCGATGGTCGTAACATTACCATCCAAGAGGAACTCGGTGCTAGCGGTGTTGCCGGTACTGGTGTTGACGGTAGTGTTTCTGATGCCACTGGTGTGACTAGCAGAGGTTCGCTTACTCTGAGTGCGGCAGAGACGATTCAGCTAAATGGCTCGCAGGAAGCTAATATCGGCTTCTCGGACTCGCAGTCGATCACGGTCGATGATGTCACTCTGAGCTCTATTAACGTGCTCGATGTTGAACAGTCGAACAACACGATCAAGCGAATTGACTCGGCGTTGACCTCGGTGAGTAGCCTGCGAAGTAACTTTGGTGCGATTCAAAACCGCTTTGAATCAACCATCGCCAACCTCCAGGCTGTTTCTGAAAACCTGTCGGCCTCACGGTCACGGATTCAGGATGCTGACTTTGCAGCAGAAACCGCCGCACTGACTCGTGCGCAGATTCTGCAGCAGGCCGGTGTCTCGATTCTCGCTCAGGCGAACCAGGCTCCTCAGGTCGCTCTAAGTCTGCTGGGCTAATAGCTCAGTCACTTGAGGCATGAAGGGTGGCGCATGAGCGTCACCCTTCTTTCTAACAAATACATTGATGGGAGGCTATATGTCTGACATCTCTCTCGAACCGGCAACTGGGACTTTGCCGAACGTACAAAAAGTAGACATTGGTCGCGCCTCTAGAGAGGCCGGCAAGGCAGAAGTGGCAAAGGAAACAGCTTCGCGGTCCATCAGGAGCGCGAGTGACGAAGACGAGCGTAAATCGCCGCCAAAAGAAGAGGTGCAGGCAGCGGTCGACAAGTTACAGAGCTATTCCAACAGGTTGAATCGAGATTTGGAGTTCAGTGTTGACGACCCGAGTGGTCGAATGGTTGTGACCGTCAAAGACAGCGCAACCGACGACGTGATTCGACAAATTCCCTCGGAAGAGGCACTGAAGCTTGCGAATGAATTGGATAGTGGTGGCGTGAGTTTGTTTGATACTCGCGTCTGATTAGTTGAGCCGCAGAAAAATCTCTTTGAAGAATTTTCTGCCTGGCAGGGGCAGTACAAAGTGGCAGAAATTACGTCGTTAGGCGCCGGTTCCGGCCTTGATCTCTCTGGCTTGGTTGACCAATTGGTGACTGTTGAGCGCCAATCAAGATCAAGTCGCCTAAATGTGAATGAAGCTAGAGTGCAGAACCAATTGAGCGGGTTCGGGCAGATCAAGGGAGCGGCATCTTCATTCCAGGATGCGCTGGAGCCACTCGAAGATTTGGCGGTGTACAGGGGCAGAGCAGCCACAACTGAAGAGGACGGTGTTTTTACAGCGACTGCCTCAGCTGAAGCTGCCACCGGTCGTTACGCCATAGAAGTTGTTTCGCTCGCACAAACACAGAAAGTCCGCACCGACGCCTTCGATTCTTCGATCGAGGCTATTGGTACCGGTACTATCACGATCTCGACGAGCGCCGAATCATTCTCGGTGACCATTGATGAAGAGGGTGGTTCGCTGGCGGATATTCGCGACGCCATAAATGCCTCAGCATCAAACTCCTCGGTAACCGCTGGCATAGTCAACAGCGTTGACGGCGCGCACCTGATTCTAACCGGTACCGACTCCGGTGAAGAGGCGGCGTTTTCCGTTGCTGTTGCAGGTGGTGATGGCGGGCTTGCAAGCCTTGCGTATGTGGCTGGGGGCGATGCTTCTGCATTCAGCGAGGTGAATGCGGCGGCTGACGCTCAGTTGCGTATTGACGGCCTCGCGGTGAGTGCGAGATCTAACACCGTCAATGCCGCTATTGAAGGCGTAACCATCAATCTGCTCGCAGCGGAAGAAGGCACCATTCAGGAGGTGACCATCAGCTTCGATCGAGAGGCGGCAAAAGAGCAAATCAATACCTTTGTACAGGGCTACAACAACCTTTTACAGACAGTGGGCAACCAGACCAGTTTCAATGCAGAAACCTTTCAGTCGGGCGCTTTGTTCGGTGACAGCGCCGTGCGTTCGCTAGTAGGCGACGTGCGTGGTGTGGTGAACAGTCTGGGCACAAACCCAAACGTTGCGATTCGTTCGCTTGCACAGATTGGCATAACAACCGAGCTGGATGGCAGCTTGAGCATTGACGATGCTCTGCTTGACGACGCGATGAATACTAATTTCGAAGAGGTCGGCTTTCTTTTTGCTGGTGAAGAGGGATTGGCGGCGCAATTGAACACGGTGTTAGGCGGCTATCTTGATAGCACTGGACGGCTAACGACCCGCACCGATTCTCTCGAAATCAGAGTCGAGGATTTGGCGACTCAGCGCGAGGCGCTGGAACTCCGCATGGAGTCATTCGAAGCCAGAATTCGACGTCAGTTTACGGGGCTTGATTCTCTGATTAGCGAACTCAATAACACAAGTAATTTTCTCACCCAGCAGCTGGATGGTCTTCCAGGCTTTGGCAACAACTAGAACAGGTAAACCATGACTTACGCAACGGCACTTGCCGCATACCATTCAGTAGAAACGACTGCCGAGGTTGATTCCGCCAGTCCGGAGCGATTGATTCAAATGTTGCTCGACGGCGCTTTGAACAGAATTTACACCGCAAAAGGCGAGCTGCTACGTGGAGAGATTGCTGCAAAAGGCCTCTTAATTGGTAAGGCGATTTCGATTGTTGATGGATTGCGCGTTGCTCTAAACCCGGAGGCCGGCGCGATCAGTCAAAACCTCGAAGACCTATATGAATACATTGGTCGGCGCCTGCTGGAAGCCAACATCACAAACGATGTGGCGATATTAGATGAAACGGCGGCGTTGTTGCACGAAATCAAAAGTGCCTGGGATGTGCTGGTTCAAACCGCTGCAGAAGGTAACGGTGTTGGCCAATGAGTGCGACTGCGCACGTGGCGATGGCCCTTCACAGGCTCGGTGAGAAACTAGGGGAACTGCAGCTACTCGAGGAAGCTGACGCGATGACTCTGCTGGTCTCGCAGCAGCGGTGGATCTTAGAGGACTATGTTCGAGCGACCCCGTCGAGCGAGATTGACTATCAGCTGTTGCGTGGTGTGTTCTCTGAAACGACTCGTTTGATGGAGAAAGCCCGGTTGGCGCATGCCGAGGTCGCCGTCGAGCTTGATTCGCTGTCGCTGGGCCGCAATGCGGTATCAGCCTATGGGGGTGACGCCTAAACCCCCGACTGGCAATTCTGGCAGGCGAACTATACTCAAGGTGTGACCTGAAGCACTCTCTGGGAGTGCATCGAAAAGGATGTTGCCTTGTTTGCCAGTTTACCGACGCCAATTGACCCCCGGTCGACCCATAATTCGACGTTTGTTGCCGAACAGGCAGACATCGACCTGGGCGCAACAACGCCTGGGCGTCAGCGCTGGATGCCAACAGGTGCCTCATCGTGTTCGAGTGAGCTTGCGCGGCTTATCGAGCATGTGGGTCCATTCAATACCAATGTCCTCATTCTGGGTGAATCAGGCACCGGCAAAGAGCGGGTCGCTCTTGGAGTACATGCCAATTCACCCCGGGCAAGTCGCCCGTTTGTGCCCGTTAACTGTGGCGCTATTCCGGCAGATCTTCTCGAAAGTGAATTGTTTGGCCATGAGAAGGGTGCTTTTACTGGTGCAATAACGAACCGTCCTGGCCGCTTCGAACTTGCTGAAGGCGGTACGCTGTTTCTCGACGAGATCGGCGACATGAGCATGGACATGCAGGTTAAGTTGCTGCGAGTGCTGCAAGAGCGCACCTATGAGCGGGTTGGTGGTAGCGAAACAAAACACTGTGATGTGCGCATCGTTGCAGCAACGCACCGTGACCTTGCCGAGGCCGTTAAAGAGGGGCGATTCCGTGCAGATTTGTATTATCGACTCAACGTGTTCCCCGTTGCAGTACCTTCGTTGCGTGAGCGCCGTGACGACATACCGATGCTGCTTACAGAGCTTGCTCGTGAAAACGAGCAACGCGGTGGGCCTTCTGTTGAGTTTATGCCTGAAGTGGCAAATCAGCTGCAGTGCTGTAGCTGGCCCGGCAATGTTCGTGAACTGGCCAATCTGGTCGAGCGATTGGCAATTTTGGTTCAGGGGCGCTGCGTCGAGCTTCGGGATCTACCGGTCGACTATCGCGACGAAGCACAACCCGCTGTATTACAGGAGGCAAGCACATCTGCGTCACCAGCGTCACAAGTCAGTAACGTGATTGATGGCTCGATTGATTTGCGGCGCTATTTGCAACAGATCGAGCGGGAACTCATTAGCGAAGCGATGGGGCGGGCAGACGGTGTTGTCGCTAAGGCAGCACGCGGCCTGAACATTGGTCGTACCACGCTGATCGAAAAGCTCCGCAAGCACCGACTCAATGCTGATGCTTGAAGCTAACGAAATACCTAACCCCGAGTCTGGGCCTATTGTACAAGACCCCAAGTCGCGGCGGGTCAAGGCACTGGCACAGAAATTGGCGAGCAATAACCTAACGGTATTGATCTCGGGCGAGAGTGGTACGGGTAAAGAGGTTTTTGCCCGGTTCATTCATGACGTATCAGTGCGTCGAGCAAAACCCTTTGTCGCCGTAAACTGTGCCGCCATTCCAGAAAATATGCTTGAGGCCATATTATTTGGCCATGAGAAGGGTGCATTTACCGGGGCGCAGACAGGGCGTCGTGGCAAGTTTGAGCAGGCTCAGGGCGGCACGCTGCTGCTTGATGAGATGTCTGAAATGGAACTGGGTTTGCAGGCCAAGTTGTTGCGTGTTCTGCAGGAGCGAGAAGTTGAACGCTTGGGTAGTGAAGCGCCGATTCCTTTGGATGTTCGCGTTTTGGCAACTACCAACAAAGATCTGAAGAAGGAAGTCGTGAATGGTCGGTTTCGTGAAGATCTTTACTACCGTTTAAATGTTCTACCACTGTTGTTGCCGCCTCTGCGTGAACGACCTGGCGATATTGCAGCCTTGGCAAAAGTGATGTTGAGCAGTGTAGATGCAGGACTGTGTAATCAGCCGCGCTATTTCACGCCTGCCGCGCTGGAGCGATTGGTTGCACATTCTTGGCCGGGAAATGTTCGCGAGCTGGAAAACCTGATCCAGCGTTCAGCGGTGTTGTGTGCAGAGTCGGTCATTGATGCTGGAGATCTGTTGTTCGAAGTGGTGCCGCAGGATGCAGCCGGTTTGTCTGGCAACCTACTAAGCCTCGAGGAGGAAGTTCGTCGTTGCGAACAGCAAGTCATTACTCGAGCACTGGCTTTGACAGGTGGTAACCGCCAGGAAGCTGCAGTTCGACTGGATGTGAGTACTCGGACACTTCGACACAAAATTGCCCGTCTGCGAGATGAAGGTATGGAGCTAACCAATACCTGCGAGTACGAACATGAATGAGATCAGTACGTCATCGCTGCTGGCGCAGATGCGCACTATGGCAGCTCAGTCTTCTGCCGCGCTACCGGGTACCGATGCTGCCCAGTCTGCGTCATCCACAGCGCCCGCCTCGAGCTTTTCATCTGTGTTGGCGAAATCTGTCAGCCAGGTCAACAGCGTGCAGATGCACGCGGGAGAGATGACAAAAGCATTCGAATCCGGTGCTGCGGGAGTCGATTTGTCAGATGTGATGGTGTCGCTGCAGAAGGCCGAGATCTCGTTTAAAGCCATGACAGAAGTAAGAAATAAATTGGTATCTGCGTACCAAGACATAATGAATATGCCGGTTTAAAGCCGCGGTTTTTGAGAGGGATAGCTGAATGGCTGAGGCCGAAATGTCAGGGTTGGGAAATGACGGCGGAGGGAGTGCAAATGGCACAGGTTTCTCCGTGCAAGCAATTCCTGGGGTTCGCCAAGCGGGTATATTATTGGGCCTGGCGTTGGCAGTTTCTGCGGGTGTTGCTATTGCACTATGGTCGCAGAGTCCGACTTTGCGGGTGTTGTTTCCAAGCGTTGATCCCACAGAAATGAACGCTATTGTCGGCGTTCTTGAGAGCACCCAGATTCTCTACAAACTGGATTCATCGAGTGGTGCATTGCTGGTTGATGCGGGCCGTCTACAAGAGGCGCAAATGCTGCTGGCGGGGCAAGGTTTGCCGCGCAGCAAAGGCGTCAGCCTAGATTCCATGTATGAGGGGGTAGGCTACTCCACCAGCCAGTTTATGGAATCGAAGTTCTATACTCACGCATTAGAACGCAAGCTCGCTGATGTGGTGAGCGGTTTGACTACGGTCAAATCAGCTGAAGTTACCCTCGGATTGCCCAAACAATCGGCGTTTGTGCGTACGCGTAAAGAACCAACTGCCTCAGTAGTCTTGCAGTTGTATCCTGGTCGGTCATTAGAAGCGGGTCAGGTGAAAGCGATAGTGCATCTAGTGGCCTCAAGCGTTCCTGGGTTGGCAACATCTAACGTCACATTGCTGGATCAAACCAGTACCTTACTTTCGGGTGATACCAAAGGCGATACGCTGGGTGCTGCCACAACTCAGCTCGAATACAAGAACAAACTCGAACGTTCACTGGCAGAAAATATAGATGCACTGCTCTTACCCATTATGGGTATGGGCAGATTTCGTACTCAGGTTGTTGCTCAACTCGATTTTTCGGAGCAGGAGGAAACTCGAGAACGCTTTGACCCGCAAAGCCAGGTTGTGCGCAGCGAAAAAGTGCAAGAACGCGAGACTGGCGGTAGCGGTGCAACAGGTGTTCCTGGGGCCTTATCGAACCAACCTGCACCACGCGCGCAAGAAGCTGGTGAGAACGCTGACAATGTAACGCGCAACACGAGCAAAGACCGAGTGCTGAACTATGAGATGGATCGGACGATTAGCCGAACTCGGGCGACTCGAGGCAAAATTCAACGTCTTTCTGTCGCCGTGGTGCTCGACTACGCGGATGCCCCTCCACCGCTCGTAGAGGAAGCTGATCCTGATGCAGTGGAAAATACGGCTGCCGTCGAGGCCGATGACAAGCCAGTAGAGGCTACAAAGGTGCCTTTGAGCGAGGCGCAACTAGAAGAAATACGATTGCTTATTCGAGAGGCGGTTGGTTTTGACGAGGCGCGTGGTGATCGCGTGAACCTTATCAATTCGAAATTTCAAGAAGCACCGCCCCCACAGGAATATTCAGCACCACCCCTTTGGGAGCAGGCCTGGGTGATAGAGATCGGCAAGTTTGTCGTGGCTGCGCTGGTCATATTGATTATCGCTCTGCGCGTTCTGCGACCGCTGGTTCAAGGTCTCATTCAATCGCATCAGGTTCAGGTCGCGGTTGGAGCGGCGGCAGCGGCGGCGCCAGCCTTGATGGCTCCTGGAGAAGATGACAGCTCTGAAGATGGTGGTGGGGTGTTAGCCGCGCCAGCGGGAGTGAAAGATCCGCTATTGCTGGCCCAAGAACTAGCAACAACCGACCCCAAGCGAATTGCTCAGGTGGTTAAAGACTGGGTTTCTCACGATGAGTGAAGCGGAAGAGGAATTGGGCGGTAGTAGTAGAGCCGCTATTCTATTGATGACTTTGGGCGAAGAGGCGGCGGCCCAAGTTCTTAAATATATAGACCAACAGGAAGTAGAGCAGATTGGTCTGGCAATGGCCGAGATTGGTAGCGTCTCGCAGGAGCAGGTCGACAAGGTTATCGAGAGCTTTGCAGAGGAAGTTCAAGATCATACGGCGCTTGGTATTGGTAGCGAAGATTATCTGCGCACGATTCTTACCAGCGCACTGGGTAAAGAATCGGCGGAAAGCTTGCTGGAAAGGATTCTAGCCGGACGCAATACGAATGGTCTTGAAGCGTTGAAGTGGATGGAGCCACCGTTGGTTGCAGATATGCTCAAAGAAGAACACCCGCAGGTGGTCGCGGTGGTCGCCTCACACCTGAGCCGGGAGCGTGCAGCGCAGGTCTTAGCCTTGCTGCCGGAGCAGCTGCGAGCGGATGCGATCATGCGAATTGCTAGTCTTGATGGTATTCAGCGGGCGGCGATATCAGAGCTCGACGAAATGATGGAACGGCGAATTGCTGATTCGCAGGGTGATAAGACAAAGAGTCTAGGCGGTAAGCGAGCCGCTGCTGAGATCGT
>JALZVT010000046.1 GCA_023300545.1 Pseudomonadales bacterium
TCATGGCGAACCTATTGTAGGGCGGCGATTTTAGCAGCGTGGCGTTCGGTGAGCATTGACTCAAACAACATGGCTTCTGCGCTGGTGGGTTGCTGTTTCGCTTTGGCAAGGCTCAGGTTGCGTTCCGGCACTTTTAACACGTCTTTCAGAACCAGAAAATCCTCGGAAATTTGCGCGTAATCGGGGTCTGGTGAATGTAACGGGAAATACGCATCGCTAACAGAGACGAGAGATTTCCAAACCTCAAAGCTGTCACTGACGTAGCGTGGTTGCGGTGCGTGCAAGTTATGGTGAGCGTAGCGTTGCGCCGTGTCGGAATACACCAGCTCAACACTGGATGGAAAAATAACGGGGTAGGCCAGCAGGTCAATTTCCCGTATCACTTTCTTTTTGCTCAATGGGTGGTCTCTGCGGACTACGCAGCCTAGATACATTTTCCGAAATTCAATGAGCTGTAATTCTTTCCAACGCACAAGATAGCTTGAAGGGGCAATCAGGAAGTTGAGTTCGCCACGCAGGAGTTGCGGGCAAAGGGTTTGTGCGGTGCCGCCAACGGTTTCTATTCGCACCTCTGGGTGCGCGCTTGCGATCGCAGCCAGTTCGGGCAGGACAAAGTCGATAAAGCCTAATGGCGACACACCGATCCGGAGCCTGCCTGATAGTTCTTTCGAGGCGTCACGGATGTCATTGACCAGATCATCAACGTCACCGATGACTCGGCGAGCCCCCTGCACAAACCGTTCGCCTTGCTCGGTTAACTGCACGCCTCGGGGCAGTCGATGGAACAGTTTCGTGCCGAGCTCGTTCTCGACTTCAGCCACCGAGCGGGTGAGTGCCGGCTGGGTTAGAGACAGGGTTTCAGCAGCGGTTGTTATGGATTCGCAACGTGCGATTTCCACCACGTATCGCAGTCGTTTGATGTCAATCTGGGTGCGCATGGCCCGGGTCGCTCCTTTTTTCTTTGTTCTGTCGTCGTATGTGTCGATGTCATTTCTCTAGTGTTATTGAGCTGGCTGGCACGACATAAATATCAGTAATGTCACCTACTAGAAACGGTGAAGAATGCAATGTCAAATACGGCCGCGCTGTTTTACGCTGGTGGTCGGATTCTGGAGAGGACACAGCATGCAGGCAGCGTTGATGGAGCGGGGCAGGATTTGGGTTGATGAGGTGCCAGATCCGATACCGGGAGACGGCGAGGTGTTGGTGAAAACCGCGGCCTGTGGCATCTGCGGGTCTGATTTGCACGCGGCGCTGCACACCGAAGATTTTGTGGCGACCAGTCGTGAAGTGGGTGGTGCGTTCAAGCTCACCAGCTTTGACCCAGTGGTGCTTGGCCATGAGTTCAGCGCCGAGCTGGTTGACTACGGTCCGAATTGTCGACGCACGCTGCCAATCGGGCAGCTGGTCTGTTCGCTACCGGTACTGCTGCGTGACCGGCCATTATCGGTGGGGTACGCCACCGATACGCCGGGTGGCTTTGGCGAATACATGCGCCTGTCAGAACGGCTGTTGTTGCCGGTTCCCGCCGGAACCTCGGCCCAGGCGGCAGCTCTGACGGAGCCCATGGCAGTCGGCTATCACGCGGTTAACAAAGCTCGCCTTCGGGGTGACGAGGCGGTGTTGGTACTTGGGTGCGGGCCTGTTGGGCTTGCGGTGATCACCGCTCTGCGTGCAGCGGGTATAGGGCCTATTGTCGCGTCAGACTTTTCACCCGGACGACGCCAGTTTGCGCTTGGCCAGGGAGCGACCACAATCGTCGATACGGCAGTTGAAGACCCGTTTGCGGCAACAGAACTGAGGGCGGCCAAAGAACTTGTTGTGTTCGAGTGTGTTGGGATACCCGGAATGCTAGATCAGGTGTTTGTTGGCGCACCGCAAAACGCCCGAATTGTGGTGGTTGGGGTGTGTTTACAAATGGACCATGCCCGGCCGTTGATTGCGATCAATAAAGAACTCAACGTGCAGTATGTGCTGGGTTACAGCGCGGATGAATTCGCCCAATCGTTGCAACTGATCAGTGATGGCGCCTTTGATGTCGGCGGCTTGATTACCGCCGAGGTGGGCCTTGCAGGTGTTAGTGATGCCTTTGCCGCGCTGCGCTCACCCGAACAGCACGCCAAAATATTGGTGACACCTGGCGCTAAAAGCGCATCAAGCTGACAGCGGCAGACTCACAGAAGCGGTGCCAAACACGCGGGTTTCGTCCCGTTCGTTCTTTACGGTCAGGTCGAGTTCGACCACGCCGGTGTCTTCATCAATGTCTGTGACGACGGCATTAACAAGGCATATTTCGTCAGCGATGAGTGGCGCGCGAAAGACCGTGTCGATGGTGGTTACCTTTGCAACGGGTGCCCAGCGATGAATGATGCTGGTGAGAAACCCCATAGCCATGATGCCAGGTACTAGTGCGCCGGGCAGACCTTCTTTTTTGGCCTTCTCATGATCGTCGAAGCGGCCGCCGCCCCAACCAACCGCTTCGGCAAAGGGTCGTACCGCATCGAGTGAGGTATCGGGTGTCATGGTGGCGAGTTCGACGCCAAATTCGACGTCGGCAACGGTATTGATAGTGCTCATTGTGCGGGTTTCTCCCTGACGACCATGCGCGAATCACTGCTAGCAAGATGAGTGCCTGCCTCGTCATAGATTTCCATCCGCGAGACCATAAACAGCATCCGCCCAGAGCGGCCCTGTTTGTCGTAAATGTCGTGCAGGTGGGTCTTGCCGGTGAGCTTGACGTTGGGTTTGACGGGGGCGTGACAGGTGACCGCCTTGCCACCATCCATGGGAATGCCACCCAGGCGTGGGAAATCGATCGGCAGATGCCGGCCCGCGGCCAGACTGGCAATGTATGACGGCAGGGCCTGAAAATCTGGATGTGATGTGTCGCAATACATGGGTAGCTGTTCGCCGCACTGTTTCGCAACGATCTGCAGCTTTGCCGCGTCTAAAATGAAGTCTTTGGTGTCGAATTCTGTGTTGAGAAACTTCGATTTGAGCTCTTCGATGTCGACCATATAGCAGTTACCTTCCTCTCTATCTCAGCGGTCAGTGTGAGAGCAGTTGCGCAGAATGACAAGTTGGACGCCACAGTGCAGACTTGAACTTTGTCAAAATATCCTTAGGGGGGAACTAATGATAATTATTGCCGGAACTATTGATCTCGAAGATCCAAGTTTAGTGGCTGAGGCTATGCAGCGCGCCATTCCGCTGCAAAAAGCCACGCGCGATGACGAGCCTGGCTGCCTGGCTTACGTGTTTAACCCTGACCCCTGCACCGTTGGGCGCATTTGCGTTTACGAACTGTGGGAAGACGAGGCGTCACTGGCGTTGCACTTTAAGCATGAAAACTACTTCAATATGGGCGGCATGTTGCGCGAAATAGGCCTTAAAGGGGCCGACAATAATAAGTATCGGGTAGATGCTGTAGAGCCGGTTTACGACGAGACCGCAACACCGCGCGCCGACTTCTTTACTCTGAAATAGACGGCAGAAGCCCACTCCGAACGATTGTTAGCCGATCGGCAAGCGTTGCCCGGTTCAGTCCAGGTTACGTTTGTCGGTTGCCGTCTTTTTCGCACGTGCGTTTTTGTTGCCGTTTCTTGCGCGCTGATGACGTTGGGCAATCGAACTTGTGTTGTGAGCGTCTTCGCGTTGCAGTTTGCGGTAGTTGTCCAATCGGCGTTCATCCAATTCACCAGCAAGCAGCGCCGCCGCGACAACGCAACCGGGTTCGGTATTGTGCGCGCAATCCTTGAACTTGCAGCCCTCTGCCAGATCATCAATGTCGGAGAAGACTTCGGCTAAACCGGATGAGACGTCGGTGAGCTTTAGCTCGCGCATGCCCGGACTGTCGAGAATCAGCCCCCCCTCAGGCAGCGCATGCAGCGATCGGCTGGTGGTGGTGTGGCGCCCCTTTGAGTCGTCTTCCCGAATCGCCCCGGTGATTTGTACGGAGGTTCCGATCAGAGTATTCAGCAGCGTCGACTTGCCCACGCCTGAAGACCCGACAAGAGCAACTGTCTGCCCCTCAGAGCACCACTGACGCAGCGGTTCGATAGAGTCTGCGACTAAGGAATTCACAGCCACAACGTCAAGTCCTGGACGTAAGGTTGCGGCCTCGGTGAGGTACGACTCCGCGGCCGCGAGGTCTGCTTTGGTGAGAATGACAACGGGGGTGACCTGGGCGTCGAGCGCGAGAGCAAGGTAACGTTCCAGGCGTGACAGGTTGAAGTCTTGGTTACAGGAGCTGACGATAAACAGAGTGTCGACGTTGGCGCCAATGAGTTGTACGTCTGCCCGGTCTCCGGCAGCTTTGCGCTTGAACACACTTTGGCGATCCAGCAGACGCTCGAGTTCGTCGTCGGGCGTGATGAGTACCCAGTCGCCTGCGGTTGGGCGTTGTTCATGCGGGCGTTGTTGCCAGGTTAACTCAAGCTCAGCAACGGCATCGCCGCCGTCGAAGCTCACGCCAACAACACTGCGTTCTACCGACATGACGCGAGCAGGTCGCAATGGGTGCGCGCCTTCGAGGTCATCAAGACTGAGTTGTTGTTGGAAGAAGGGGCGCCAACCGAGTTCGGTCAGGTTCATGGTGATTCTCCGGAATTTGCCAATGTGCTCGCACGTTTCGCGAGCGTTAGACGCGTTTGGCAGAAACTGAAGAGCGGAAATTTCAGAGGAATGAAACTAACCGCTAGCCGTACCAGTTGCGCCAATCGAGAAAAGATAGATTAAAACAATCATAATGGCGCTCCTGTTCGGGTGGGTGGTGAGATCAGTGATGCAAAATGCAATGCTCGGCAGTATCCGCCTGCAAGTTGTTTCCGTCAATTAGGAGTGAATATGCGCATCGCAATCGCCGGAATTTCCCACGAAACCAACACCTACTGTCAGGGTGTTACTACGTCAGCACACTTTTATGTGCGACGCGCCCAGGCGATGCAGGCAGCGGCGGGTCAAGAGACGGATATCGGTGGCGCTATGGCGGCGTGTGAACGGCTCGGTGCTGCGGCGGTACCGTTGATGTTCGCGCAAGCGCAACCATCTGGACTTATCGAACGTGCCACTTTTGAGGCCTTTGCTAACGAGATTATTCAGGGGCTTGGCAGCGAGTCGTTTGATGCCGTGGTATTGCTGTTACATGGCGCCGGGGTGGCAGATGGGGTGGCGGACATCGAAGGGGAACTGGCGGCACGAGTGCGCCAGCTTGTGGGCGAAGAGATACCGGTGGTAGCGAGCTTCGATCTGCACGGCAATATCACCCAGCGCATGTGCGATAACCTCAATGGCGTGTTTGCCTGCCATCACTACCCGCACATCGATCTGCACGTGCAGGCTGAGGCCGCGGTTGAGCTTGCCGTTACACTGTCACGCGACAAGCGCAAAGGGCGCTGCAGTCTGGCCAGCATTCCTATGCTGCTGCCAACAACCACGACGTTTGAAGGTATTGGTCAGTCGATGCTCGCTGAGGTGTTGGCCCAGGAAGCGGAAACTCCCTGTGTCGATATCAGTTGGTTTCATGGTTTTCCCTACACCGATATTGAGCACGTTGGTTGTAGCGTTGTGGTTAGTTGGCTCGAGGATGAAATGACCCAGGAGCAGGCGAGTGCGGTTGCCCGGGGCGTCGGGCAGCGGTTGTGGGATCAGCGCGAGGCGTTTCGACCAACTAGTCTGTCAGCGGAGCAGGCGGTTGATACGGCGGTGGCTGAGGTGGAAGTTGAGGTGGATGCAGGCACCGATACTATTACTGACACTGGGCGTGGACCTGTGGTTATTCATGAAACCTCGGACAACTGCGGTGCAGGAACGCCTGGCGATGGCACCCATCTGTTGCGGGCGATGTTGGATGCCGGTCTTGCGCAGCGATTGCCGCGCGGGGCGTGCTTTGGTTTTGTGGTGGATGCGATCACTGCGGCCCAGGCGCATGCGGCGGGGGTTGGTGCCGAGATTGCCATTGAGCTTGGCGCGCGCACCGATGATTTGCACGGAACGCCTATTGTTACCCGGGCGACGGTGCGTGCGCTGCACGATGGCCGCTTAGTGCTGCAGCACATGTTTCGCGGTGCGCCACTAAAACTCGGGCCGCTGGCGCGACTCGACATTGACGGATTGGATGTGGTGGTCGGTTCGAGGCGATCACAAACCTTCGACAAAGAACCCTTTCTCGCGGTTGGCATTGACGTTATGCGTTACGACATTGTGGCGTTGAAATCGAGCAACCACTTTCGCGGCTGCTTTCAGAACATTGCACAACGCATTGTGACTGCAGATCCGCCGGGTCTAAGTACCCATAACATCAGCGTGTTTCCCCGTCAGGCGACAGCGCGCGCCTTTTGGCCGATGAATGAGCAGGCGAGCTTTCCCGGGTAACCGGGGACTTAGATGGAGGGCTTAGGTGCTGGGATACGGGATACGTCGGGCCTGTTTGCCGACGTGCCAATCGCGTTGCTCTGAGGTGCAGCTGGCAGCCGCAAAGTGCGTCGAAATTGCCCGTCTGAACTGGGCGCTGCGATTCTTACCGGAGCCATGAATCAGCAACGGGTGAAACAGAATGGTGTCGCCTCGCTTGAGTTCGACGTGCACCCGTTTTTCAAGGTCAATGTCTTCGATTGCAAAAAAGCCAGCGTTCACGTAATCCCATTCGGGGTCACCGTGCTCGTGCAACCGATCCCGGTGACTACCTGGCAGCACGGCCAGGCAACCATTATCACGAGTTGCCGGGTTCAGCGCGGTCCAGGCCGCGACGATTGAATCTGCTGGGCGGATGCGAAAATAGCGCAGGTCTTGATGCATCGGGTGCCGTCCGTCGACCCCCGGCGGCTTATTAAAAACATTGGTAGATATGCTGAAAACGTCGTTGCCGACGATGGTGCGGATGGCACTCAACAGGGCCGGTTCGAGCACGTAGTTATACAACTCTGGGTCGGCTTCGAAATGACTGACTTTGTTAATCCCGTGCATGGTGGACGCGGGTTCAACAGCGCCTTTTACGACCATGATGTCGCGCATGACGTTCATGTCTTCGGGCGTTGCAACACGCTGCTCTGCTAGCGCTACAAAACGTTGCTCGTAAGCGGTGAGTCGCTCGGGCGGAATCAATCCAGACACTTGCACGTAGCCGTGCTCTTGGTAGTGGTTAAGCTGTTCTGGACTGAGCATGCGAATGCCGTTTCGTCAGGTTGAGGTGTTGCGTATCTAGCTACGCAGTAACTGTTGCTCCAGTGTACGCTGGTCTGCAGCGAACGTGCGGATGCCTTCAGCGAGCTTTTCCGTGCTCATGGCATCGTCGTTCAAGGCGAAGCGGAACTCATCCTCGGCAAGGTCTGCGGTGCGTTCGTTACTGGTGGCTCCGTTAGATGTCAACGCCTGATCGAGCAGGCCGGTATCCTGCGCCAGCTCTGCCAGCAGGTCGGGGCTTATGGTCAGCCTGTCGCAGCCAGACAGCGCACAGACCTGGGCAGCACTGCGAAAGCTTGCGCCCATGACAATGGTGTCGAAGCCGTTGGCTTTGTAGAAATTATAGATGCGCTTTACCGACGCGACACCCGGATCGTTCGCGCCGGAAAAATCGGCGCTCGGGTCACGAGCCTTGTGCCAGTCAAGAATACGGCCAACGAAGGGTGAGATAAGAGTGACGCCCGCGTGGGCGCAGGCGACCGCCTGTTCGAAGCCAAACAGCAACGTCAGGTTGCAATTGATGCCTTCGCACTCAAGCTGGCGGGCGGCTTCGATGCCTTCCCAGGTCGAGGCGATTTTGATCAGAATACGGTCACGGGGAACCCCCAGTTCCTGATAGGCATCGATGATCTGCTGGCCCCTGGTGACGGTGGCCTGAGTGTTAAAAGATAGACGCGCATCGACCTCGGTTGAAACGCGCCCTGGGACGATCTGGCTGATTTCCTTGCCAATCAACACGGCCAGTCGATCACAGGCGGCAGGGCCAGGATCTGAGCTGCTCTGGGCAAACTGCTGTGCGGCTTCAACCAACGGTGCGTATTGCGGCAGGTTAGCGGCTTTCAGCAATAGCGATGGGTTAGTGGTTGCGTCGCGTGGTGTGTATTCACGCATAGCAGCAATATCGCCGGTATCGGCAACCACGTCAGTCATCAATTTAAGCTGGTCGAGTTTATTCGGCATGGTGTTGGCTCGGTAATCCAGGGGGGCGCCCACCGGTTGTTGGGGCTAGCGGGATTATCGCGCTGCCTGGAGTCTCCCACAAGCCCGGCAGAGCTCCACCTGTCTGAGCTGGGCGCTAGTCGTGGTGCAAACTGCGGCATTCATTAGCCTTTTCCCAATCGCTTTCCAGCGAGGTATCCTGAGGGTGTAACTACACGGACTCACCCATGGGCTTAGTGGCCCGGTACAGGACCTCCCAATATGATGCATATCAAACAAACCAAGCCCACGGGCACTCGTTTTGCGCTCGCAACCCTGGGGGTCGCTATGGCGTTATCTGCGGCGGGCTGCACCCAAAGCGTAAGCGTACCGGCAGTGGCTGAATCAGCAGGTCAGGCTGTTGAAGTGGCTCGATCTGGCGCCAATCAAGCCAACTTGGTGGCTGCGTTGGATGCCCAGAGTGCTGAGCACAAGGCGCGCTATAGCGCCCGTAATCCCGGCGAAACTCTGGCATTTTTTGGTATTGAGCCCGGTATGACCGTGGCTGAAGCCCTGCCCGGTGGTGGCTGGTACACCAAGATTCTCGTGTCCTACCTGGGTGGCGAAGGTGCCGTGTATGGGGTGAATTATCAGGAGTCGGTCTGGAGCAGCTTTGGCTTTCCCGAAGAGCGCGTAAAAGCCCGCATCGCCGCAACCGCCGCTTTTCCGGGGCAGGTCGGCCAGTGGACAGATAACGGCATCGCCGCCGCAGGTTTTACCTTCGCAGGCGTGCCAGAGGGTTTGGCCGGTACGGCAGACGCTGTGTTGTTTATTCGCGCGTTGCATAACCTGCACCGCTTTAAAGACACGGGTGTACTTGATGAAGCGATTGCGTCCTCTTATACGTTGCTGAAGCCGGGTGGGGTTGTTGGTGTTGTCCAGCATCGTGCGCCTGAGAATGCGCCTGACGACTGGGCAACTGGGCGTGCGGGTTATCTCAAGCGGTCTACCGTGATTGCGTTGTTTACCGAGGCAGGTTTCACCCTCGACGATTCCAGCGAGATCAATGCCAACGCCCTAGACAAGCCTACGCCTGAAGATATTGTCTGGCGCCTGCCGCCCACTTACGGCAATGGCGAAGACAGCAAAGTGGCGATGGACGCCATTGGTGAATCAGATCGCATGACGCTGCGCTTTCGTAAGAACGGCTAATGCAGGAATCAACGCGCGGCAGAGTGTTTGGGCCCTTTGAGACACTGCTGGTAGAGCAGGTCGCAGAACACGTTATTCAGGTATCGCTGAATCGACCGGAGGTGTTCAACGCGTTGAACA
>JALZVT010000047.1 GCA_023300545.1 Pseudomonadales bacterium
GGGGGAGACTGAGGGCAAGTAGGCAGGGGTCAGAATTAATTCTGACCTCACTAGTTGTGACCTCTCTAGTTGTCTAGAGTCCTGTGCCGCCATCCACCGGCATTATGGCGCCGGTTATTCCGCCGCCCAGATCAGACGCAAGCATGAGTGCCATTGCGGCCACCTCATCCACGGTATTCAGGCGCTTGATAGCGGCGTCCTGAGCGTAGCCATCGAGAAATTCCTCGTAACTCACTCCCATGGTTTCGGCAGCAGCTGGCCCTGACAGTTTCATTAAATCGGTTTCAACCGCGCCGGGACTGAGTGCGTTGCACGTTATGCCCTGACCACCCCATTCGAAGGCGACCGCTTTAGTGAACCCGTTGAGTGCGTGCTTGAACGTGATGTAGTGGGAGACGTTGGCCTTGTTGGCCTGTCTGCCCTCGACGGACGAAATGTTGATGATGCGACCGTAGCTGCGCGTGCTCATGTCTTTGAGCGCGGCTCGTGCGGCCCAGAACGCTGAATGCAGGATCCAGGCTGCAGCTTCTTGCCATGAGTCATCGCTGAGCTCGGATACAGGAGCAAAACCTGACGAGCCGCCCGCATTGTTAACCAGAATGTCGACCTTGCCAAAAGTATTGATGGTGGTAGCGATGAAATTTTCAACATCGTCTTGGCGAGTGACGTCACCTGGGACAAAAATAGCGCGATCGCTGGCGTTTATCTCTGCCAGTGCGGTAGCGCCTTTGTCTGGATTTCGGCCGTTGATTGCAACGGATGCACCTGCGGCCAAGAAGGCCTCAGCTATGCCGCGACCGATTCCTCGTGTGCCGCCGGTTATGGCAGCGACTTTACCGGTGAGGTCTACGGTTGAATTTGCGTTTGTCATGGGATGAGAGGACCTCTATTTCTATGGCTGCGCATCGATTTTAATACTGGAAGAAGTGATTTGCAGAGAGGGCAAGCTTGCCCTGTTGATTTGAGTTAGTTGGTCTGAGTTAGTTGCTTGGCAATTCCGCGGTGTTTTCATAGTACCAGGGCTCGCCGCTGATCCAGCGCTTGCTGGCGGCAACAAACTCGAGCCAATCTTCGAGAATGATGTACAGGCAGGGCACACCCAGCAGGGTGATGAAGGTTGCGAATAGCACGCCCCATGCCAGCGACACTGCCATCGGAATGAACGGAGCCGTTGCAGGAGTAGTGGTCAGCATGAGCGGAATCAGACCGACAAAGGTGGTTACCGAGGTCAGCATGATCGGTCGAAAACGGGTGACGCAGGCGTTGAGGACGGCGGTGTAGGTAGCCGTACCTTCACGACGCTGACGATTCACATAGTCCACCAACACTAGTGATGCGTTTACGACGACACCCGACAGTGCGACGATGCCCAGTGCCGAGAAGAACATCAGTTGCACGTCCATGATCCAATGACCAAAAATGGCACCTACAGCGCCAAATGGAATGACGCTCATGATGACAAACGGCTGCAGGTAACTGCGCAGCGGGATGGCCAGCAACATAAAAATTAGAATAAGCGATAGTCCCGAACCAATAAGCAGTCCGCTCATCGCCTTTAAGCGTTCCGCTTGCTCGCCGCCTACCTCGATCGTAAGGCTTGGATACTTGGCGATGAGTGCCGTCACAAGTTCGTCCTTAATCTTTGCACTGACTTCTTCTGGCGACACTGCGTTGTTATCAACGTCGGCAGTTACGGTAACCGAGCGACTGCCGTCTCGACGATTAATCTTCGAGAAGCCGCGCGCAAGATCGAAGCGGGCAACGCTGTAGAACGGAATTTCTTCACCATCTGGTGTACGGATGTACATCTCTTCCAGATCGCCGATCGAGGCGCGTTCTTCCTGTGGGAAACGTACCATCACTCGAACGTCATCCTGGCCGCGCTGCACGCGTTGCGCCTCGGCACCGTAGAATGCGCTGCGCACCTGACCTGCCAGGTCTGACAGAGTAAGACCCAGGTTGCGGGCTTCGGGTAACAGTCGTAACTGTACTTCCTGTTTGCCTGAGCGGAACGAATCGGTGATGTCGAATACGCCGGTGTAGCGTGATAACTCGGCTTTCATTTCTTCAGCGGCCTTGCGCATGATTTCTACATCCCGACCCTTTATCTGATATTCAATCGGCGCGCCGGCGGAGTAGGAGTCAGCGTCGAACTTCAGCTTGACCGCATCTGGAATGTTGCCGACCAGTTCGCGCCAGCGATTCGCCAGCACTTTGGCGCTGGTTTCTGCCCGTTCGTCGAGGGGCGCGAGTGCTATCACGATTTCAGCGATGTTACTGCGGCCGGCCTCTGGTGGCCGGCCTGGACCGTCGCGATCAACCAGTGATCCAATGCTGGTGAAAGTGTCGCGAATAACCGGAAACTCGAGGCCCAGCTCTTCACCAAAGTCCTTGTTCAGCTGAACCGCGGCCTGTTCGATGCGGGCCGCAGCAGCGACCGTAACTCGACTGGGAGTACCTTCAGGCATTTCGAGTTGGGCGTAGACCCGGCCGCCTTCGATAGCGGGGAAAAAACCAAACACGACTCGACCACTTGCGATTAGCGTGATTGCAATGATCAGCACCCCAACGCCGAACGCTGCAGTGGCGTAGCGCCAACGAATCGACCAGGCAACAAACGGCTGATAGGTGTTTTTAGAAAAATCTTCTAGCTTTTGCGCAAGACCGCCTTGAAAGTTGTTCCAGCCTTTTGAGATTCGGGTACTGGGTGGGGTGTTTTTTCGGTGGGCCAGGTGCGACGGTAGTATCAGCTGCGACTCGATGATGCTCATGAAGAGCGCGATAATCACGACGTAGCCGATGACAGAAAAGAAACCAGCCATTCGGCCCTCAACGAGCACCAGTGGTAAAAACGCGGCCACTGTTGTGAGTACGCCGAATATCACCGGCACACTGACCTCCCAGGTGCCGTCTATGGCGGCCTGTATCGGATCTTTGCCCATCTGCTCGTGAGCGTAAACCCGTTCGCCAACCACAATGGCGTCGTCTACCAAAATTCCAAGCACAAGAATAAATGCCATCACGGTCATCGTAGATATGGTGATGTCGAAATAGGGAAACAGGCCGATGGTACCGAGTAGTGCAACGGGAATCCCTACTGCCACCCACATTGCCAGTTTGAATTTCAGAAATAGGGCGAGAACGATCAACACCAAGGCGAGACCACCTGCTGCATTTGTGGTGAGTACATCAAGACGCTCCTCGAGCTCTTTTGAGGTGTCTATCCACACGTCGTAGCTCATACCTTCAGGCAGCGTAGGTCCGATGCGAGCGAGGTATTCGCGTGTGTCCTCAGCGATGCGTATCAGGTCTTCTGAGCCTACCTGTGCGACGTTAATAACAACGGCGGGCTGATTGTTGAAGCGTGCAATTAATTCGCCTTCTTGAAAGCCATCGCGAACGGTTGCGATGTCGCGCAGCGTGATACGTGTGCCGTCTTTGTTAGTGAGTACAACAACATCGCCAAACTCATCACCGCTATAGGCCTGGCCTGAAGTGCGAATTAGAATCTCGCCGTCTATCGTGCGGATCGTACCGCCGGGCATATCGAGCGAGGCGGTGCGAATTGCCTGAGCGACCTGGTCAAGCGTAATACCAAAGCGGCGTAGTGAGGTTTCTGACACCTCAATAGAAATTTCGTAGGGGCGGGTATAGCCTACCGCTACCTGAGAAATGCTGTCGATGGCTGCAATGTCATCGCGAATGTTGCGAGCCAATTCTTTGAGCGTGCGTTCGTCAGTAGCGCCAAACAATGCGATCTGTACGACACGGCGAGTGAGCGACACTTTTGAAACAATAGGGCGTTCCGTTTCAGCCGGGAAACTAATGATTCCGTCGACACGGGATTTAATTTCGTTTAGCGCAACGGTATCGTCGGCGTCCACAAACAGCTCAGCAAAAACGCTGCACAGGCCTTCGGTTGCGGAACTCTGAATCTTTTCGATGCCTTCCAGTCCGTCGATGGCTTCTTCAACACGTACACAGACGGCTTTCTCAACTTCTTGGGGGGCGGCTCCGAGGTAGGGCACCGTGATGCTTACGGCCCGAACATCGATGTTTGGGAATTCTTCCTGATTAACGATCAGTGATCCGATGGCGCCACCAACGATCAGCAGTACCATCATCAAGTTGGCGGCAACGGGGTTTTTCACAAACCATGCGATAGCTGTGTGCATTGACTTATCCCGCTCGGCGGTTTTCAGCCGCGTCGAATTTGGCGCTATCTTCGGCAGGAGTCGACTGCACGGCGCGATCGTTAACCGGGTTTACTGTCATACCGTCGATCGCGGTTTGAATCGGGGAAACGCACACTCGCTCGCCGTCTTCGAGGCCACCTTCGATCAACAGATCATTTTGATACAACCGGAGTAGTTTGATGTTGCGAAAGCGCAGCTTCTGGTCTTTGTCGACGATCAGAACCTGGTTGTTGTCGCGTAGTGCGGTACGTGGCAATACAACAACCTTTTCGGCTTGTCGGCCTTCGATGTCAGCGTTAACAAACAGCCCCACCGACAGCGGTATCGGCTGATCATCTGCCTCAACTCGGGCGACCAGAAAAACCATTCGGCTAGAGGTGTCGATGGCGGCTTCTGAACGAACAATGGTGCCTTGCCAGCTCACCTGTTGCCCTGCGTATTCGGTACTTAAAACAACGTTCGGCTGGGCTTGCGCTGGGAGTGCGCCGCGCAGACCGATAGGAATATTGAGATAGGCGAGCTGTCGATCAGAAATTGGCAGACGAATCTCTACCTGATCGGAGGCGTAGACAGACGCTATTGATGTACCCCGACTAACAAACTGACCAATATCCACGTCTTTGGAGCGAACGAGGCCGGTGAAGGGCGCGCGAATTTCAGTTCGCCCAACGTCTTGTTGTGCTTGGTTGTAGCTGGCTCGTGCTTCGGTGAGTGAGGCTTCGGCCACGCGCAGCACGCGCAGTGAGTTTTCGAGTTGTGACCGGGACGTGAGTTGGCGTTCAGCGAGGCTTTGCAGTCTGCGGTGCTCGAAAGCAGCGTGTTCTTTTTCGGCTTCGGCGCGCACAAGGCTTGCGCGCGCACGATCACGTGAATTGTTGTAGTCCTGGGGCTCCACCCGGATGAGGGCTTCACCGCTCTCAAAGAAACCACCAGGGACCAGCTTTGGAGACATCCAAACCACTCGCCCAGAAACTTCGGGGATCAGCTGACTTTCCATGCTTGGCATAACCGTGCCCTGGGAATTGACTCGCAGGGTGATGGTTTCTGGCGTGACGGGACGTATACGTACGGTGGTTGCTATGGGCTCAGGCGTATCTGGCTTGAGCTCTGGTGCGGTGGCAAATAACACTGTTGCGCCCAATGCAAACAACAAGAGTATGACTGTGGGTATAACCAGTTGGCGGAGCATCAGATAGCTACCTTTACGTGTTTGTTAGCGGAGAGGTCGACTGTGGAGGAGTCGCTAAAAGGGTCAGTGTCTGGTCGCGGACTCTGTGCCGCGCGTGCGTCAGAAAAAGCTTGCATAAGGGTTTTGCGGTTTAGGTTTGAAAAGGCCTCAAAGGTTGCGCGCATGGCGGGGATATCCCGAGCGGCAACGGCCCGATCGAGTTGTCGTGCGTAAGTGGTGTAAGCCTCTACATCCATTTGGCTGCGGGTGTAGGGCCGCAGGGGTTCCATTGCCGGTGCAAACTGTTCGAACAGTGTTCGGGCAATCAGCTGGCAGATCAGGTTGCCGCTGGTGAGCATGATTGCTTGCATCAATTCCAGGCGAGCGGCCTGGTGTGCATCTTCGTCGAACGGCGTTTCGGATGAAGGCTCTGTCAGTGGTTTGATCAGAGTGCGTATGTGGTTGAGTTGTGCATCGCTGCCGTTGGTAACCGCTCCCTCGGCGGCTATCGCGGTTAAAGCGCTGATCACGGTTAAAATCTGGTCTACCAGATTTGCATCAGGCAGTTCGCCGCGCGCCATTAGGCTGCCGACAACATCTAGGCTTGCCTGCTGCAGCGCGTTAACTCGAGCGCCGCCGGGGCCGATGGACGCGAGCCCCAGCTGTTCCAGTTTCTTCATGGCTTCACGCACGGCACCTCGGTTGGCCTCGAACCGAGCGGATAGGTCGCGTTCTGAGGGGAGACGTTCGCCGACCCGGTAGTGGCCCGACAGAATGTCTTCGATCAGGGCATCTGCAATTGTGGTGTGTTTGCCAGCCATAGGCGTGATGTGCTCACTTTTAGTACGTAAAGCGTAGACCGGCTGTGAACAGGGCGTGAAATTGCCCAGACCAAACCGGTCTGACCAAATTGGTTAGGGCATTTTAGAGTGGTAGGGCTATATGTCCAGCATTTTGTTACCCAAGGTAACAAAATGAGGGTTAGGTCACGGTAGGGCGCGAACAGCTCTGGGGCGGATTCTTAGAAGCGCATGATTTCTTCGTAGATGCCGGCGCCGATAATGCCCAGAGAGTTATTATTGGGCTGACGCTGTTGCCAGGCATCGGGATCGGCTAGATAGGCCAATAGCGCCGCTTCAGCGCGCTCGGCGTTTTCGCCTTCCAATTCATAGATGGCGAGATACGGCGAAGGTGCGTTGTCCGCCATGAAGCCTTTTTTGGCTTTCAGCACCCGTGCTGATTTGACGGTGGGCGCGTTAGAGACATCTTCAATGTGATTGCCGAGATACCAGTTATTGAATGCCTCAACCAGATCGGGGCTTGCCGGTTCAACCAAGCCTATCAGAGTAAAAGTGTCGCTCATCAGGATTGTCCGTGTTTGCCAGCTTGCCAGCCGTGGCTCGCCAGATGAGTCTGGCCAAATTCGGTGGGGTGCGCTTCTAGGCGGGTGGCTAGGGTGTCATTCCAGCGGTTGAGATAACCGAACAGGGAGATCACGCTGACAATTTCTATAATCTGTTTTGGCGTGAAGTGAACTTTCAGAGCACCCATGTGCTCGTCGCTAACTGCGTTGGGCACCATGCCCGCGTGGGCCGCTACCCGCAGAGCGGCTCGTTCGGATTCACTGAATAACTCTGAAGTTTCGAACTCGAAGGCGGCGTTGATGCGCTCGTCGCTGACACCTCGACGCTCGGCAGTGGCCGAGGTGTGGGCCTGACAATAACGGCAACCGGCCGCATTGCTGACAACAAAGGCGACCAGCTGCTTCAGCCCTGGTTCCACCTCGCCACTGCCCAACACAGTAGCGCCAAGGGCGCTGAAGCTCTGCAGGAGTTCTGGCCAATGCGCCATGGTCAGCATGCTGTCGGGGACAAAGCCCATCGAAGCCTCCGTACCGGCAAATATGGGTTCAAGCTCAGGGAGCTCTGCGCGGGTCTTGGGGGTAACGTGGGTCATTTGAGTTCCTTTGGTTCGGCTTGGTGGACTGCGTGTCGAGCCGGCAATGGTTGCTGTGGGTTGTGACTCGCACGAATTAGTTGAAGGTGGTGCGCCAGTGTTCCTGGGCGGCTGGCGTTAGCACCGGCCACATGCTGGCGAGCAGGTTTTCCCGGTACTGCATGCCTAGGCGTTCAGCCGGAATGATTTTCTTTTGCCACAGCAATATGGCGGCCCAGCCTCCGGTGGCCAGACGTCGCAGCAGGCCTTCCCGGTTAACGTTGGGCAGAATCTCGCCGAGCTCAAGCATTTCGTCGATGCGCATGCCGGTTTCACCCAGCGCGCTTGTTAACAGAATACGCACGATGGGATCGTCGGGGGAGGCGTTGATCAACATCAAGATCATTGCCTCGGCGTAGGCAGGATGATTGTTGATCTGCTCGGTAACAGCGTCGGCTCTGGCAAGAACTCGTTCGATACCTTTGGCATCGGTTGCGCTAACGTCCCATTCGATGGTCTGCAGCATCTCGCTGAGGGCGGCGAGTAGCAGGCGATCTTTGTTGGCGAACTGATTGTAGAGCGTGGTGGGAGAAACCTTCGCCGCAACTGCTAACTCCCGCATATTCAGCCCGTCATAGCCGTGCTCAGACAAAAATGCCCGCGCGGTGACCAGAATGCGCTGGCGGCGCTCTTCCTGGCGCGGGGTGCGATTTTTATCTGAGCTGAACGGCATAAGCCATCTTACCTCAGTCTCGGGCCTCTGGCGCCTTGCAGCTAGCCCGCACTGGCGGCTTTCTCGGCCTGCATTTGTGTCACTCGCGGATCATTTGGGAAGATCCAACGGTCGTCGATCACCTGCTCAACACGCAGCTCCTCGGGAATGTTGTCGATGCCGATCATGGTGTCTGCGGCCTGATTCCAATGATAAATACGCGCCTCTTGATAACTCAGCGGTACGCCTTTGAAGCCCCAGGATTCAACCGATTTTTGAATCCAGGCGCCAAACACGGTGTCTTCCAGCAGCACTGGGCTCAGAGACTCGCCGTTGTTCTGAGTCCACAGATCGGGTCCGGGACCATCACCCCAGTCGGGCGCGGTCGTCCAGGTTTCGAGCCGACACCTGTTGATGCCGTTGGGCCAGAACGCTAGCGGCGGGATCATCTGATGACTCAGTGGCGACACCCAGTTTGGGAATACGCCGTAAGATTGAGTGCAGGTACGGCCAAGCTCTGACACGGTATCTATTGTTGGCCCGTCTTGTACGCGTGCTTCCCGCGCGCCCTGCATGTTTGCAGGTGTTGGCGCAATCATTCGGCCGTGGCCGTTGCGATAAAGGGTATTTACATTGCGCCGGTCGTCGAGCATGGGTGCCACGGTGGTTGGGTGGATACTGCGTACGTGGTAGACCTCGGTATTGGCTTCCATCGCAATCTTCCAGTTGCAATCCAGATCCCAGATGTGGCGAGCGGACAGGCGGGATTTTTCGAATTGAAATTCCTGCCACTCGTCTGCGATTGGACCGAGCCAGTCGAGCAGTGAGGGGGCATCGTCGTCAAAATTGACAAAGATGAAGTTGCCAAAACGTTCGCAGCGAATGGGTCGCAAGCCACGGCAGGATTTGTCGAGATCACGAAAATCTTCAGGATCTCGTAGCGCGATCAGATCGCCGGAGTGAGTGTAACTCCAGCCGTGGTATTTGCAGGTGAGTAGCGGACGTTTGCCAAACTCATCGGTTACCACGGGCGCGCCGCGATGGCTGCAGGTGTTGTAGAAGGCGTTGATCTGGCCGGTGCTATCGCCACCACTATTGGTGGATGCAGCATGCACAATAATGACGGGCTGACCCGCGTTTTCCCAAAGGCGGTAGCAGCCCACCTCCGGCACCTCGTCGATGTGTGAGGCGAGCAGCCAGGATTTACGCCAAATATGTTGTTGTTCGAGCTCAAAAAACCGTGGGTCGGTGTACCGGCCGCCGGGCAGATCGGGTAGCGCAGGAAAGTCTTTGGGAGGCTCCGTGCGGCCTGCTTCAAACTCCATCAAGTCCCGGATACGGTCTATGTCGTGCTGTTCCAAAAATTACTCCCTGGGTGGTGGCGTCGGCTTGAAAGCGGGCGATCGCCTCGTGATTCTGCTGGTTCGGGCGCTTGGCCGCAAGATTCGGGAAGGCGCTGCTGCTCCAGAGCCAGAGAATCGGCAGCCGAAACACCGATTCAATGGGCAGTGTGGGAACTTGCCGGCTTGGACGGGCTAGATGCGCTCTGTGGGGCGATTGAGTAGGCTAGCAGGGTGTTTTTATGCCGCTGGAGCGGTGGGAGTGATGAGTGGTCGACAACATGTCAAAGCGCGGTTTCGATCCGCTGCGTTACCGCTTTGAAGACTGCGTGCCAGAGCCCGGCAACGTCACCAAATTGGCTGATGGCGTGTTCTGGGTACGCATGCCCATGGGCGGCCGACTGAATCACATCAATGTCTGGCTACTGCGTGACGGCCCCGGTTGGACCATTGTTGATACGGGCTTACCGACTGACGCGGTAAAAGGCCACTGGGAGAACATTTTTGCCAAGCATCTGGATGGCCTGCCGGTAACCCGGGTCATTGCGACTCATCTCCATACGGATCACACCGGTCTGGTGGGCTGGATCACGAAGCGCTGGGGCTGTGAGCTGTGGATGAGCCGTGCTGATTTCTATATGTGCAAGGTGATGGCGGCGGACGGTCCAGCTGATGTGCCTGATGATGCGATTCGGTTTTATCGCCGTGCGGGGTTCACTGAAGAGCGGCTTAATCTGTACCGGGAGCGCTTTGGTCAATTTGGCCGCAACATGCCCTCATTGCCTGCTGGCTATCGGCGTATCAGCGATGGCCAGTACATCGAGATTGGTGACCGGGAATGGCGAGCAGTGATTGGCCACGGTCATGCGCCGGAGCATGTGTGTTTGTATTGCCCCGAACTGAAGCTGATTATTGGCGGTGACCAACTGCTGCCTAAAATCACGCCAAACGTTAGCGTGCAACCCAGCGAACCACATGCCAATCCGCTAATGGATTTTCTCAACACCTGTGCACGCTTTCGTGAATTGTTGCCGCCCAATTTGTTGGTGTTGCCGGCGCACGAAAGCCTCTACGAAGGTGTGCATGAGCGCTTGACGGCACTCATCGATTGGCACGAGGTAGCGCTGGAAAAACTCTATGACATGTGTGACGAACCCAAACGTGCTGTCGATGTGTTTCCCGCGCTGTTCAAAAGCGAGATCACAGATATGAGTTTCTTTCCTGCAACGGGTGAGTCGATTGCGCACCTGCACTGCGCGTTGGAGCGTCGCATGCTAACGGTTGAAGAGGATGAGAATGGTGTGGCTTGGTGGCGGCAAGCCTAGTTCTGCATGCTTGGTTTTCAACAGCAAGATTCGCAACTAACGCTTGCTGAAGGCTTGGCTGAGTATTTCGCGACAAACGCACCACAGTTTAACGGTCGTCACTTCACGAGTCCGGCGACTGAGTTTTTTCGCTGCCACGATACTGCTCATGTGGTATTCGGGTGTGATATATCACTCGCTGACGAGCTTGTGGTTAAGATCAGCAGCGTTTTTGGCACCAGCGCCGGGTTAGGCGTGATGCGAGGCTATGCCTTGCCTGAGTCGAAAGAAATCTATGAGGAGTTAACGCTCAGCTTGATTGTCGTAACGGCGATCCAGGCCATTGTGCTGGTGCCCCGAACGATTTGGCGTTGTCTGAGGATGAGCAAACGCTGGCCTTGGGATGACTTTGATAACTACCTCGATATGCCGCTCAGCCAGCTCCGACAGGAGCTGGCTATTCGGGTGCCGCACTGCTAACCGTTTAGCCGTACGCCATTTCCAGAATTTCCAAGACACTCTGAACCTGGGTCGCCCAATACCAGCCTGCACCACACAGCACGACGATAGTGATGCCATAGGTTAGCCTTTCAAGCGTTGTTTTCTGCATGCGCAGGTCCTTTTTTATCCGTCTGAATGCTTAAGAGAAACCGATCCAGCGACCGCTGGCCGCCACGGTGAACCACAGCACCATTGAAGTTCCGGCGAGGCAGCGCATGGCCCAGGGGTTGATGCTGCTGTGCTCAAACGACAGTAGCGGCCGTCTTACGCAATAGACAAAAAGTATCCCGATGCCCAAGCCGGTCATTTTCGCCCAGAAGGCTTCGTTGTAATAGAGCTTCATTGCGACCGCTGAGGCCATGAAAATGCCACTGATCAAGGTTAGAGCCAAGCCATAACCAAACCAGCGGTGGGTGTTGTCGATGACGGTTGCGGATGGGATGTCGCGCATTAAAATTCCGAGTAATCGCAAGTCGCCGAGCAACACCATGCCGCCGAGCATAGCCATTCCTAATAGATGGAACATCTGCACCACGGCAAATACACCGCCGTTGCTTTTCGCTATCGAGGCGAGCAGGGAGGTGTCGAGCCACTCGAAAAACGGCAAGGTTTCCACTACTCAACACCTCTGCTTGCTGCGAGTTGATCAACGCAACCCGCGGCCCAATACATAAAAGCGGGCAGCTCTTTGTGACAGTCGAACCAATCGTAGGCAATGGTGCGCCCGGTGATCACCACGCCCGCCCAGAGGGTGAGTGAGGCCGCGGCCGCAAATCGAATGTTGTTTGGGGGCTTTAGATCGGTGTCCCAGCTGGCGGAGCTATCGCGCATGCGAGCGCGAAACAGTATCGCGTTAATCGATGCGGCGATTAGCAGTACCACTTTGATGCGAAACCAGATGCTTTGAGTAGTGCGTTCGGGGATTGCGTAATACAGGGCAAAGCCGGTGATGAACATGATTGCCATGCCGATTAGCATTGGTTTGTCGAGGCGTTCGGCAATATGTGATGCGGGGACTGTGGGGAATATCCAGCCGAGCATACGCAGATCGATAATGATCAACATGCCCAGAAACAGCATCAAGGTCAGTACGTGGGTCGATTCGACCCAGTTGTACATATAGAAAGATTCGTGCAGCTGTGTGCTAAGGCTGTGCGAATCGAGCCAGCGCGCAAGCGCCAGTAGCAGCTCGTTCAAGATGTGACTCCCCAGTCATTCATCAAAACACTCACCACTTTACCGTAAGGCGCGATTATTTCGGCGCTCTGCGCTGGTTTTGCGTGGCCGTCGCCGAAAAAATGGCGCGGGTCGTCGGTATCGGATGCAATTAGCGCCGAGAAATCAGTCTAACTCATTGAAATAAATAGGCTTTCATATCTATTACGTTTACTGGCCCGAACTGGCATCGAGTTTGCTTTGACCTTGTCATTATCAAACCACTCAGGATTTTGAGATGAGCTCGATCTTAGGCAAAACCTTAGTCACCACCAGCGTCGTTGGATCGCTGGTGCTTGCCGGCTATCTCTGGAAAGACGAAGATCAACGCTACGATTTTGCGCAAATCCAGGAAACTCCAGTGGCGCTTAAGGCCGACGCTATTGCGGTCAGTCAGGCAGTAGCCGTGGCGGCGAATGAAAGTAGAGCGGCTAATGAAGCGCTCGCTGAGGCGCAAGATACACTCGCTGCATTGACCACAATTGAGCCTCAAGCACTCGCTCACGCAACGGCGGCCGATTCGACGGTTAGCGTGGCGACAACGGATGATCTGCCGATCATGGCAAAGGTTCGTATGAGTCGTGCTGTGCAAGAGCTGGCGGCCCAGGCGGGTGGTGATTTTGTCGAAGTGATTGTGGCTTACAATGCCGCCGACGCTGATGCAGAAAATGCCCGTATTGCCAAGTTGGGTGGTGAACTTCAGGCAAGCTTTAATCATTTGCCGATTCGTGCAATTCGCGTACCTGCTGAGAGTCTAGTCGACCTTGCTCAGAACGCCGGTGTTCGCGTCATCGACGTTAACGCGCCGGTGCAAGCTGCCTCTGTTTCTGCTCGGCGCACTGCCGTGGTACCCAGAGCGCACTGGGGGGCTTTTTTCCCAGCGTCTATGGATGTAGCGATTGCCGTGGTTGATTCCGGGGTTGCAGATCACGCCGACCTTACCGTGCAGGCAAGCGTTGAATGCCTGGACGTTGGCGCCATTTATCTTGAAACACGCGAATCGGGGCTTACGTCGAATGGTTGTCGCCCGACAACGGCTGGAGATTCATATGGGCACGGAACGCACATTGCGGGTTCTGTTGGTGGTTCAGGCTATCTTTCGGCCGGTAAACACGAAGGTGTTGCGCCGGGTGCTCCAGTCGTTTCTGTTCAAGTGCTTGATGACAAGGGCGCAGGTACAACGCTTAACGTTATAGCAGCGCTTGACTGGATTCTCGAGAATCGTCTTGAGCAGAATATTCGGGTGGTGAATATGTCACTCGGGAAAGTGATTCAAGAATCCAGTGAAGTCGATCCGCTGGTGCTGGCCGCGGAAGCTGTTTGGGATGCAGGTGTTGTTGTTGTCTCTTCTGCCGGCAATTACGGTACCCATGGCGAATTCACTATTGTAAGCCCGGGTAACTCGCGCAAAGTGATTACTGTGGGGGCACTTACTAATAATCGTACTGGCGCTGATTTTTCGGATGACTACGTGTCTACCTACTCATCGCGTGGTCCTACGTCTATCGATCTTGTTCTGAAGCCGGATGTGCTTGCTCCTGGTAACCGGTTTGTAGCGGCTGCGATGCCTGGCTCTCACTTGAAGACTGCGATGGGTGATCTGAACGTATACTGTGGTTACAACTGTAACTCTCACTATGTCGAGCTGTCAGGCACCAGTATGGCCGCAGGTATCGTGTCTGGCACTGTCGCGGTTATGCTCGCTAAAGAACCTGAACTTACGCCGGCAACCATTAAAGCGCGGATCATGCGCTCTGCTCGTAAGATTGCGGGTGACCCGGTTGAAACGGGTGCTGGTCTGCTGAATATGCTTGCAGCGTTGAAAGATACTGGCGTGGTGACTGGCGAAGCGTTGTCTCCGCGTATTGCGCAATCGGGTGATGGCTCTACTGTGCTAATTGAAGACACGGCGGTGCTGTGGGGTGACGCGCAGTGGTCTGCCAGCGCCATCTGGCGAACTGGTTCTAAATGGACGACACCTACAGCGGATGGTGCGCCCCAAGATTATCTGGTGACCGGCGGTGAGACTTGGACAGCGGCGCCAGACCTGACGGGTAAAAATGTCGATGCCAACAGTTATCTTTGGGCCAACAGCTACCTTTGGGCCAACAGTTATCTCTGGGCTAACAGCTATCTTTGGGCGAACAGTTACCTTTGGGCTAACAGCTATCTCTGGGCTAACTCAGCAGCAACTGCAGACTAGCCGAGGCTTTTTCTGCGTAGCTAGCGGTAGCCAACGTTTGAAGCTTTGCCCAGAATAGCGGTCTAGTTAACAGGTCGTTGAGGACTGTCTATGCGCTGTCATGAAGTGGACTACGAAATTTTTGGTGACGATATGCAGATCGTCGAGGTTGAGCTTGATCCTTCCGAGGTGGTAATCGCAGAAGCGGGCGCCATGAATTACATGGAAGACGGCATTGCCTTTGAAACCAAGATGGGGGATGGCTCGAAGCCTGCAGGTGGCATGCTCGATTCGATTTTGAATGCCGGCAAGCGGGTCCTCACCGGCGAGTCGATATTCATGACGCATTTCTCGAATAGCGGCAGCGGCAAGCGGCGCGTCGCATTTGCAGCACCTTACCCAGGCAAGATTATTCCGATCGATATGGCCGAAATGGGCGAAGAGCTGATTTGCCAGAAAGACGCATTTTTGTGTGCGGCCTTCGGGACAAGTGTCGACATTGCGTTCAACCGCAAGCTGGGTGCTGGTTTCTTCGGTGGCGAAGGCTTTATTCTGCAGCGCTTGCGAGGTGATGGTCTGGCCTTTGTCCACGTTGGTGGGACGGTGATCAAGCGTGAACTGAAAAACGAAACTTTGCGTGTTGATACGGGCTGCATTGCCGCATTCACACCCGGAATTGATTACGACATCGAGCGCGCGGGTAATCTAAAGTCGATGGTATTTGGCGGGGAAGGTATGTTCCTGGCGACGCTCAAAGGGACGGGTACTGTCTATCTGCAAAGTCTGCCGTTTTCTCGGTTGGCCAATCGTGTGATGCGGGCTGCCTCTGTGGGTGGGTCTAAAGGCGAAGGGTCTGTGCTCGGTGGTCTTGGCGATATCTTTGGCGATCGCTAGCAAGCGGCGATTGGCGATCGGTAGCCCCAGATTTCCGTGCGCCACACGCCATAGCCAAATAGCAGTAGAGAGACAGCCATTGCAGGCAGCAATGCATCGAGCGCACTAAATGACTCGATGACGTAACCAAGAACGATGGCACCGATCGGTGCACTGCCCATGGTGCCTAGAGTCAGCACGCCCATGATACGCCCGCGATATTCGGGGTTGGCGGATTCCTGGGTGATGGTGCGCGTGAGTGTCGACGTAAAGCCCATGTTTACGCCCCAACCAATGATAGCGAGAACCAGCAGCCACCAGCTTGGTTCGATCCACATAAGCCATAACACCACAATGCGTGAAAGCTGCATCAGCAAAAACAGTCTGCCTGGTTGGCGAAATGGCATTAGTTTCAGCATCAGCAGGTTGGACAGCATAGCGCCGGCAAAAAACACCCCCATCATTATTGCAAGCAACACAGCATCGCCGTCGTAAACTCGCTTGATAATAAACGGAAACGCCGTCATGAAGGCGCCAGCGTTAAAAATGCTGGAGACAAAGTTAATCAATAACAGCTGGAAAATAACTCGATGCTTAAAAGTCGCGCGTAGCCCGGCTGCGATGTTTGCCAGCGAACTGTTGCTTGACTGTTTGGTTTGTAGGGCGGTTGGCGGCAGGGGTGACAGTCGACGAATGGTCAGCGCGCCGAGTAACAGGCAGATGCCCTGCACAATCAACACATTGGTAAGGCCAAAGCGGTCGAGCTGTCCTGCTGCATATAACCCAATGATCTGCACTAGAAAACCGATTGCGGTCGCGGCTGATACGCCTTTTTGGATATCGCCGCCCGACGTTACTCTGTTGAGAATGGCCTGTTGGGCGGGCATAGAGAAAGACACCACCACGCTCATTCCAAGCCCCCACAGTACAACCGACCAGATGGAGAGGGCGCTGGTATTGATAACTGCGATCAGGAACAGGGGGAAAATTGGTGCCAGAAAATACACCCGCATTAATAATGTGCGCGGGTCGGCGCGGTCGGCGCTGGCGCCACCCCATAGCATGAGGAAAATGCCAGGAATGCCCATTGCCGCCTGCAGTACGCCCACCTGATCGGCAGGCAGCAGCAGTACACCCACCAACAGCCAACTGATTAGCAGTTGCTGCATCGCAAAAGCGAGGCTGGTGAACCCTGTGGAGCTTAGGTAAGCCCGAAACTCGGAGTTCAAACTAGCGCGGCCGATAGCCATTTGTTCGGGCGCTCAAGGGGCGATTCTCGAGAAAACTAAGCAGGTCAGCGGCAGACTGCACAGGTATCTCTTCCATCGGCAGGTGACCAACCTGTGGGTAGATGATTAGCTGTGCGTTTGGTAGTACTGCTGCAAAACGCTCTCCTGCGCTGGCGGGAATCAGGGTATCTGTTTCACCCCAGAGCACCAGTGTTGGCATTGTTAGGCTGGCCAGGGTTGCGTCAGTGAGCGTTGCGTTTTGACTGCGTAAGTGGGAAAACCGAGCAAGTGTTGCCTTACGAGTGCCGGCGCGCATGCTCATGTTGTAGTAGAGGTCGATCATGTCATCGGTGACTTTTGAATCGTCGTGAAATGCGGCTCGCAGGCCTTGTCCCGTCAGAAACCGGGTGTCGAGGTATTCGGCGATACTGCGAAACCAGGCTTGCTGAAGCAGACGAAACACCAGTGGACCTTCGTTTTTTGCGCCATCTGCCTCGGCGGCGCTCTTCTTGCGCCAAGCCGGCAGACCGGAGGCGTCTACAAGCACCATTGCACTCACCTTTTTTGGGTGTGCCAGTGCGTAGCGCCAGCTCACGCCGCCGCCCATTGAGTTGCCGCCGAGAATAAACTCCGGCACCTTAAGATGGCGCACCAAGCGGTCGACGGTAGCCACCTGGGCTGTGGAGTCGTATTTGCCGTTTGGAACCGCTCCGGTCAGTCCGTGAGCCGGCAGGTCGAGTGTGATTACTCGATAGCGACTGCCAATGTGTGTAAGCCAGGGTTCCCAGGTGTGCAGCGACGCGTTCGAGCCGTGCACCAGCACTATGGGTTCGCCAGCGGGGTTGCCCTGGTCGCGGTAATGAATTCGGGCGCCTTCCGAATCGGTGAAAAACTTTGAGGCGCTATTGGTGTACCTTGCATCAACCTCGGCGGGGTCAAAGTCAGATTCAAATAACCAAAGACCTGCGATGAATAGCAAGGCCAGAAAGGCGAGTACAAAATACTTTTTCATGGCGGCTGCAGCCTGCTATTTCTGATGGCGAAAAATCATCATACTCTGGAGCGAGAGTAATTGGCTGGATCAATAATCGATACGAGGGAGAGACTATGAGTGGTAATAGACTGGCGGGAAAGGTGGCGGCCATCACAGGTGGCTCCAGTGGTTTTGGCGAAGCGGCAGCCCGATTGTTTGTCAGCGAGGGCGCGCGGGTTGTGCTGGGTGACATTCAGGACGATGCGGGGCAGGCGGTTGCTGATGCGCTTGGCGATGCTGCCAGATTTGTTCACTGTGATGTGAGCTCTGAGAGCGATATAGCGACGCTCGTTGACACCGCCGTAAGCGAGTTTGGCCAACTCGATATCATGTTTAACAATGCCGGCATTGTGGGTGCTGTTGGGCCCATCGACACCGTTGATGCGAAAGAATGGTCTGCCACCACCGGGATTTTGCTCGATGGCGTTTTCTACGGCATGAAGCACGCGGCGCGGGTGATGAAGCCGCAAAACTCAGGTGCCATTGTGAGTATGTCGAGCACGGCCGGAATCATGGGCGGACTCGGACCACACGCCTACACAGCAGCCAAGCACGCCGTGATTGGCATGACCAAAAGCGTGGCGGCCGAACTCTGCCACTACGGTATTCGCGTGAACGCGATTGCGCCCCACGGTATGGCAACGCCGATGGTATCGGGATTGTCTGGTGACCCAAGTGATATTGAGGGCACCAAAGCCAATCTGGCGGCTGGGTCGCCGTTGAAAGGGCGTGCCGGTGTAGCAGAAGACGTGGCCAACGCCGCGCTGTGGCTTGCAAGTGACGAGTCGGGCTATACCAACGGCCATACGTTAACGACCGATGCGGGTGTGACCACCGGGTCTAGCGGCTCAGCGCCAGCGTTTAACGAGGCGCAGCCGATGATTCGCGAAGCCGGTAAGCGGGGGCTCTAACTCAGAATGTCTGATGCGTATGAATTTATCGAGGTTAGGGTCGCAGATCATGTCACCCGGGTGACGCTAAATCGCCCTCAGATGATGAACGCCATCAATCCAGCCATGCACAACGAATTGCAGAGTGTGTTTGATCAGTTTGCGAGAGCGGATGAGCAATTTGTATGTGTTGTGCAGGGTGCCGGTGAGCGAGCGTTTTGTGCGGGTAGCGATCTCAAAGCGATTGCGAGTGCCGGCAAGCATCAGCCTTATCCTGAAAACGGCTATGCCGGTTTGATCGAGCGCTTTGATCTCAACAAGCCGGTGATCGCGGCGGTTGACGGGTTTGCTCTGGGTGGTGGTTTCGAAATCGCATTGGCCTGTGATCTGATTCTTGCGACCGACCGATCTTCTTTTGGATTGCCAGAACCGCTGGTTGGGGCAGTGGCGCTCGGCGGTGGGATTCATCGGCTGGCGCGACAGATTGGCTTGAAGCAGGCGATGGGTATGGTGCTTTCAGCTGAGTCGGTTAGCGCGACAGAAGGTCATCGACTTGGATTTGTGAATGCGGTGGTGGCACCTGATGCGTTTGAGGCGTTGATTTCAAGTTGGTGCGACAAACTTCTGCGTTGCGCGCCGCTCGCGATAGCCGCCTCTAAAGAGGCGATCCTGCGGGGGCTCGACGAACCCAGTTTGGCATCGGCGATTACCGCACAGGAAGAGTATCCAGCCTTTTATCGCTGGCGCCGTGCGCAGGATACGGTCGAAGGACCCCGAGCGTTTGCCGAGAAACGTGCACCGGTCTGGCAGGGTAAGTAGACCTAAGTAGACGCCGAGTTACCGTGCCGAAGCTGACATTGCCTGTGCAAGCGTAACGTCAAGTTCAGTGATGCCATTCGAATCGTGGGTGGTCAGATCTACTTCAACCCGGTTGTAGACGTTGAACCACTCCGGGTGATGATTCAGGCGTTCGGCAACCAGTGCCATCTGCGTCATAAAACCAAACGCCTCTACAAAATCTGTGAACTTGAAGCTCGCGTGCAGTTTGTCGTTGAGCACCTGCCAGTCTGCCCCCAGCTCTTTGAGGGCCTGGTTGAGTTGTGTGGTGGTGAGTTTGGCTCGGTTCATAGGTTGGTCCGTTGGTCACTGATTAGCAGATTCGCTTCCATCGACAAATTGTGCAAGATTTAGGTCAGTAATAATCGATATTAAGGGCGGAGGGCCTATGAATTTTGAATTTTCCGACGAACAGAACCTACTGCGCGATCAAGCGCGCGGTTTTCTGGATGACAACTGCTCACCGGCGGTGGTGCGTGGCGTGCTCGATGGCCAGGAGGCCTGGGCGAGTGGTTTGTGGAAAAAGATTGTTGAGATGGGTTGGACAGCCACCGTGATTCCCGAAGAGTTTGGTGGGCTAGGCCTTACGCATCTCGAATTAGTGGTTATTGCCGAAGAGCTCGGGCGCTGTGCGGCCCCAGTGCCGTTCTCGTCGTCGGTGTATCTGGCAACTGAAGCCATTCTTGCGGCCGGTTCTCAGGCGCAAAAGGAACACTGGTTGCCAAAACTGGCGGCCGGAGAGGTGATTGGCTGTTTGGGCTACGCGGAAGCAGCGGGTCAAACAACGGCCAAGTCACTGCAAGCAAAGGTGACAGGTGGCAAGCTCACCGGGCACAAAACCGTAGTGGCTGATGCGCAGATCGCGCAGTTGATGGTTGTTGCCGCTGCCAGCGATTCTGGGGACGGCGCCTCGTTGTACCTGGTGCAGTTGGATGATCCGGGTGTTGTCATTGACGAAGTGATCACGCTGGACCCAACAAGACCCCATGCCGGTGTCACCTTCAATGGCGCAAACGCAGAGCTACTGGGTGGCGAGGGCCATGGCTGGACGCAACTCGAGGCGTTGCTTGATCGGGCCGCGGTGCTGCTCGCCTGGGAACAGTTGGGTGGTTCCGAAGCCTGTCTTGAAATGGCCAAAAATTATGCCATGGGTCGTTATGCGTTTGGTCGGGCAATTGCGTCGTATCAGGCCATAAAACACAAGCTGGCGGATATGTACGTGAAAAACACGCTTGCCCGTTCGAATGCTTATTTTGGTGCCTGGGCGTTGTCTACCGATGCAGCAGAGTTGCCGCTGGCTGCGGCAACCGCGCGAGTGGGCAGTACCCAAGCGTATTATTTTTCTTCCAAAGAAAATATTCAGACCCATGGTGGTATGGGGTACACGTGGGAATTTGATTGTCAGTTCTATTATCGGCGGTCGAAACTGCTGGCAGTAAATATCGGCAGTGAAACCCTGTGGCAAGAAAAGCTGTTGCGCGCGGCAGAACGAGCCAACGCTGCTTGAGCCTCATAGCTCTGCAGCACACAAAGGCTCATAGAACTGCGACATAAAGAACTACGACATAAAGAACAACAAGAGAACAATTATGGATTTTGAAGAAACAGCAGCGGAAACAAGTTTTCGCGAAGAAGCACGCAACTGGCTAACAGCAAACGTTCCAAGCGAAGCTGAAATGGCCGGCATGAGTGGTATTGAGCGCGCGCAATATTGGCAGAAGCGCAAGTCGGATGCAGGTTGGGCCTGTATTCGCTGGGCAAAAGAATTTGGCGGTCGTGATGCGAACGCTATCGAGAACGTTATTTTAGGCCAGGAAGAAGCCAAGCTCGACCTGCCAGAAACGGGTTACTACTTTGCGATTGGTCAAGGCATGGCGGCACCAACGCTTATGTCCTGGGCTGATAAGGCCGCGCAAGAACGGTTTTTACCGCGACTGGCGAGTGGTGAAGACGTCTGGTGTCAGCTCTTTAGCGAACCTGCTGGCGGCTCTGATTTGGCAGCGTTGCGCACCAAGGCGGAGCGGGATGGCGACGACTGGGTGATCAACGGTCAGAAAATTTGGACCTCGGGTGCGCACTATTCCGATTTTGGAATTCTTGTTGTGCGAACAGATCCAACTGTCGCGAAGCACGCTGGCCTCACTTACTTTTATGTCGACATGAAGAGCCCTGGCATTGAGACCAAGCCCATTAGGCAAATCTCGGGTGACGCGCGGTTTAACGAAGTCTATTTCACTGACGTACGGATTCCCGATTCCCAGCGTATGGGTAATGTGGGTCAGGGTTGGCAGGTGGCGCTCACTACTCTGATGAATGAGCGGGCAAGCATTGGTTCTGGTGGCGGTGGCGTTAAGTTTGATGTGCTGAAGAAGTTGGCCGAAAGCGTAAACATCGGCGACCGGCCGGCTATTGAAGACTCTGCGGTGCGGGCCAAGCTTGCCAGTTGGTATGTGGAAGAGGCGGGTTTGAAATACACCTCGTTCCGGACGCTGTCAGCGATCTCAAAGGGTGCCAATCCTGGGCCTGAAAATTCCATTGGCAAACTGGTAGGTGCACGCAAAACTCAAGACATGGCGTCGTTTGCCATTGATCTGTTGGAGCAGCAGGGCATCGTTCGTGATGCGGCGTTTGATGAGCAGTTCGGTGCATTGTTCCAAGACACCTATATGGCAATTCCCGGTTTACGCATTGCAGGGGGTACTGACGAGATCATGGCAAATATTATCGCGGAGCGAGTATTGGGTCTGCCGCAGGAACCGCGGTCAGACAAGGGCATTCCGTTTAACGAAGTGCCAACGGGCAATTAGCTCAGGAGGATGTGCAAGAGGGTGACCAACAACGGGTACCTCTTGCAGGGTGTGGGTTCAGGCTAGCGGTTGCCTGCCCAACGTCGTTCGCCCGCCACGCGTTCCAAGTAGGCCGCGTATTCGAAGTCGTCGATGCTGCCATTGGCATCGGCATCGAGATCTTGGAAACCCGACTTTTGGTTCATATGTGCACCAATCTCGGTGCGGCTCAGGCGGCCATCTCTGTTGCGGTCGAGGTTCTTGAAGTTTGGAATTACCTTGGCCACTGACTTGGGCTTAGCTTCAGTTTTAGCTCGACGAATTGGACCGTTGATGATTTCCCGCTTCCCGCCTTCGAATGTCGCTTTCTTGGTGCCGGCTGTAATGGTTGCAGAGCCGGTGCTCGTAAGCGGTGTGCTGGGGCTGCTAGCGTCATCGTTGGATCCGGTCTCAGAAGTAGAATCTGCAAGAGTAGCCGGCCGAACGTCGGCGGCGGCTGGCCAGTTATCAGCGTTAAAGCGGTGGGCAACCTCAAGGTCTTCGGTGCGCAACACGATCGGTTCACCTTTTGCCGCCGGTGCTAAGGCACTCGGTTCCACAGCGATGAGGCTGTTTTCGATTAAAAAGCTGCCGATTGAAATCACGACAAAAGAGACTTGGCCGTTGCTGGGATCGATCGCTAAATCTTCAATTTTTCCCAACTGCTTGCCGGCATCGGTGACGACCGGATGGCCGATCAATTCTGTAATCCGAGAGGTACTGGCCCCGGCGGACAAGGCGGTCGTGAGGGTCGCGGCGAGTGCGGCGAAGAGGAAGACTGTGGTTCTAAAAATTGGGGTACTCATGGGAGTTGAGGCTAGTGGGCGCTGGTCGGTGCGGCAAGTATTTTTTTTCAAGAGAACTGACAGTATTTTGTAATAGTTTTACCTGATGCGTCTGGGAGGCCGTCTTTATCGGGCGCTAACCTGTTGATTTGTGTAAACTTTGGCAGGGCGTCCAAGTTTTTTTGGCCCCTATTATGGATACCCCATTGATGAGCGCTTTGGCGAACCCTACCGATCAACCATCACGGCCTACGGAATCTGCAGCCCCCCAGGCGTCTTCTTTTCCACCTCAGGCGCTACCCGATACTGCTGTCACTGACGTGGTGGTGATTGGCGGAGGGCCGGGCGGCAGTACCATCGCTACGTTGCTGGCGGATGCCGGGCACAGTGTTGTGCAGCTTGAAAAGGCGCAACACCCGCGGTTTCATATAGGCGAATCTCTGCTGCCGAATAATCTGCCGATTCTGGAGCGTCTGGGTGTTGCGGATGAGGTTAAGGCCATGGGCGTGCGTAAGGCCGGCGCTGATTTCACCTGCGAAGTAGAGGGTGAAAGCAGTGTGTTGCAAACCTTTCGCTTTGACCGTGCGCTTGGCGATTCGCCGCCGCACGCTTGGGAAATAACCCGGGCTCAGTTCGATGAGTTATTGTTTGACAATGCGCGCTCCCACGGTGTGAGTGCCTTTGAGTGTTGCACGGTAAAGCAGGTCGAAGAACGCGACGCGAAAGGTCTGCTGCACGTGACCTGTGAGAACACCGCTGGCGAAACTTCTCGTGTACCCGCGCGTTATGTGGTTGATGCTTCTGGTCGTGACAGCTTTATGGCGAAAAAGAACCGCTGGCAGAAAAAGAACACCAAGCACGCCAGCGCCGCCATTTTTGGGCATTTCAGCGACGTGCCTTACCGTGATGGTGACGATGCGGGCAACATCAGCATCTATTGGTTCGATCAAGGCTGGATCTGGATGATTCCCTTGCAGAATGGTCGGATGAGTGTGGGCGCGGTGTGCTGGCCTGACTATCTGAAACTGCGCGACACTGATAATGAAACTTTTTTGCGGCAAACGCTGGCGCGCTCCAAGGCCGCTGGTGAACGCATGCGTGATGCCGTCGCGGTTGAGCCCATTCGTGCAACCGGAAACTATTCCTATCGCTCCGAACGTCTTTACGGTGACGGTTATCTGCTGGTTGGCGACGCCTACGCATTTGTTGATCCGGTGTTTTCCAGTGGTGTTTATCTGGCAATGAGCAGTGCCGAGCGCGCAGTTGATGTCGTAAAGGCCGCCCTGACCCAAGACACGAGTGCCTATCGCCGTTCGGCACGGACCTACGAGCAGGCGGTTGATCAAAAGATTTCGTCGTTCACCTGGTTTATTTATCGATTCACAACGCCAACGATGCGCGACCTGTTCCGCTTCCCTCGCAACGATTGGCAAATCGAGCAGGCGGTTATTTCGATGCTGGCGGGTAACGGCGATGGATCTGCCGATATTCGAAAACGCCTTATCGCTTTTCGCGGTATCTACCAGGCAAATCGATTGCTGCGGTTACCAGAAACTTTTAACGCATGGCGGCGTCGGCGTCGCAATGCAAAACTGAAGTTTGAAGATGAGCAGGTGATGTTGTGAGTAGTTTCCTAGAACAATGACCGCGATCAACTTCGATCCGCTGTCTACAGAGTTTTCGAAAAATCCCTATCCTGCCTATGCGCGGCTTCGGAAAGCAGATGGCTTCTCCTGGTTTGCGCCGCACTCAATGTATCTGGTCTCGCGCTTTGATGATGTCACGGCGTTGGTCAAAGACCGAGCTATGACGCGCACGCTAGATGCGTTTCGGACATCCGCAGAAATTGCTAAACAAAAACGTGCAGACAATTGGCATGACATGCCCTATCACTCGCGTTTTGTGCAATTCAGCATGCTCGACAGCGATGGGGACGTGCACGATCGATTGCGGCAGCAGGTGTTTCAATTTTTTGGCCCGGCGCCGGTTGCGCGCCTTCGCGATAGTTTGGCGCCACACATTAACTCGCTGATCGATGCTGCAGTGTCGACTGGTGAGTTTGATTTTGTCGAAGGGCTCGCAGCACATGTGCCCGGTTACACGATTGGGCTATTGATGGGGGTGCCGATTGAAGATTGCGCGCGGATTCGTCGTTGGTCTGAGCAGATTGTGCAGTACTTTGACGTCGATCGAAGCGACGCTAAAAAACAGCTGGCAGAACAGGCCACCAAAGACTTTTATGAATATCTGCAAGGCTTGGCGGCAGAGCGAAAAGAGTCGCCGAAAGATGATTTGATCAGCAAGCTGATCGAAGTAGAGAGGGCGGGCGAGATCAGCCATGACGAGTTTTACTCGACCTGCATGCTGATCGTAATGGCTGGCCACGGTTCAACGCTCGATGTGATGAGCACGGGGCTGCACAGTCTCTTGCGCTTTCCTGATCAGATGCAGTTACTCAGAGAAACTCCTGCGCTCATGAAAACAGCTATTCAGGAAATGTTTCGCTTTGAATCGCCGCTGCCGTTTTTTCACCGCTATGCCACTACCGATGTGGTGATCAACGGTGTGGCATTTGCTGCAGGTACTCGATTTGGACTGCTGTATGGCGCGGCGAACAGAGACGCCTCAGCGTTTGCGGAGCCGGATAAGTTTGACGTGGCGCGCTGGCCTAACCGCCATCTTGCGTTTGGCGGTGGTGCCCACTTTTGTCTGGGCAATCACCTCGCCCGGTTAGGTATGGATTTGCTATTTTCCGGGCTGTTTAACAAAACCAAATCGATAGAGTTGTTGGGTGATGCGCCGATTTACAAATCTGGTCTGGGCGTTCGAGGACTCAAGTCGCTGGGACTCAGTGTCGAAGCGATTTAAGGCGCACCGCAATCGCGCCCCATCGCGAACTGAGTTTCTATCTAGTGCGTAGGTCTTTGCGCAAAATTTTGCCGGATGCACTTTTTGGGATAGCGTCAATGATTTCAAATTGTCGGATTTGTTTGTAGCTCACGAGGTTCGCACTGACTAAGGCTTGAATCTCTTCTAGTGTTACCGGATCGCTCGAATCTGTAGTGACAAAGGCTTTTGGGATTTCGCCAGCTTCATCGTCGGGTATGCCGATGACAGCTACGTCAGTGATTTTGGGGTGCGTAATCAACAGCGCTTCAAGTTCCGCGGGAGCGACCTGGAAGCCCTTAAATTTGATCAGCTCTTTCATGCGATCGACAATAGACATGTGTCCGTGTTCATCGATGATGCCGATGTCACCCGTGTGCAACCAACCCTCAGAATCTATGGTTTCTGCTGTTGCTGTTGGGTTGTTCAGATAGCCGAGCATGACTTGCGGGCCGCGCACCCAAAGTTCACCACGACCACCTACAGGTTGATCTTCCCCGGTTTCGGGGTCGACAATACGACTCTCGGTGTTCGAAACGGTCACGCCACTTGTGCCCGGACGATAGTCACCCTCTGGCGTTGAATGGCTAACCGGGCTGAGCTCGGTCATGCCAAACCCCTGCACCACTTCGCAGCCAAGTCGTTCGGCCGCTTTGGCTGCGAGCTCTGCGCCGAGTGGTGCAGCACCTGAGAACACCTGGCGTATTGAGGAAGTGTCGTATTCGTCGACAATAGGCGCGTTGGCCAGTCCGAGAACGATGGGCGGAACGGCAAAAAATCGAGTGATCTTGAGCTCTTGCACCGCTTGCAGCGCTTCGACCATATCGAACCGAGGCATGGTGATGGTAGCGACGCCGTTGCTGAGCAGTCCGTTCATCAGTACCTGCATTCCGTAAATGTGGAAGAACGGTAATGCAGCCAGTGCGACCTCGTTTTCTTGATAGATAATCGCGTGGTTACACTGTTCGATATTGGCGACCAGATTACGGTGAGAGAGCATTACGCCTTTGGGCAAACCGGTGGTGCCGGACGAGTAAGGCAATACAACAGTGTGGGTTGCTGGATCTACTGGAACCTGGGCAATGGGTGCGGCGAACAAGGCGCTCATGGCCGTGGTGCCCGGAACCGCATCGCCAATGATGACAACCTCGGTAACCTCTGTGCCTTCGATGGCCGCCAAAGCAGTTTCAGCAAACATGGCCACTGTGAACAGTATGGATGCGCCGGCGTCCTGCAGTTGGTGTCGGACCTCCTTGGCGCCATAGGTTGGGTTGATGGTGCTCACGGCGGCGCCGGCAACAGCCACGCCGTGGAACACAACGGCGTATTCCGGCAGGTTTGGCGCCATGAGTCCAACCACCTTGCCCGGAGCGATGCCCCGTGCGGCTAGGCCGCCAGCAAGGCTGTAGATCGCCTTGCTTAGTTCGGCGTAGGTATACGTACTGCTGCCACTGGCATCACGAATAGCCGTCCGATCGGCGAGTTCTGTGGCTCTGCGTAAAACGTGTGCGGTGATGGTTACGTCAGGGATGTCGACTTTGGGTAGCGGGCTTGCATGGATGATGGTGGGCATAGGAGGGCGCCATATTTTAAACGTGTGGTTGGACGTTTGGTTAAACTGTGTTGGCCGTCAACTTGTGAGACGACAGCCTGAGCCAACGAATAGTAGCCTGTTTGGGCGCTTTGCTAAAAGGCGCCGAGAGCAATAGTGCGGACTAGCTGTCTGGTGGTTGAAAGTAGGCGCGGCGGGCGTGGACATAGAGGGCAAAGCCGATCCAGCAAGCGATAACGACCAGTGTGACAAGCGAGATCATTTGACCGGCCGATTGTAGAACGGTGACGTCGATATATTCTTTATAAGGACGCGTAATGACCTCGATTGACGCTGCTCTGCCCTCGCTGTCCAACAGGTACAGGAACCGATCTATCAGGTAAATGCCGGTGCCGATGATGACTGCTCTATAGCCCCACCAGTTTGCGTTCCACAGGCCCAGTCCCATTGCCAGAAAGACGCTAACAAATACCGAGTGATACGCGATCGCAACACCGCCTTCTCTGAGCTCGCCCAGTAAAGGGACTGAGGTTGTGAGGGCCAGCGCTTCGAACAACGCGGAAAGAATTAGCAAGAACCCGGCACTTCGCAACGTGAAATGACCTTTGGCACGTTCAGCTGGAGTGGGTGCGTGCATTGTTGTTGGTGGTGGTGGCGGTGCTGTTGGTCGTTGCCAATTATCAACATCGTCTTTCCTGAGTTTTTCGGCTCCACAGAATCGACACAGACGTGCGGTATCCTGAATGTCTTCAGCGCAAAATGGGCATTTCACAGTTGGATTCCTCGTAACGATGTGGACACAGTCATTCGCCCAAAGTAAGACAGGGCGGCCAAGCTCAAGCGGAAAATTTGCTTAATATCAGTGACGTATTGATTCCACCAAACGCAAAATTGTTACTCATTACATGGTCAGTGTTGATCGATCGCCCATCGGCCATAATGTAGTCAAGTTGGGCGCAGTTTGGGTTTTCGAGATTGAGTGTTGGGGCAAACCAGCCATCACTCATCATCATCAGTGACGCCCAGGCTTCGAGCGCCCCGCATGCGCCCAGTGTGTGGCCAATGTGACCTTTCAACGAGGCGACCGGGATGTTGCCCATTACGCCCATCAGGGCTTCTGCCTCGGCTGCGTCGCCATATTCGGTGGCTGTGGCATGGGCGCTGACGTAGCCAATATCCTTGGCCGTGAGCTGGGCAGATTCGAGTGCCATTTCTATGCAACGCGTTTGGGTGGCTGCTTGTGGCCGTGTGATATGGGCACCGTCTGCGTTAGTTGCAAAGCCGACTACCTCACCGAGAATGTTGGCGCCACGAGCGCGAGCGTGCTCAAGTTCTTCGAGCACAAAGGTACAGGCGCCTTCACCAAGCACTAAACCATCGCGTCCAGCATCGAACGGGCGGGAGGCTGTGCCCGGGGAGTGGTTGCTTTTACTCGTGGCAAGTAGCGAATCAAACACGGCACTGTGAATGGCGGTTAGTTCATCAGCACCGCCGGCAAGCATCACAGTTTGTTGGCCAGACGCAATGGCTTCAAAAGCATAACCAATGGCCTGGCTTGATGCGGTACAGGCGGTCGTGGTGGTGATCACACGGCCGGTTAGGCCAAAGAACACGCCAATGTTTACGGGGGCCGTGTGGGTCATTGCGCGGATGTAGCTGGTGGACTTCAGTTCGGTGGTGGTCTGATCGTTGAGCAGGCCAAAAAACTCTTGCATGCCTTCGACGCTGCCCTGGGCGGAGCCGTACGCCACACCGGTGCGCCCCCCAGTAAGAATCTCATCGCCTTTGGCAATGCCAGCTTGCTCGAGCGCCAGTTCGCTGGCATGTACGGCCAGCTGGGCAACCCGGCCCATGCTACGTAACACCCGGCGGCGATAGTGACTGGGTGGTGTGAATTCGCAAGGGGCTGCCATGTGGCAGATAAGGCCGTCAATGCGCTCCCAATCCGGCATATGTTCGATTGCGCACTGACCGGTCTTGAGCGCGGCCTGTACGGTGGGCCAGTCGCAACCCAGTGGCGAGATAGCGCCAACGCCGGTGATAACTACTCTATGTTGCATGGCTTTGTATGACTCCGTTAGCCCGCCAAACCGCCATCAACACCGATGACCTGACGGGTAATGTAACTTGCCTCTTTCGAGCAAAGAAAGGCAACAAGACCGGCTACCTCGTCCACCTGTCCCAGGCGGCGCAAAGGGATGGCACTTTTTATGAATTCGGCGGGTGCGTTTTCGACCATGTCCGTGTCAATCAAACCGGGGGCGACGCAGTTAACAGTGATGTTACGTTTCGCCATTTCCAGCGCGAGCGACTTGGCAGCGCCAATCAAGCCGGCTTTGGAGGCGGCGTAGTTGGTTTGACCGCGATTGCCGATGAGACCAGAAACGGACGTCATGACGACAATTCGACCGGGCTTGCGGCGCCGTACCATGGGCATGATGCAAGGCTGAATGACATTGTAGAAGCCATCAAGGTTGGTGCGCAGCACCAGATCCCAATCTTCACCGGACATCATCGGCAGTGCTTGATCGCGGCTGATGCCTGCGTTCAACACGATGCCGTAGTAGGCGCCATTGATCTGCATGTCGTGTTCAAGTGCGGTAGCGGCGGCCTGTCTGTCCGAGATATCAAAGCCGAGGCTTCGCGCCGTTCCACCCGCGGCTTCAATGGCCGCGACGCAGGCATCGGCCTTGGCTTTGTTGGCGTTGTAGTGCACCACTACGCAATAGCCGTTGTCTGCCAGACGCAGAGCAATGGCGTGACCTATGCCGCGGCTCGCACCGGTTACCAGAATGCAGTTTACTGGGGCAGTGCTGTCGGTTGCCTTCGCTTTAGGGCTGGATGAATTTCTCGTCGTCACGATTGGATCAATTCCCGGGTTGGGTCGAAAGGCGGAAGGTATACAGAAAGATCACCCTGCGCAAAAGGTTCAGCCGTTGTGAGGTAGGTGCACAAAGTGTCCAGAGCTGTTGCGGTGGTTTGAAGTAACTCTGAACGCTGCGCTTCGTCGGTGGTTAGCAAATAGATCGCACCGCGAAATTTCACAAGACCCGTTGAGCCGACAGCGCTAGCGGGTGCGATATCAATGATGAGAAAGTGTGATCTAGGGAAAAACCCGTCTTTACAGGAATAGCTGCGACTCGCGATCAGCATACCTGGGCGTGGAGGTGTCGAATCGACATCGAAACTCCGTTGTGCGCTGAAGAACGCGGCCGCAGCCTGGCCAAGGTATTCCAGACCCATGGCAGCAGGTATTCCCAATGGCGAGCAAAATGGTGTATCGGGTGTAAGTTGAGCACAGGCAAGCAAGCGTTCTGGCCCAGCAGCAATAACCCGGTCGACCAACAGCATCGGCGGGCGGTGCGGAATCAATGATTCGATAGGTAGTGTTGCATCGAGAACCTGCATGCCGATCACGCAATAAGCGCGTCGATGCGTTGCACGAGTTGTTCCGGAGAACCGATGATCAGTAGTTCGTTAGACGTTGGCAGACCGGCCTGCATGCCAACGGGCACTTGCACGGTCCAGGCCTCATTGACCAGAGTTCCATCTGACTTATGGATTTGGTAATAGATTCGCAAGCGAAACTCCCATTCGACGAGCTGAGCGCTGACGGTAATGACGTCGTCGTAGGCCACGCTGCCGACAAAACGGGCACGGGTATCGACAATCGGCCAGAACTGGCCGATGGCTTCCATGCTGCGATACGCAAAATCGAGTTTGCCGAGTAAGGCGACTCGTGCGGCATCGTAGTAGCGAAAATAGTTACCGTGCCAAGCCATACCGGTAGGGTCTGCGTCCTGAAAGGGTATTGTGAGTTCAACGCTGGTAAACAGTGCGCTGTGCTCAGGCCATTTTTTGTCCCAAAGCGCTCGACGCGCTTTTTTGGGTTTGCGCGATTGATCTGGAATTGTGACTGCAGCGTTGTCGGTCATGCGGTTACCTTTCTTAACTTGGCCAATGGCACTTTTACCAGAGCGCTCACCAGTAGCGTAATGTGCATGGCGACCATGCGTACGTTGTCCCACCCCATACGAAAGTGCGACGCGCCTTCCTCTGGGTAGATAACGCGTGTCTTGAGGTAGCGTACTTCAAGACCGCTCCAACACGCTCTCACCAGCAATTCGGTGTCCATTTCCATTCTTGTGCGTGAGCCGCAAGCGCGGCCCAGAGGTAGCGTCAAATCTATCGGATAAACCCGTAGGCCGCACATCGCGTCCCGAAGTCCAAAGTTACCCGATTCGAGCCTGGCCAACACGTTGGTGATCTCCCGGCCGTAAAGCCGGGCAGCGGGTATGTCGCTGCCAAACTGGGGGCTGCCAGAAAATAGGGCGTCAGGATGCTCCCGGGATTCTGCGGCTATACGTACAACGTCAGCCGGATCATGTTGGCCATCAGCGTCGACTAGAATAACGTGGCTGAAGTCGCGTTCTTTAGCGGCCACTAAGCCGGTCAGAGTGGCTGCCCCTTTGCCGCCATTGGTTGGACGTTCGATGAGTGTGGTCCAGTCGTAGGTGCTAAGAAGCTCTTGCAGCGCATTGAGTTCGCGCGTGCCGCTGCCGTCATCCACCACCAGTAACGGTAGGTCAGCGGCTGCAAGGTCGGGTAAAAAACGCCCGAGCTGTGGTACGTGCCGATAGTGTGGAACGACGATGCAGTAACGGTTAGTCACGATAGAGTAACCGTGCTGACGTTAATGCTTCGGTCGCTGAGCGCAACGTCATGCTGATGCTGGTGGGCGTTTTGTGCAGAGTTAGGCTCAGTACGCCGTTAGGCAGTACGGGCGCTTTGAATTTGACCCGTACCGTACCGGCAAACCGATTAGCAGCTGCCTGCTGGGGCCACAGGATACTGGCGAGCTGCACGGCCCACTCTAGTTGCATTACTCCGGGTAATATTGGCTGGTCGGGAAAGTGGCCGGCGAAACAGGGCAAATCGGGTGGAACCCATAGAAAACTCTGGGCCTGTACAGAATCGGCCTGAACATCCATCCACCAGGGCGACGCCTGTGCGGGTAGGTTGCCAGCATAAATACGTTGCCACGTGGTTGCTGTTACGGGCAGTGCGCGATCGCGTTCCGGTGGTTGCAGGCGGTTGAAGGCACGTTCGCAATCAGCTGGTGCGACAATCGAAAACGCGTTGATCAACAGACCTTGTGTCACTCCGTGCGATCGGTTCACCGCAAGATTTCCGTTGCTTTGCTGACAGGCGCTCCTGGACTGCCTTCATGCTTGAGTTGATAAAACGGGCGATAGAAAAGCTCAGCAACTACCAGAACACCCGCCAGCAGGTAGCCGATAACACCGGTGTACAGTGCCCAAATTGCGGTGCTGGTGAATACTGCGGTGGCGGCTGACGCTGCTGCGTTGACGACAAAATAACTCATCCATAATGCCGTTAAGCGTCGCAGGTAGATGAGTTGTACAGAGCTGGGGGCAAGCCCCTGGGTATCGAACGGAATGCGCTCTCGCATGCGTTCCGGCAGACCAGCTCGAGACCGGTTGATAATATTCAGTAGCCGCTCAATTGCATTTGGTGGGTAGAAGAGGGTGTAGGCGCACCACAGCGCGCAAGCGCCGTTCCACACCACGGGGTAGAGCTTTATGGCGTCTGTATCCTTGCGGAGTGCTATCGCAAGCCCGACTACGGCAACGGTGGTTAGGCCAAGTGCGATGGCGCGCTTAGACAGATGCTTTGCGAGCATCAGGCGGATGGCTGTAACGAGTGCCAGCATGCCGGCGAGCGCGAGCGGGCTCACCTGATCGATAAGCAGGTAAACAACAAGTGGATAGGCAAGCAGGGCCAGCGCCAGCAACACTCGCAAGTGTCAGTGTGCCTCTACAAGTGCGACAACGTCGCCAACGGTGCGCACCGATTTCAGCTCATCTGCCGGTAACTCCTTGCCGGTGAGCTCGCGCAATCGCGACAACATATCGATAGCATCGATGCTGTCGATGTCGAGGTCTTCGAACAGATGAGCGTCGAGCGTTATGGTGTCGGGTTCGATTTCGAACTCATCCGCTAGGAGTTGGCTGAGTTGTTGAAGAGTGTCTGCCATGGGTGTGCGATGCGCTTTGATTGAGGCGCTAGTTTCCCACACCCGAGCCGCTTAGTCGTTCTTCAAAATGCGCTATCCAGCGTTGGTTGATCGCACGGCGGGACGCTTTGCGCTCTGCTCTTGAGCTCGTTTGTGTAAGTTGAGGATTCGGGAGCTCGATGATCGGGCCGATTTCTAACCGAAACCGCATGATGTTGGGTGGTAATCGATACCAAGGGTAGCCTTTGCTCAGGTACTCGTCGTTGTAGTGAATGACCACCGGCAGTGCGTTTGCACCGCTGCGTCGGGCAAGCTCCGCGGCGCCAAAGCGAAAGGCAAGTGGGGGGCGTGCCCGGCTTACTTCTAGGTGGCTTGCCTCTAGGTGGGTTGACCTCAGAGGTTTGGAGCGCGTGCCTTCGGGGAAGATGAGCAGCCGTTCACCGGCTTGCAGGCGAGCGCAGCCCTCGGCCAGCATTTTCTCTGGGTCAGAGTTGGGTAGATAGTCAAGATGACGAATGAGCAAGGTAAACAGTGGGTTGTAGTGGAGATTACCTTTAAGTACACAGCACATATCTGGCAAGGCCGCGCTAATCAACAGGACATCGATTAGACTGGGGTGATTTGCGATAACCAGCATCGGTGTATTTTGTTGGCTAGCTGCTATTTCTGACCCGCTTGCTGGAACCCGCCGGTCATCAATCTCGACGTGAATGATCCGCAATAACTGGGTGAGGCCTACCCAGAGCTTTGCGCCTTGGTGCAAAGCCCCCCGGAGCCAGCGGGTACGCCGCCTGTGGTCCCGAAACACCAAAGCAGAAATGGGCACGAGCGTCAGCAAGACTACGCTGCCCAGGGCAAAGACCGGGTAGCTGAGGGGGGCAACAATGCACTGCCAGAGGCGCCATAACCAAAAGCGGTGCTCGCTGGCAGGCGCGCTGCTTGTTGGCGCAACAGCGACGATCGCTTTTCTACTGTTCGGTGGTTGGATGCTCTTTTCCAAGGTGTTTGTTCGGCGCGTGCCTGGCCTCGAGTCGGTAATGGTGCCGAGTATAGTCGAGTGCGGTGCATCTGGCGGTGCTTGCCGTTAGGCTGCCATGTTGCTGCCGCTAATAGTGGCTAATCAGAGTGAGGATCTCGTGACACCACCAGTGTCGTTTGCCATTTGCGAAGGTCGACTGCCTGAAGCGCGCTTTGGGTGGACATTATATAGTGGCTATCTAAAAGGGTCCTCGGAGCATAGATCCAGGCGCAACGACCAGAAAGTGGCAGCGTTACGACGGGCTGTCCGGCTATCTCAGAGTGCCTATGGTTTTAACGCGGCAGAGGCTGATTCGACCGGGTTACCTGGCTGTGACTTCAGCTTTGTTCGGGACCAAGCGCCGACGGCTATTTGGCTGCCCGGTCAGACTGGGGCTGCGCCTGACCGTCCGCCTGTGCTGTCTTTAGCCCATAGTGGCCCCCTGTTGCTGGCTGCGGCCGGCAAACCCCAGACAAAGGAGTTTGTTTTGGGTGTTGACGTTGAGCAATTGCGTGAGCGCGATTTTGCTCGTATTGAAGCCCACATGGGGTGGCGCGACGCGTCATCTTTGCGGCTCGAAGGGAATTGCCAGTTGACGGAGAATTTGTTGTTTTATCGACGCTGGACGTTGGCGGAATCGCTGTACAAGGCGCTGGGTAAGGTTAACCATGAGTGTTTTGTGGAATTGGAATCTTTGGCTCTTGGTCAAGGAAGGGATTCAGGCTGGTGCAGCGCCGTTGTGGCGCAGCGGCGTTGGTTTGTCCGTTGGTGGTGTGTCACGACGAATAGTCAGGCGGCAATGGTATGCCTGCTTCGGGGCAACTCAGGTTAGACCGGAGCTGCAGTCGCAGGTAGGCCTTTCTATTCACGGCATCACCTTTTTATAGCAGCGATATCTATCTGCAACGGCAAAATCTATCTACAACGGCAAAATCTATCTACAACGGCAAAAGCCGGGGGACAAAACAGTTTTGGCGACTTCGACTCATAGCAGCAATCGCCGCGGAGCTTCTGCGGCGGCACCGGTGGCGGTGGCTGCGTATACCTTGACCAGCGCGCTAGGGGCGGGACTCACGGCTATGCGTGCTTCGTTGCGCGCCGACCGCGGTGGACTGTCTGCCGAGCCCTGGCCCGACTGCGACGTAGACTGTCAGCTAGGGCGCCTGCAATTGCCTGCAACTGATTCCATAAGTGCGTCGCGTGACAGTCGCAATAACCGCACTATTGCCTGGGCATTGGCACAGGACAACTTTACTCAGAGTGTGACTGATGCCATTGGTCGCTATGGAACGGCTCGAGTTGGGCTTGTTATGGGCACCAGCACCTCTAGCATTGATCGTACCGAGGTGGCATATACCGCACTTGATGATGCTGAGCGATTCCCGCAGGCCATGCGCCAGCCGCTCACACACAACCCGCACGCTCCCGGTGACTTTGTCGCGGATCAACTCGGACTCGGTGGTCCTCGCATCACGATCAGCGCCGCCTGTGCATCCAGCGCCAAGGTGTTCGCCACGGCTAAACGCTGGCTAAACCAGGGTGTCGTCGACGCCGTTGTCGTTGGTGGTGCTGACAGCCTGTGTCTGAGTGTTATCTATGGCTTTCACTCATTGCAGTTGGTGTCGCCAGAGCCCTGCCGTCCATTTGATGTTCAACGCACGGGCATTAGTCTGGGCGAAGCGGCGGGTTTTGCTTTACTCACGCGGGACGTTGCGGCCAGTGAGTGTGTGTTGCTTGGAACTGGCGAGAGCTGTGATGCTTATCATATGTCGAGTGCGCACCCGGAGGGACTGGGTGCGCAACTGTGTATGCAGCGGGCGTTGGCAGACAGCAGTCTGCAGATGAAAGACATTGACTATCTGAACTTGCACGGCACCGGTACCCGAGCTAATGACGATACGGAAGGCCGTGTCTGCGCCGAGCTACTGAGCAGTAACACACTGGCTAGTGCAACCAAGAGTTGGACCGGTCACACGCTGGGTGCGGCTGGAATTGTCGAGGCGGTGCTCTGTCTTGATGCATTGAGCACCGGCTTTGTGCCGGGCACTCGAAATACAACCGACGTCGAGGCCGATTTTTCACTCCTGCTTGATAGTCAGCAACGTACTATTAAAACCGCTCTCAGTAACTCTTTTGGTTTTGGCGGCAACAATTGCAGCGTGGTGTTTGGCAAAACGTGAAACAACTTTTTAATATTGGCATTGCAGGCTTTGGCGTCTGGGCGCGAGGTGTGCAAAGCACTGACGAGTTTTTGCAGGCCAGAAAAACGGGCTTCGCGAACCTCCAAGAGCATGAGTTTGTAAATCCCAAACCAAGTGCGATTCCGCCTAAAGAGCGCCGCCGTGCCGGTTTGATGATCAATTTGGCTGTCGAGGTTGCGCATCAGGCGTGTGAGCACGCAGGCGTCGATAAGTCTTTAGTGCCATCGGTGTTTGCCTCGGCAATGGGGGATACGGCGATCACCGATTACATGTGTCGGAAGCTTGCTCGCCCTGAGAAACTGCTATCGCCTACCAAGTTTCATAACTCTGTCCATAACGCACCGTCAGGGTATTGGACGATCAGTGCAGAGAATCGGGCACCCAGCAGTTTTGTTGGGGGGTTTCGTGAGAGCTTTGGGGCCGGGCTTTTGGAGGCTGGCAGTCAGGCTCAGGCCTATGGCACCCCGGTGCTGCTCGTCGCCTACGACATCGCCAATAGCGCCCCCTTTCATGATATCGAACCTGTGACTGAGACCATGGGCGTGGGTTTGATCATCACCGACGCGCAGACAACATCGGCTTCGAACTTAGCTGTCGCGAGCTGTGCTTATGGGTTGGCGGGCAGCACTGAAAAAACCAACAGAACACCTAGTGAGGATGCGCTCAGCACCCCTGAAAACAGCGCGCTCAACACGCTTGCTAGTGCCAATCCGATTGGCGGCGCTCTGGCGTTGCTCGAGATGCTCGCTGGTCTTGATGATCCTGATGATGCCCAGGGCCAAACGCTGCGATTTTCAGCAGCGCCTGAAGCCTATGTGGAACTGAAGTTTTGAAGAAACACGATGTGGTGATACTCGGCGCTGGCATGGCAGGCTTAACGCTTGCGCGGCAGTTGCGAATGCGTCGCAGTGATCTAGACGTAGTAGTGGTAGAGCACCGAGAATTTCCGGTAGCGGATGCAACGCACAAAGTTGGTGAGTCAACCGTCGAAATTGCTTCGCACTATTTGGCTGAAGAGCTTGGCTTGAAAGCGCATCTAGAGCAGGAGCAATTGCCGAAGTTTGGTTTGCGGATGTTTTTGCGTGGTGACAAGCCGGTAACTGATGATCTGGCCAACTACGATGAGATTGGTGCAAGCCGTGTGCTGCCTATTCCGACTTATCAACTCGATAGAGGTCGTTTTGAAAACTATCTCGCCGAGGGCTGCGTTGCAGATGGCGTCACTCTGCTCGATGCGACAACGGTGCGAAAATTAACCACGGCACCTGGTGATCACCGGGTGACGTTGCGCAATGGAAATGGTGAGCAGGAGCTAGCTTCTCGCTATTTGATAGATGCCAGCGGCAGGCGCGCCTGGTTGCGTAAAGGCGGTGATCTCGACCGGCCCGCTCGACACAACAACCATGCGATCTGGTTTCGTGTGGAGGGCCGTCTCGAAATTGATGAGTGGAGCAGTGCCGGTGAGTGGCAGGCGCGTTGTCATGGTGATTCACGGCGTTACAGTACCAATCATTTTACCGGCCCTGGGTATTGGCTATGGCTGATACCTCTGGCATCAGGGGCCACCAGTGTGGGCGTGGTTTTTGATCCGGCTTACGTCGATATGTCTCGCCTGCGCAAACATGATTCGTTGCTTCGGTGGTTAGCTGAGGAGCATCCGCTAGTGGCCCAGCAACTAGCCTCTAAGCCACCGCTCGATTTTCATGTACTCGAAAACTACGCGGTTGCTAGTTCGCAGTTATTTTCAGCAGATGGTTGGATGACGTCTGGCGATTCTGGAGTGTTCTCGGACCCTTTGTATTCTCCGGGTGGCGATTTCATCGCCATCGCTAATGGTTACATTACCGAGTTGATAGCCAACGAGGTTACCGATCCAAGGGTATACGCCGGGTTCCAGCAGTCGTTGTTGTCATTCTTTACCAATACGCTGTCACTATACCGTGGGCAGTATGGTGGGTTTGGCAATCGAGATTTAATGGTGGCCAAAACCCTCTGGGACTATGCGTATTACTGGGGAGTGCTGTCGAAGCTGTATTTTTCTGGGCAATACACCAATCTAGAATTTATGTCGGCGCAGAAGGCAAGCTTTGGCCAGGCTGCGGTTCTCAACTCGGGAATGCAGCGGTTGTTTCGTCGTGTGGCGCGTAAAGGTCAGCGTGTCGGTGGCGAAGGCCGGTTTTTTGATCACCATGCCGTGCCACTTTTTCACACTATGAAGCATGACTTGTTACAGGGTCAGCCAAGTGCGGCGGGCGTGAGCCTTGCACATAATGTAGCCACACTCGCGCAGGTCTCCGAAACGGTTAAGGGGATTTTGGCAGCTAGCGAAGCCGGGGTGCCGGCGCCAGCGCTTGACGGCATGTTTGTAGGGGCGGCCGAAAATACCGAGCTAGGTGTCTCTTCGGTTGCCTGGGGAGGCTAGTCAATATCTTTTGCCTGTCTCCAGCCGAAACGCGCCAGTAGCCAGGCTGCGGCTACTCCGCTGGCAACGGTGACGCCGAGCCCGCGCAGCAGTGGGATGCTCGATAGCGCAAGCACACCAAAAACAAATAGGCTCGACAGTGCGCACAAGGTAATCGCTCTTCGAGTCACTTGTTGTTGCTCCTGGCTATTGTTGTGTTTGCTGAAGAACAGCGCGTAGTCGAGGCCCAGGCCAGCAACCAACGCCAAAGCAATCACATCAAACAGTGACAGGCCGCCGAGAAGCAATCGACTAATGGCGATGCTCAGAACAAGTGCAGCAAGCAACGTGCCCAGCAACCAGATGACCCGCGCCGGCTGTCGAGTTGCACCGAGTAATAACAGCGCAATCGCTCCTAGCGCGCCCCCCAATAACCCAAACACGCGTGTCCGATATTCAGCGACCAGTGTCATCGAGGCCTGCTTCAAATCAACTAAGGTCGCACCGGCGCCGTTCTCAAGTTCGGTGGCTAGGAGATTGGTAGTGGCTGGAAGGCCTCGTAGAAAGGTCATTGCTACCCACTGCTCGCCACTTTTGTACAGCATCGAATCGATCAGGTTGGATAGGTCTTGGCTTTGTTTACGCAATTGTTCGATGGTTAAGAGCGCTGTTGTGTTGTTCGCAAGAGACTCAAGTGCGACTTTGAACGGATCAAGCGCCTCGAGCGAAAAGTCAGATTCTGCGATTGCAGTGTCGAAGTTACCGTTCTGGATTAGCTCACGCGCGGCAAGCTGGCGGCGGTGTTGTGCTGCGTCACTGGGCAGTAACGGCGTGATGTTCTGAAAGCCGGAAAGATCACCGCGGTGTATCGCCTTGTCGAGAACCAGGTTGGTTTTTTCAAGTCGTTCGAGTGTACCTTGCAGTGTGTTGTCTCTGACGCTAACAATATGGCGCAGATCGGCCACGCCCATGGCCTGACGAATGCGGGCGTCTTCTGCGAGTATCGCTTGAGGAATAGGTGTCAAGCGACTTAGGTCGTCGGAGAACAGTGTGCTGGTGTAGGTAAGTGGAAGTCCGAGCAGCAAACACAGACACCAGGGAAGGTGATTGGGATGCCCCATTATCTTCTCTGGATTGTGTTGTGTTGGGTCTTCAACAAGCGCTTGGTTGTCTGTTGTTATGCGGGTTAGCCACCAGGATGCGAGCGCTGCGCTGACAATGCCGGTCACTGCAAACACACCAAGCTGTTGCATGCCTGCAGTGCCGCTTAGCGCAAAGGCGAGGTAAGCCACTAAGGTACTTGCGATACCTAAGCGCAACGTGGGCCAGACCCGTTGGGGCTCGCCAGTGCTGGTAGACTGACTGAACAAATGCAGCGGGTAGTCGATGGCAACACCAAGTAGCGTGAAACCAAATGCTAGGGTGATGCCGTGAATGTTGCTGAATAACAGCGACAACACGGCAAGGCCTGCCAGGCCGCCAACCAGCAGAGGCACGCCGATTGCTAACACCAGTAGCCAGCTGCGAAATCTAAAAAACACCAGAGCAGCTAGCGCAAAACTAGCGAGAACACTGAATACTATCGACTCGCGTTGCACGGATGCTTGTAGATCGACGCCGTAGACGCCGCTCCCGTAAAGCTTCGCTGTACTCAACCCTGCCTCAAGCAAGCTGCTGCGAACGTTCTTAATGGTAGTGGTTTGGGCATCGAGGTCAAAGGCGCCGCTGCTGGTCTGTATCAGCAGGTAGCGGTGCTCTGCTCTGCCACTGACCTCGTCAGCTCGCTCTAGGAACTCAGGCGAACTGGTGACGTTGCTGGCTTTCTCAATGGCGTGCAGGCTAAGTAAAGCAGGGTCGCTGGCGATGAGGTTTTGCAAATCGTCATCAGCAAGCATGAGATCACTCATGCGTTCATCCAACAGCTTCAGCCAGCCGGCTTTGGTTGTTGGTAGGTCAGCGAGTTGCAAGCGGTGCTGCCACAGCACGTCAGGCAGATCTTCTAGACCAGGTTCACGCAGTTCTGGAAGTACGCGAGTGATGCCGGGGAGTTCGCGTAATTGTTGTGCGGCTTTCGCTGCCTTGGTCTCATTGGTATTCGGTAAAGCGACAAACACAAGCTGGGTGCCAGGCCCCTGACCCAATCGTTCGATGAGCACGCGTTGCTCGTCGCTTTGGGGAGCAGGCAGAAAAAACCCCAGGTCGTAGGTGAGTTGCAGGCGTGACAGGGCGGTTGCCAGCAGTGCACCACACATAAGCAGAAGAATGATCAGCGCTCGATGATTGACCACTGATCTGTTCTCAGTCACTGGAACGTTGTGTGTGGTTGCTAGTTGCGGGAGGTAAAATGGTGATCTCTTGCCATCTATTGCCAGGGCGCTCTGCGCGTAGGCTAAGTAGTGAGTTTGCTGAGCCGCGCAATACCAACCGTTGCAGAGATTTGCGCAAAGAAGGATCAATCGGGGTCAATTCAACGGCCCACCCATCAGCAACCGCTGAGTCGTCTGTCGCTTGCGAGTTTATCTCGAACGCAGCCTGCAGTTGTTCGACGTCGCCTTCTAGTACGGCAACAATACTGAGCAGTAATTGATGTGTGGCCTTGTTGCGGTCGAGGAATAGACTGCGTTGTTTTTTACCGCGGGTGAGCTGTAGGCGCTGGTTACTCAAGCGCCGTTCTTCTGGGCGAGGCTTAAGCACCTGCATGACAAAATCGCCGCCTTGTTCGATCCACAGTATTCCGGTTTGCTGGGCAGGCTTGCGTAACAGTTTACTGCTGCGAGTTTCACGAAATGCGGTCGGTGTTGCGCGCGGAAATTCCAGCTCAGCTATGGTGGCCCAGTAGCGATTAGTGGTTTCAGCGACTGTGGTAGTGCTCGTTAGTATTGTCGAGAGCGCAAGGAGGGCCAGCCACTTCATCGATCGTCAGCCCAAAAGTCAAAAAAATTGAACCAACCGAAAGGCGCGGCGCGAACGTGGTGTTCAAGCCGTTCGACATACTGGGTCGTTAGTTCTTCCAGCGCCTGGGCTCGAGTCGCCCGAGGTAGCTTCACATGATTGCTCAACACCTCGCAGTGCACCTCATAGCCGCTACCGGACAGCCTACAGAAAGTGCATATCACCGGTGCCTTAAACGTGCTGGCGATGATGTAGGGGCCAACCGGGAAGGGGGCTGTGGCACCCAGAAAATTGATGGGGAGGGTTCGATCGCCAGGGCGAAAGCGGTCGGCCAGAAAGCCAACCCATGTCCCCTCGCGAAGTGCATCTTTGATGGTGAGTCCGAGTGCGACGGCACCCTGCTCAGAATCGATAATGCTGTTTGCAAGCTCGGGGTTAACCTCGGTCATTAACTGAAGAAAACGGCCGCTGAATTGCTGGTCCAATACGATGCGCAGATCGATGCCGCCAAGTTGCGGGCCGATGACGCGGGCCGCTTCGAATGAGCCGAGATGGGCGGCCAAAAAGATTCCACTGTTGTGGCTATCAACAACCTGCTGCACCTCTTCCGCACCGACAAATTTCACGGGAATGTCGCTGACGTGCCCGGCAAAAAAGAAAAACCGATCAGCAGCGACCTGGGCGAAGCAAACAAAGTGCTGCATAACGTCACGATAGGTTGCAGGTTTACCCAAGACGCGGGAGAGATACGCTCGAGAGGCTTGTCGTTCTGGGCCGCGCACAATAAAAAAATACAACGCGACCGGATACAGCGCGATGCGCAGTGGTGCACGGCCGATTTTGCCGGCGAGCCACATCAAGAATTTCAAGCCGCCGGTACTGCCGGCCTCTGGACGCGATTGCCAGTGTTTAGCGCCGTTCGGGGAGTGTTCAGCCATTCAAATAACTCTTTGCCAGATAACTCTTGGCAAGTTCAGTAAGGGCGGCGACCTTCAGTTTGCTAGTGGTGTCGCGAGGGAGCGCATCGACCTTGCGTATTGGGCGTGGCACAAATGCTGGATCTAGTCGTGCTGCAAGCGCCTGACGTAACTCGCCTACATCTAGATTCTTGCCAACGACAAAGGCGGCGAGACGTTCTCCACCTTCCTGACCTGTTGCTAGCTCCTGAGCGAGCATTGACGGTTGATAGATCACGCCATCATCGACGTTCGGCATCGCGAGTAGAATGCTATTCAGATTTGCTAGTGATTGGCGTTTACCTGCCACCTTAACGAGATCGCTTGAACGGCCGAGCAGTTCGTAGCGAGTGCCCGCTAGTTTGCCAAATCGGTCAGCGAGAGTGACGGGGTCGGGAAGGTGCTCTGTAGTGACGTGCAAAATTCCGGAGGCTACCGGGTCAGCAAGATGCACTCCAAAGGTATCAAAAAACTCCCAGCCAACCTCTTTTGCGGGTTGACGCCAGGCTAGGGAGCCGATTTCAGAGCAACCATAGATTTCGAACATGCAGCTATTGAGGTGCTTTTCTGTTGCTGTGGTTAGCGCGTTGTCGAGGGGCGCTGTTGCGCACACGGCTGCGGCAATAGTATTGCTGGGTGCCGGAGTTTTCAGCAAAGCGCGCAAATGGACCGGGGTGGACACTAAAACGGTATCGCGTTCAAATCGTTCGATGGCATCGCGCACGTCACCTGGGAAAAAATCAGCGCCACAATGAAGAGTGTAGGAGGCCACTGTGGGCAGCAGCATCGCCCATTCCAAACCGTACATGTGCCATGAAGGCACCGTAGCGACGAGGCCTCTATTGGGTTGGCTGGGTTGGTTGCCTGAGCGCACTGCGCCGGTTAGGTAGCGCGCATGGGTGGCGCGGCCGGCAATGAGTTGTCCCCAGCTTTTTGCGTGTGGCTGGGGAGTTCCAGTACTTCCGGACGTAAAGGCGATAGCGCAAACCTGCCCGGGATCGATAACGAGTGGTTTGGCACTTTGGTCGGTGGAGCCATTAGCGCCCGGTGCCAGGTCAATCAGCGCATCGCAGTCAGTGTCGGCGCTGTCCGCGAGTACAGTGCAGGACGTATAGTTGTTGCGCAGGCTGTGAATGGCGTCGCTGTTGCGTTGCGAGGGTAACAGCGTTGTTTGACTGCGCAGAGCGGCCGCAAAAAACGCAGTAGTGAATCGGTAGCGATCGGCGCAAAGATTGATGCAATGGCGCGCTTGAGGTAATTGTTCGGCGCACAGCAAGACATCTGCGAGGAACGCACTGCAACTGATGTCGACGCCGTAGCGGTTGGCGAACAGATCTGTGCCGGCTCGCGTGAGCAGGCGCGTATCCTGTTCGAGCGCGCGAAAGCGCTCAGCATCAGGCAGCAGGGCGGGCATTGACCTCCTGGGTCACGTGCGCGGTGAGGTTACCCAAGGTGGCAAATATCTCCCGCGTACCTTCGTCCTCAGCAGACAGGTGGACCTGATATTCCTCGGCAATGGCGACGGCTATTTCTAACGCATCGATGGAGTCGAGCCCCAGACCATCATCTTCGAACATGATGGTGGCGGGATCGATTTCGCTAGCTGCAACGTCTTCAAGGTTGAGAACGTCAACGATTAGCTCAGCCATCTTTAGTTGTTCTGGCGTCTGCACTGGATTTGCCTCAGGCATCATCTAGAAGATTCAATTAACTCAATAGCGCGGGATTGTCCTGAAAAGACCTGCCTATTTCAAACGCTGAAGACAGCTTCGACCTCCATAGCGAGGTCTGAACGACAAATATCGGCCTCATACCAGGCCGGAGCCGGCCAATGACCGGCATTGGCCGTCCAGCTTGAGCGTGCCTGGGGCAGATCTGCTGAGTTGCGCAGATAGTAGCGGATTGCCAATGGCACGGGATCGAAGTCGACGTTTGAGTCTGCTGGTAGCGGTGTTCTTGAATCTCCGCCCGGCGCCATTAATAGCGTCTGAATATTGCGTACTGTCTCAGCGGTCTGTGCGGCGATGTTGCCGGCGTGCAAGGTTTGGTGGTGCACTATGCTCGATGTGCCTGAGACGAGTAACAAAGATTGCCCACTGCGACCCGTCGCTGGGCTGACCAATGTGGCGCGGGCGAATGAGGGGCTCCGAGGGCCGTATTCTCGGGGGTAGTTATAAGCGCTCAGCTGGCGGGCATTTTCAAGGTGGCGGATGCCGATACTGTCAGGCCGACCTTCCGGTCCGGTGCACAGTGCGCTAACCCTCAACCAGCCGTCCCGACTGCCGATCCCGGTGGCCGCAGGCAGGCTGATCGTACCCAGTGCGTCTGCGCGCCCCCAGCAAAATTGCCGGTAGCACTCGTTGTCGCCGGTGCCGGCGTTGATCTCGGGTATGTAGTTCCAGATTCGTACGAAGCGTGGTGCCTCAAGGCTTGCCATTGCCTCGAGGAGTTCGCGGTAAAGATCAAACGTGATTTGGCGGACATCAGCAAGCTTGGTGACCTTCACACAGGCGCTGAGGAACGTCAGAGTGGGCCCCTGGCGGCCTGTGAACTGGGTAACCGCCCCGTGGTAGCTGATCGGCATTGTGGGCTCGCTGTCGCACCAGATCTCAGCTTCATTGGGGCCGAGCCCGGCAAGTGTCATTGGTGCGTGCTGCTCCCGGTCGTCGGCTGCAAAGCGGACGAGTTCGGCGCGTGTGAGGTCGTTGGGTTCTGCGGTCGCGCTTGCGGGGTGTGGCGGTGATAAATCAACGGAGCCGTGATCGGATGGCGCTGGAAAGAACTGAATAT
>JALZVT010000048.1 GCA_023300545.1 Pseudomonadales bacterium
AATCTTAGCGGCAGCTGAGACTAACGTTTGTTAAACGCCGCGATCCGTTCTTTCATGTCTGGCCCCGTGCCTGCGGATTCCATCACTTCCCACTGCAGGCCAGCGTCCAGCGCGCGTGCATCGGTGGCTTCCAATAGTTGCTTGTTCGCTGCGTGAGTGAAGCTGGAATTGGCACTGATGGTGGCCGCTAGTTGGCGAATTTCTTGATCGAAGCGGTCGTCTGGCACCACCATTTCACAGAGTCCGAGGGCGAGCGCAGCCTCTGCTCTTACGGTTTCAGCGGTGAACATCAGGCGCTTGGCAGTGGCAATGCCGACACGCCGTGGCAGGCGTTGGCTCATTCCCCAAACTGGGGTGAGTGCCCATTTTGAGTGGGTATCGCCAAATTTGGCGCTCTCGGCAGCCACGATGAAATCAGCAGCGAGCGCCACTTCCAGAGCGCCCGTGTAGCAATGTCCGTGTACCGCTGCAATGACCGGCTTGGGTAATTTTTCGAGCAGCCGTAACGTTTCAGAATGCCAGCCCCTCGATGGCACCACCTCGCCGGCGCCAATATCGGCCAGATCATGGCCCGCCGAGAAGCACTTGCCGGCACCACGTAGGACGATACAGCGCACCGAGTCGTCTCGAGCAATATCCCGCACATGCTCGCGCAGCTGTTGAAACATACCGACGGTAAGGGCGTTTAGCTTGTCTGGGCGGTTGAGTGTGAGCAGCGCAAGCCCCGCATCGTCTTCGCGCAATACCAGATCTGTCATGATTTCCTCGATAGCCCCGTTTTCAAGCCCCCACTATACAAATTCAGGGCGCCGAGTTAACAGTAGAGCGGCGCGTTTTCCGGTAAAATTACGTGTGAATAAAATACCCGATCAAATCGACAGTTTTCCCGCCCCGCCGCCGAGCGCCATATCGCGCCGTCGGGCGTTACAAATGACGTCCGCAGCCCTTGCGATTCCTGTGGTGGCCGGCTGCCAGAGTGTTGTGACTCCCGGGGCAGTAATACCGCCGATAGTGCCAAAATCACCGATATCACCGATGTCACCGGTACCAGAGACTCAGCCGACCAGCACCGCTGAGGCTGTCGCGATGGTAGGGCAACTGTTGATGCTGGGTCTGCCGGCCAATTCTGCAGATGACGAGTCGGCTCAGCTGTTGGCCAGTCAGTTGGCCAAGGGCCAGGTCGGCGGCACAGTGCTGTTGCGACACAACGTGAAAGATCGCGCTTCGTTGCTGGGTTTAGCTGAGCTGTTTGTTCGCTCTAACCCGCAGGTGCTGAATGCGATCGATCAAGAGGGTGGGTTGGTGCAGCGGCTGTCCACCAGTGTTGGCTTTAAGGAAATCCCGCGTGCCCACTGGGTTGCCAACAATCTGAATGACCTCGAAGCACGTGAGCTTTATTTTGCGGCAGGCCGGCAACTGCGCTCAGCGGGCTTTAATCTCAATCTGGCGCCGTCCGTAGACTGGCACGATCCGAGTAATCCGGTCATTGGCAAGCACGGCAGAAGTTTTGGCGCGCAGGTAGCAAGCGTTGCCAGTTATGCCAACAGCTTTATCGATGGCATGGATCAAGCGGATGTTGCCACGACGCTAAAACACTTCCCTGGCCACGGCACCTCCCGCGGCGATAGCCACAACGGCTTTGTCGATATAACCAGCACCTGGTCCAGTGAAGAGCTGCGGCCGTTTCAACTGTTGGCGAGTAAGGCTCAGGTCGTCATGAGTGGGCATTTGTTTCACCCCAGCTTTAGTAACGGTGAGCTGCCGGTCACTTTTTCAGAAAAAGCGTTGCAGCTGGTGTTGCGGCAAAAGCTGCGCTTTGATGGTGTTGTGATTACGGATGACCTTGATATGGGTGCCATCCGCAATAACTTCTCGCTGCAGGAGTCTGTGATCTATGCTTTGCAGGCAGGTAACGACATGCTGCTGATGTCGAACTCAATGCAATACGATCCGCACTTGGCCGACCGAGTTGCTGGCTGGGTATTGGAAGCCCTTGAGAACGGCGCGTTGCGCCCCGAAACTCTCGGTGGTGCCTACGCGCGAGTCATGCGTCTTAAGCAGAGCGCGGGGTTTGCCGCCGGTATCGCGGCCGGCTAGCTTGCGATACCGAGTGGTGACAGCAACAGATAGAGCCCAACCACACAACTACCAAGAAAACCTACCATCTTCCATCGATGTGGCCACGGCGTCAGGTCGATTTCTGCAGAGTTGTCGGGGGCCTGATAAGTCGGCCCTTTTACTGCCCACAAAATAGTCATCTCTAGCGTGAATAGAATCGCGTACCAATGAATAAAGTGAATACCCGTGTCCCACCAGAACGTGATAATCGCGTACGCCGGGATATGGAAGAGCACCACGGCGACCGCGGCTTTTGAGGTTGCGCGCGGCATGAACATGGCGCCAAGCACGATCACGATGATGGGAATGTTGTAGAACCCGGTGAACTTGCGAATCAGTTGCCACAGACCGTCGGGCGCGTGCTGCAGACTGGGTGCTGCGATCAGACCACAGAGGGTAATAACCACACAGGCCAGGCGACCGATGCGAATCCGCGTGGTGTCGTCAACAACCTGTCCGGTTCGTTTTTTCAACCAGGGCTCGTAAACATCGTAGGTGATAAGTGTGGCTGAACTTTGCAGTAGCGAGTTGAACGAACTGAATACTGCACCCAGCAACACCGCAAGGAAAATTCCCGTTAGAAAACTGGGCAAGACATCGCTTACCAGTCGAGGGTAGGCATGGTCCATGCTAGCGAGAGAATCGCCGTAAAGGTGATAGGCGATTATGCCGGGCAGCATGATGAAGATGGGAATGAGTAGTTTGAAAAAGCCCGAGAGTAAAACGCCCTTTTGACCAGCCGCGAGGCTCTTTGCCGCAAGAGAGCGCTGGATGACGTACTGATTAGTGCCCCAGTACGCAAGGTTCGCAAACAGCATGCCGGTGAACAGAGTTAGAAATGGCGTTGGATCTGTTTCTGAGCCGATCGCATTGAGCTTTTCTGGGTGTGCCGTGGTGACGGTTTGCCAGCCTGCCCACGCACTGCCGTCGCCAAGTTGTTGCAAGGCCAGAAACGGAATGAGGAATCCGAAGAAGACCAGACCCACGCCATTCAGCGTATCGGAAATAGCAATCGCTCGAAGACCGCCGGATACGGAATAGGCCAAACCGATCAAGCCGATGACCAGCATGACTCCCGTGAAGCTGTAGGGGCCATCCAGTTCGGTGACAAAGGTTTGTAGTACGGCGATGGTGCCGGAGTAGAGCACCGAAGGAATCGTGACAAGCCCGTAGCCGAGTAAAAACAGTGTGACCGTGGCCTGGCGTACAGCGGGGCTGAAGCGATTGCCGAGGTATTGCGGGAGCGTTGTGAAACCATTGGCGAGGTATCTGGGCAGGAAGACCAATGCCATGATCATAATCGCCACCACAGACGTTATTTCCCAAGCCATGGAGCTCATGTTGAAGGCGTAGGCTGATCCGGCCAGACCGATGATCTGTTCTGCAGAAATATTGGTGAGCAACAGTGAGCCGGCGATGAAGGTACCGGTGAGCGAGCGCCCGGCCATAAAGTAGCCTTCGCTGTCGTTGACGGTGCCCCGCGTCAGCAGGTAAGACGCAGCGGCGACGGCCGCCATGAAAAGCGCGCAGGTTATCCAGACCATCATTTTTTAGTTATCCAGCCGTTCAGCAGGCCGCAGTGTACAAGCGATGTGTCTGAGTAACATCACGCCGCGTAGCCGATACCTGATAGTTAGCCGTATCGCGATTAGTGTGATTGGATTTCCAGAGCGGGCGGGAACCACTCACAGCCAACAACCTCGTCGCGGCCTTCATAAACACGCATTCCCAACAAATAGGGGCCGGAGGGTACCGGCAGCCAATTGGCGGTGTCAGGTGGGTGGTTGGCGCTGATGTGTATTGTCAGGCTGCCGTCGTCGGCATAAACCAGTTCGGGCGTTCTGTCGCCAATCGACCAGCGGTCAATCTCGTTGGCGACAAGGTAGAGGTCAGTGCCGTAGGCGGTGAGAGACCAAAACGCGTTGCACGGCGGCAGTGCGTTTGCTCCGAACCGCATTGTCAGCACGCGGTTGCCATCGGGTTTATTGCCTTCGATGTCTTCTTGAGCGGTGTACGATCGATTCTCGATCGCCTGATGCCCACCCAGCCCAAACTTGGCGCCCACTGCTCGTTTGAGAATGTCGTTGCCGAAGCCTTGAGCGTCTCGCCCTGTGCTCCAGCCATTTTTCTGGACGCTGCCGTTCACATTCATACCGCGAACGAGTTTCTCACCGGCCTGGACGCCTGCAGCCAACTCTTCGGTGGAGAACTGGGAAGGGCTGTTAATCAGGGCATGTGCGGCGGCCGACAGTGGTGGGTGCCAAGGTGCAGGGGGGTCGAGCTCGACATAGCGGGCGAGCTCTGAATAGAAATCTGCTCCAGCGTCGGCAATGGTAGTAGGCCGTCCTGCTCTAACTGTAGTGTCATTCGGGTGTGCAGTGGGTGGCGTAATCTTGAATGCCTGCTGCAGCGTGCGCGCTGTGGGCAGATCGTGTGGTGTTTCAACCAACACTCGAATAATGACCCATGCGGTTGGAGTGGCAATGGGAATAACCGTGCTGTTGTCGTTGGTAGCTGCGGCGCTTGGGTCGTAGGTCACGCGTACACGAGTACCAGCAACACCGTGGTGCCGCCGACACACGTAGGCGACGTGGGTATACGCGTCAACGATCATCAGGTTCCAGTAGCGCGAGGCATGATCCATCGCAGGCACTTCAATATTGAGATCGCCGTGGCGCAGGTCGTACCAACCCGAGGAGTAGAGCGTATCGTTGTTTGGCACCACAACGCCACGATCGGCTGGTGTGGCTAGGTCGTTCACGTGGTTCATTAACCCGGTAGCAGTGCGTGAACAAAACAACAGACGCGTGCGATGCACCGCCATCAGCGGGTAACCCCAGACGTAGGCCTCGATGGCAGGGGCGGTGTTTGTCGATAATGATAAACTTGAGTGGGGCATTTACAGCCAACCGGCACGAAGAGGAAGCGCTACTTTACCGCGATTCTGGTTGTTCCAGCGCTCGCGCCAAAAATCTGAAATAGTTTCAAAATCTTGTCACGTTTGTTAATGCTGAAACGTCTATTGGTGGAGATGTAGAAAAACCTTCATTGGTAGGAGTCCATCGTGTTGAAAACCACCCAAGCCGCCTCTGGCATGCTATTTTTTGTGTTCCTTATTGCCCACCTGATTAACACCTGGTTGGCTATTGGTGGAGAGCTACTCTACAACGAGGTGCAGTCAAGTTTGCGCCAGGTGTATCAGTTCCCGGCGGTTGAGATTGTCATTCTGGGCGCTCTGCTGGTACATATTTCTGCCGGAATTTTAAGGTACTTCAGAGAGCCCCGCCGTGATCTGTCGGTTCGCGCCAAATGGCATCGAGTAACCGGCGTGTTCCTGCTCTTGGTCATTTTTGGCCACATTGCGGCCCTGCGAGCGCCGTCTTTTTTTGCGGGTGTCTACCCTGAGTTTGCTGGGGTCGCTTTTGCGATAGAGTATTTGCCTTATGTCTTTATCCCTTACTACGTTGTATTGCCCTTGGCCGGCCTGTATCACGGGGTGAATGGTCTCGGGATTGCAAGCCGACGGTTAGGTATACCTGTGATACCTGCGCGCTGGGCAGTAGGTTGGTTTATGGGTGGCGCGGCTATCTTGTCGGTGGCGGTTGTTGCCCAGCTTGCAGGTGTGCTGGCGCCAATCAGTGACCCGGGTGAAAGTGAATTTGCCGAGTTTGCTTTGGAGTTTTTAGGTGAGCGGCCCTAGCGTGAGTGAAACAAAAAAGAGCGAGAGTTCGGTTGATGAACGCCGTCTGTTTAGTCTGGCATACGGCGTACTGGGGGTTGTCGCGGACGCACAAGATGTGGTGCAGGATGCGCATCTACGGCTGCTGCAACAAACTCAGGCACCCACTGAAGCTGGGCCCTGGCTATTTCGGGTGGTTACCAACCTCGCCATTGATCGATTGCGACATGAGCAAGTACGACGTTTGGAATACATAGGCCCTTGGCTACCAGACCCCGTACTTGCTGATGAACTGGTGGAGCTGTCTGAAGCGCTGAGTATTGGGCTGCTGACCGTACTGGAAACACTCAAACCGGTAGACCGCGCTGTATATGTATTGCGCGAAGCTTTTGATTTGTCGTTTGAAGAAATTGGTGATGTGACCGAATCGAGCTCAAGCACCGCGCGACAACGCTTCCATCGGGCTCAACAAAAAATCAGTCTGGCAGACCATCGTCCCACGGTACCCGCAACCCAACAGGTACTGATTCAGCAGTTGATGCTGGCAGTAGCAAGCGGTGACCGAGATGTGTTGCTTAGCTTGTTAACCGACGATTCTAAAATCTATTCGGATGGTGGCGGTGTGGTAAGGGCTGCTCTGATTCCAGTAACCGGGCCCGAGCGAATTGTTCAAATGACCCTGTTTCTCGCTAAAAAGTATCCAGCCAACGAAGTGCAAATACGGTTCTTGGAAATGCCCGGGGCGATGGGTATGTTGTGGCAGCATTCGAGCGAGCCTGCCACGCTGACCATTATGGAAGGTGCATTGCGCAATGGCGAAACCGGGCAATTGCACAGAGCCTACATTCAGCGCAACCCCGACAAGATGCAGCCCTTCTTAGAGCGCGTGGGTGGGCGGTTGGCTATGGACCGCAGTTGACATAGCGACCAGCCACCGATTGAACGCCCAGCTCGCTATGACGGTCAACAGCCCCAAAATCCACAGAGCGTTGTTGAACTCAGCCGACTCCGACAATACGGCGATGCGTGACGCTACTTGCCAGACACCGGCTGCCACGAGACCAAAGTAGGCCCAATGCATACAAACCTTGTGTGCGACCAGATCTTTGCGATCTTTGGTTGCAGTGTAGCGTCGGATTGCAAGGAAACCCGGAATCAATGCCCACAAGCTTAGCAACGCGAACGCGTGGAATAGATTTGGACGGCCGTCTAAACCGTACATTGTGAGTGCACTCAGGTTGAGTGCCAACATCAATGCCACCCAAATTCGTCCGAGCAGCCGATGTGCCGGGGTGCCCTTTGCGCGACCTAGTACAGTCGGTCCAAGCAGCAGAGCTGTCATAGCTGCCGTGAAATGGACGCCGCCACGCAGGTGACGAATCCACTGCTCCGCATTGAACAGATCGTAAATTTCCATCAATTATCCTCTTTCGCTGATGACCAGATTACGGGGACCTGCTAGGGCGGCGTAGAGTGGTGCGACGAATTGGCGTAGCGGCGGATGAAACGGTTCAGGCGGCGCCCGATTGGTGCTTGTTGCTCTTGGACACTGCCTGCTAATTCTCGCTGTCACTGGTATTCTTGGCCTTCGTAGCGCGATTACACCGCGTCAGGTCTTTGGGAGTTTGCAGTGCAAAAATACAAAAAATTGGTGCCGATTGTTGCGGTCATACTGATCGCGTTTGGTGTCAATCTAGAAAAATTTGGGATTGATCTGGCAGCGCTCAGTGGACAGGGCGGCTCACAAAGCCAGTCACAAACCCAGAGTGCCGACCCTGCGCCGTCTTCGAGTGGTTCAGCCAAAAGTCAGGCTCCGGCCTCGCGAGCAAAGCTGCCACATTGGTCAGATTCAAAGCCTGAGATCAACCTGTGGCATGTCTTCGAAGGTGAGATCAATAGAAAGGGCAAGCCCACGGGTTTTCACTCGCGGCCGGGTGGGCATGACCCTGCAAACGCAAGGGTGGTGTCTATAAAAGACAGACCGAATAGAGTTGGCGTTTATACCGCCAACATTGAGGTGCGTGACGGGGGCCAATGGAAATCAAAGTTCTCGAGTTTTTTTCCTGACAAGCTAAGTCAGCAAGACGTTGTCGACCTTATTGTTCACGCCTATAAGAACAGTAAGAATCCGCAGAAGCAGCCGTGGTCCGGCCCCTCGGGTCTCGGTTTTGAAGTGCAGGGTTATACCTCGTCGCGTGGCGGCATCAATACCGCGTTCCCGGTGTATCGGCGGAACCAGTGATGCGTATTTTTCAAGCGACTCAGCGAACCCCTAACAACCAGCAGGCCAGCGTATGACCATTGAACTGGAATTTTATACCGACCAAGACGGCATGCACTGCGCGCGTGGCGACGATGAACGTCTAGCGACTTACCTGCAAACGGATATTCAGGGCTCAACAGCCATCGCAGAAGAGTTGATTGCCTTGCTCAAAGATCCTGACTTTTCGGGTGACTTTAGTGGCAATGGGCATTGTGTCGATTTTCGTGATCAGTCGGTTTCGATCGAGGCGACACACGATGAGGAGGCGCCAGATCGCGTGGTGTCGCGTGACGACATGCTGGAATACGTTCAAGCCTGGCTTGCATTCATCAGCGTAGCTTGAGCAGTAGCATGACCCATTCGAGCTTTTGGATGCTACTTCATCGACGCAGTCTAAAAATTGGTTGCTCCTGGTTCTCTGGTTAGCGACCTTTGGGTTGCTCAGCGCCAGCCGTTGTACCAGGTGGGGTCGGTTGGCTCAGACAGATTAACCCGGCTGCCTTCGCTGTTTGACTGATAAATGGCTGTAGCCAGTGCAAGCGCTGCGCGGGCATCAGCAAGAGTTACGGGTGGAGGTGCGTTTCGAGTGAGTGTTGCATGTATAAGCTCCAACTGTCGGGCGAAGCCTTCCTGATGTTCGTTATAGCGGTTGGCCACCTCGTCGATGATGGGCTGATCAGCAGGGTCTGATGCCGTGAATACCCAGGGGGCTGCACCTGGATTGAACGGCTCACCGCCTGTGGCGCTTTCGGCGCTGAGACGTTCGAAGCAAAATCGCAGACGTGATTCATTTGAAGTGTGGCCGAGCGTAATGGACGAGGTTGCGAGTGTCCCGTTTTCCATTTGCAGCGCGATGGCGCCACAGTCTTCTACTTCGATGTCGTTCACACGTGTTGCAAGGTTCGCCTGTACGCTGGCTACGGGGCCAAGCACCTGGCACAGCAGATCATGAGCGTGAATCGCATGCCCTATAACCGCGCCTCCCAATTCCGTCTCCCAGGTCCCGCGCCAATGCGCGTCGTAATAGGCAGCGTCTCGTCGCCAATGAGTCTCAAGCGTTGCAATGAGGGGTTTACCTGCGAGGCCGCGTTCGATGATTTTCGCCAACTGGCCAATGCCGTTCCCAAAGCGGTATTGGAAGATTGGAAAAACCATAGGTGCTGAATTCGACGCGGCGGCAATGAGCTCATCGACCTCAGCCAACGAGGCTGCCAATGGCTTTTCGCAAACCACGTGTTTGTCTGCATCCAAAGCATCAAGGATGGCCTGTTTGTGCATGGCGGGTGGCAGGCAGACGTCAAGCAGGTCGATGTCGTCGCGCGCGAGAACATCAATGTAGGAGGGGAGCAGTTCGCAACCTGCCCGGGCGATCAGTGGCTGCGCTCGATCTGGATGTGGGTCACAGACCGCTATCACCTCAAACAGGTCAGGGTTGGCAAGATAGCCGTCGAGGTGATCAGATCCGATGCCGGCGCCGGCAATTGCTACGCGTAGTTGTGTCATCGAGGCAGTCTAAATGAGCAATTGATGCGGTCAAGCTGCGCGAGGTCGTGGTGCTGCAGCTGTTACACTGGTCGAGAAATGCAGAGCAGGAAAGCCGGCTATGGCAAGCAAGAAGTTGACTCCGGGAAGTTCTAAATCAAGTACCGGTGGGCGTAAGGCGTCTACCCGACGTACTGGCCGTACAACAGGCATCAGTCAATCGGCATTTGCGGGCTATGCGTTTCAAGGCAAGCAGCCAGCTGCTAAACCTGCTGCCGAATCTGAGTCTGAGTCTGAGGTTGTTGAGGATGACGCTGCGACAGCGACCAACAAGCCCAAGCCTGACACCGATGGCTCTAAAGACTAGCTCCAGCCTTCTTGGCCCTCTGCCTGTCTGTGATGTGATACCGCTAACGGACCTATACAGCTTGGCATGAGAGCCTGAGGACGCGAGATGTGTGCAATGACCCTCATTGCCACCAAACGCTGCGGATAAGCGCCGCAGTACGGGTCGAATAGTGCTGTTTTTACCTTTCATGATGGATACCCAAAAGCGCGGCTTGCCCGTGTTTACGGTGTTGATCTGTTTGGTGTGCCTGTTTGTTTACTGGCAGCAATACAGCGTCGACAAGCGGCATAACGATGCCGTAGCCGAATTTTGCAGCGAGCCGATCGACGCCAATACTCAGGCGATACATCAGCGGATTGCTAATGCGTTTCCAGGGGTTGGTTGCCGGGTTATCTACGATACGCTGCGGCGTGCCGCTTCGGCCCCCGAGCAGCTACGCGTCATAGTCGAGAACATTGAGCCGCTGCGGTTGTTTGCTGATTTGGGTGATGATCGCGCCTACATGTTCAGCCGAATAGCTGACCGCTATCAGCGTTACCAGATACGAGTGCCCGCGGCGCTCACGTCTGAACTTGCGTACGACCCCGCAGATCCCAACCTCTGGCGCATGGTGACCGCAACGTTTTCCCATGGCGACGCGATGCATTTGCTCGGTAATTTGCTGTTTTTCTTTGTGTTTGCGGCATCAGTTGAATTGATTGTCGGCAATTTTGTGTTTGCCGCCTTCATCGCCGTGGCGACGGTTGTGACAAGCCTCGGGTACAGCTATGCCATGCTGGGTGTCCCTGAAGCTTTGCCGACTGTGGGCCTGTCTGGGGTGGTGATGGCTGCGGTCGCCGCACTGGGTGTGCTGGTGCCGCGTGCACAGATTCGTTGCTTCTTCTGGTTTCTGGTTATTGTTCGCGTGTTCCGCTTGCCAGCCTGGTTGCTCGCGCTGTGGTACGTCGGCTGGGATTTGTTTGACATGAATCGATTTGGCGCCGTCTCTTACATCAATTACTCGGCCCACGTCAGTGGTGCGGTGTTGGGGCTGTTGTTCGGGTTGGTGTGTTTGCTCGCCATTCGACCGTCAATTGAGCGCGCCACAGAGGAATACAGCAGCAGTGATGATCTGCCGCTAACCACACTTGTGAATCGCTGATACAGCGGCCTGTAGTATCCAAAGGACTTGATTCTTATATGATAATGATTATCATTTGCGTTAAGGATGGCCCGATTTCACGGCTTATCCAAGAACGCTGAGGTGATCCATGTACGTGCTTAACCCTGAATCTGGTCGTTATCTTCTGGATGTGCAGCTTTCCTGTTCAGCCGATTCAAACCGCTCTGAGCCTTCCCTGACCATTATCGATGAACGCCGCCAAACCACGCTGTCACAGTGGCGCGGCCCAACGGTATTGGTGTTGCTGGGCAGAAGTTGTCTGCCCTTGTTCTATCGGCGGCCTGGCCGTCATCGATGCGATCGCTATCTGGTAAGCCATCTGATCTGCGCAGGCGCGGCACTCGCGCCGTTCAAAAATGAGGAGGTGTCCCGATGAAGGTGCATCGAGTTGCACTTTTCGACAGAGTGCTGCGCTGGCTGGTGTTTGGCGCGGGATGGGTGATTGTCGCAGCGCTCTATGTAGTTAGTTGGCGCTGGGCATTTATCGTTTGAGGGGCTCTACGAGCCGGTTCGCACACCAGAAAATGGCACCTCGCCACGCGGGTTTTTGACGAGCCCAACCATGCGATCGCCTTCTATAGTGCCTTCGTAATTCACTTCGATCTCGCCGATAGGCACGGTGAGAATAAGCGGGAAGCTGAAGCGATTGCCGTCAACAGTGACGCTGGCGATATCGATCGGTCCGCGAAAACTCTCGTAGGTGCCAGAGAGGGTGCCGTTTGCTTCTGAGATCTGCACCTTCGGGTTCTGTACGCCCCTAGGGGTGTCTATGGTCAGAGTCCATTCTCCGGCAATTGTGGTGGACGGGGTCGCAGTCTTAGTCACAGTCTTAGAGGTAGCGCCAGGTGCGGTCTGACTGGTTGTGGCTTCACCAGTAATAGACGTTGCCGGTTCGTTGCTGCAACCACTGAGGCTGATCAATGCCAGAGTACAGAAGGTCGTGATCAGTTGATTCAAAGTCACAATTTTGTCCTTAGATTGTTGGCCGGCTAGTCTAGGTAATCTCTGTTCAAGTCGCCATTGGCTTGAGGGGCCGCGGACTCGCATTTTTAGGCCCGATAAGGATTCGATAAAACACGGGCACCGCGAGCATTGTGAGTAAGGTGGAGAACGCCAGGCCACCCATGATGCAGACCGCCATCTCTTTGAAAAACGGGTCATTGAGCAATGGGGACATGCCAGCAATGGTTGTGCCCGAGGCGAGTATGACTGGCCTGAGTCGACTAATGCTGGCGGTTGCCAGGTTCTCGAGCGTGAGTCCGCTTTCATTGCTGCGCTTGTCTATTTCGTCAACCAGCACCACGCCATTTTTAATCAGCATGCCGGTAAGTGAGAGGAAGCCGAGAAACGCAGGGAATGTGAAGCCGAGATCAGTTGCCAGCAGAGAAATTACCACGCCGCAGACAATCATGGGCACAGTTAGCCAAATCACCAATGCCTGTTTGATACGACCAAACAGGAGAATCGTAACGAGTACCATCACGCCGAAGGTGCTCGGTATGACGGAGCCCAGCGATTCGCGCGCTTCACCATTTGATTCGAACTGCCCACCCCATTCCAGCCGATAGCCAGGGGGTAGTGGAATGGCTTCTACGGGGCCGCGCAGTTTCGCAAAGTAGCGCGCGAAGTTACCGCCCTCTGGCGGATTTGCCTGGGCGGTGAGGGTTCGAATGCGATTCCGTCGGAGAATCTGCGCGTCCGCGCCTTCCAGTGTGAGTCCCTGGACGATCTGTGCGAGTGGCACATAAGTTTGTTCAGTTCGGCTCCAGACACGCCGCTGTAATAGGCCGTCGAGATTTTGTCGTTCGTTGACGGGGGCTCTGGCTATGATGGGTAACAGATCATCTTTGTCGCGAAACAGACCGACGGGCACACCGTTCGTTGCGTAACCGATGCTGCGGTAGACATCGCTTCGCGACACGCCGGCCATGCGACCGCGGGCGTCGTTGTAGTCTGGCGTGAGCTGCAGTTCAGGTTGTCGCCAATCGAGCTTTAGTGCAGCCAGACCCTGCTGTTGATAGATCTTGATCGCTTCATTGCCTAGTCGTCGCAACGTTTGTGCGTCTGGTCCCGAAAAGCGTGCTTCGATTTTTGAAGCGCCGCCAGGCGAAAACTCACTGCGTCGCACCAACACATCAGCATCGGGATGTGCGGCAGTAACAATAGGTTTAGCTGCCTGCATAGCCTCTTGCATAAGGCTAACGTCAGGCACTCGTACGAGCAGATGCGCATAGGCGGCATTGGGCTGCTCGGGGTTAATTGTGGTAGCAAAGCGTAGAGGGCCACGACCGACAAAGGTGGTCACTGCGGTGACATTAGGTACCTGTAAAAGTTGTTGTTCTGCCTTCTCTAAGACGGCGGCAGTGGTGTGAATGTCGGTGCCTTGGGGCAAATTAAAATCGACAAAGAATAGGGGCGAACTGTTAGTTGGGAAGAATTCTTGCTTCACTTTTGTGAAGCCCCACAGGCAAGTGCCGGTAATACCAACGATCACCAGAGTAGCCAGCCAGACATGTCTAAGGCTTAGGTTGAGCAGCCACCGATAAGGCGCATAACCCCAACCGGTGTACAGATTCTCTGTTGGGTTGTCACCTGTCTTTAGCAAACGACTGCCAAGCATAGGAACGATTGAGATGGCGAGCGCCCAGCTGAGCATGAGCGACATGGCGACCACCCAGAACAGTGTTCGCAAGAAAAACCCAGAGTCGTTATCAGACAGACCAATCGGGGCGAAGGCCAGAATGCCAATGACCGTGGCGCCAAGCAGTGGAAACTGGGTGCGTCGCACCGCATTTTCAGCTGCGGTTGCCGGGCTTTGTCCGCGTTGCACGCCGATAATCATGCCTTCGGCGACGACGATGGCGTTGTCGACCAGCATGCCCATCGAGATCATAAGTGCGCCAAGGGAGATGCGTTGCAGTTCGATACCAAAGAGCGCCATGCACATTAAAGTGCCGCCGACCGTCAAGATCAACACGGCGCCAACAACAGTGCCAGCACGCCAGCCCATAAACACGCACAGTGCGCCGATTACAGTGATAATCGACAGCAGTAGATTGCGCATGAACTGACGAATCGAGTCGGCAACGACCGTATGCTGCAAGCTGATGGGTGTGATTTCAAAACCTAGGGGTAGCTGTGGTGCTAGTTCTGCCAAGCGGGCATCAACACGCTCGCCAACGTCAACCACGTTTTGTCCTGAGGTTACCGAGACGCCGAGCAGAAATACTCGGTCGCCGTTGTAGCGGATAATTTCGTTAGGCACTTCAACATTTTCGCGCACGATGGTTGCGATGTCTGAAAGCCGGAGTATCTCTGTAGAGCCGGGTGCGCCAATGCGCAGCTCACCGACTGACGCGACACTGTTCAACGTGGCGGGTGGCGCAATACGCAGTCGTCGTTCGCCGTGCGCCACAGAGCCAACAGCCTGTACCTGGTTTTGTGTCGCCAGGCTTTCGAAGATTGTTTCGATGGGAATGCCTAGGCGCAGCAGTCGTGTTGCTGGTAGTTCGACGTATATAGCCTCTTGGGGCAGACCTTCGGTTCGAACCTTGGCAACACCACTGACGCCTTTTATCTCGCGTTCGAACAGGTCTGCAACGTCTTTCTGATTGGTCGTGGGGTAGTCGGCGGTACTTATGGCGTACAGCATGCCGTACACATCGGTAAAGTCGTCGCGCACAATGGGCGTGTGCGCTCCCGGCGGCAATCTGGATTCGATTTCGCGAATACGGCGGCGCATCTCATCCCAGATTTGTCGTGTGTCTTCGAGGCTGTACTGTTCCAGCAAGCGCAGCTGTACTTCTGATCGCCCCGACAATGACTTTGAGTGCATAAAATCGAGCTGGGGAATTTGCTGAATAGCGGTTTCGATCAGATCTGTAACTTCCTGCTCGACCTCTTCGGCAGATGCGCCGGGGTAGGGTGTAACGATCAGGGCGTTCTTGACTGGAAACTCAGGGTCTTCGAGTCGGCCGACATTTTCGATGCCCCACCAGCCACCGAAGAGACAAATAACGATCAGCAACCAAGGATAGAGGGGCTGCTCGATTGAGAGTCGAGCAATGCTTGAGCGAGCAATGGACTTAGCTTGGGTCACGGGGCTATAGCGTTAACGGCACGATGTGCATAGTGTCTTGCAGAAAGGCCGTGCCTGAGCTGACCACGAGTTCGTTGCCGGCTAGGCCTTGGGTCACCCGAATACGGCCATTGCTGGCGATGCTGGCAGTGACGCGCTGGCGTTTGATGCTGTTGTCGGTTTCATTGAGTAGCCACACGCTGAGCGCACCATCAGGCTCAGAAACCAGTGCCGACGCCGGAATCTCAAAGGAATGTTCGGCGTTTAGTTCGTTGCGATAGTCCAGTTGAATACTGGCGGTCATACCTGGCAGCAGGCTGTAGTCAGTGGGGCTTTCCATTGCAAAACTGACTTCGTAGGTTTGGGCAACTTCATCAGCTTCGCCGCGATGTTCCAGATAGCTCAGTGCAAAGGTCTGATCTGGAATAAACGCAAATTTCGCGGTGAGGGAGGTAACCTTGTTGGTGGTGATCGTCGCCAGCAACGCTTCTGGTACATTCGCCCGTAAGTGCAGTTTGCTTAGATCAAACAGACGGACGATGGGCACGGCGACTTGCACGTTGCTGTGATTGTCGACCAGTCGCTCGGCAACATAGGCATCGAAGGGTGCGAGTAGTTGTGTCTCACGCAGCGATTCTCTGGCCTGTGCGAGTCTGACCGAGGCAAGATCAGCCTCGGCCTGGGCGTCGTCGACAACCGATTGGGAGATACCGCGCTTGGCAAGTAGCGATGTTTTGCGTTGCAGATCGTTGCGCCTCAGGCGCAGTTGAACTTGGGCTTCTTGCACCGCGAGTTCGAAGTCTGTCTGGGCAAGCTTGGCGATCGGTCGGCCGCGCTCAATGCTTTGGCCTTCGCGTACGGGCAGTTCGATCAGGGTACCGCTGACTTCGAATGCCAGATCAATGGTTTGTGCGGCGTAAACCCGCGCGACCAAGTCTTGTCGATTGCTGCCGGCGAAGTGTGGCACGCGGTATACGCGAGCCTGGCGGGTTGTTGTTTGGGTGGCTGTCTCTTGTTGAGCGAGATTGTCTGTCGTTTCTGCTGACGTGAGGCTACTGATAGCGTCACAGCCGCTGAGAATGAGTGCGCTGACGATCACGGCGAGTGTTGGCGTGAGCCGTCTGGCTAACAGGCTATGGTTCATTCGGGCGATCGTCCTTGCAGTTCCTGCGCAGCGTTTGCAATGGTCTGGAACAATTCTTTACGCATGGTGTTGTCTGGTAGCAAGTTCAACACGTCGAGAAAGCGCAATCCCTCCGCGGCTAGCAGTATTAGTAAGGCGTGTTTGGAGTGGCTTTGGGCGTCGTTGAGTTGCTTCTGAATTAACTGCCGGGCGGGATCCATTAGTTCAGGGTCTTCTGCGGCGGCTGCCAGCAAGACCTGGGAGATGGCGTGTTCTTCGGCACTGGGTTTGGCGTCAACTAGAATGTAGTCGGTCAGGCTGCGTTGTTCTGGCGCCTGACTCAGGCGGTTTTCCATCAAAGACAGCAGGTGCCCCAGCATGCCTTCAAGCAGGGCGCGTTTGTTGGGGTAGTGGTAGAGCAGCCCGCCTTTGGAGATACCCGCCTCTGCTGCGATACGTTCGAGGGTTAGGTTAGAGGCGCCTACCCGTTGGGTGACCCGAGCGGCGGCACTGATGATGTTGAGTTTGCTTGGAGAGAGGGAGGTCATGGGGTTGTTATAGCGCGTTTTAAGTAAACCGTCCAGACGGTACAGTTACCGTCAGTAAGGTAAGTCGGGACCTAGCCAGGGCCACCGCGGATTAACATCGTTTGTCCGGTCATCCAGCTGGAAGCTTCAGAGGCCAGAAACACGACGGCCGGCGAAATATCTTCGGGGGTGCCGACTCGACCGAGTGGAATTTGGAAGCGTTTGCCCAGTTCTGGAATGTCTTTTTCTTCCAGCTTGAGAAATTCCAGGAACACTTCTGTGGGAATGGGGCCCGGTGATACACCATTAACCCGGATGCCCATGGGCGCCATTTCCAGCGCCAATGTTTGGGTAAGATTATTTACGCCACTCTTGGCCACCGCGTAAGGGCCATTGTGGGCGGAGGCATTGTTCGCAGCTGCCGACGAGATGTTAATGATGGTGCCGCCACCGTTGTCTTTCATGATGCGCCCAGCGGCTTGAGCGCCACTCCAGACGGCTTTCAGGTTTAGGTTCAGCTGAAAGTCCCACTGGCGTTCTGGCATGTCGAGCAACGTACGAGGCACACGGTCGTCTGCGCCGCCGGCGTTGCTAACCCAGCAAGTGAGTGCGCCCATTTCTTTTAGGGTTCGCTGGGCTAACGCTTCAACCTGTTCCATATCCATGACGTCGCAGGTGACGCCGAGCGCCCTGCGGCCCAGTGCCCGAACCTTCTCGGCAACAGCTTCCACTTCTTCTGTTCTACGGGCGGCCACGACAACGTCGGCGCCGGCTTCCGCAAGACCCACGGCAAGGCCTTCGCCAATGCCGCGGCCTCCGCCGGTAACAACTGCAACCTGGCCGTCGAGGGCAAAGCGATTAAGTATGCTCATGATGTGATCACTTGGTTAGTTTGTTCGGGGTGTTGGAAACTCAGGTTGCGCGATTTACTAGCGAATAACGCCGCTAATTCGAGTCGGTGTAATGCGAAGAATCACGCGCTGTTGGGATTCCAGCCAGGGCGCTAGCGGATCAGGCAATGTGTAACCGGTGTCTGCAATGGCTTCGAACACCAATCGAGTCGCGGGTTCGAGATTGTCTCGCTGAACTTTTGCAATACCCTCTATCGCAACAAAATTAAACGGCTCGCTGTTGCTGATAGCGCACAGATTCACGCGTTCGTCGCGGTCAATGCTTGTGCGTTTAAAGGTGGTGCCTGGCGTACTCACAACAAAGTCGCTGCCTTCACGAGCGTAAGCGACGACCGAATTCACGGGTGCCCCAGAGGTGCGCACTGTGGTCAAAACAGCCCAGCGATGCTCGGACAGAAATTGCTCGAACGCAGGGTTGGAGTTGGCGGTCATGGCGTGAACTGCTCATTGAGGATGCGCTCTTCAAGGTTATGTCCTTCGTCGAACAGCAGTGTCATTTCTTTTTCGAGCGCCACGCTGATGTCAACTTCGGCAACGTTGCGCACTTCGTGGGCGTCGGCGACGGCACTCACCGGCCGCTTGTCGTGGTCGAGCACAGTGAGATGAATTTTGGCTTCCTGACGCAGTACGGCACCCTGCCAGCGACGAGGCCGAAAGGCACTGATAGGCGTTAGTGCCAGAACACCTGAGCCGATGGGCAAGATGGGTCCGTGAGCGGACAGGTTATAGGCCGTGCTGCCAGCAGGAGTGGCAACCAGGCAGCCATCACACATCAGTGTTTCGATGCGCACGCGACCATCGATTGAGACCTGGATATTGGCGGCCTGACGAGTTTGGCGCAGTAGAGAAATCTCGTTGAAGCCGTAGGCCTCTTGCTGAACGCCGGAGTCAGTGGTGACCCGCATGTGAAGCGGATTGAGTTTCTCTGGCTTTGCGTTATCGAGTCGCTCGAGCAGGTTGTCTTCATCGTAACTATTAAGCAGGAAGCCAACGGTGCCGCGGTTCATGCCGTAGATGGGCACGTCGCGAGACATATTGCGGTGAATCGCTTCGAGCATATAGCCGTCACCACCCAGCGCGACAATAATGTCGGCTTCAGCGGGCTCAACAGATGAATATTTTTTGCTGAGCAGTTGGCGGGCTTCTTCTGCGTCGGGGCTTCGGCTGGACACAAAAGCGATCTTTTTGGTCAAAGTTATCCTCCCATGGATGGGGCTAATCTAGCCACGACGTCGTGCTATGTACAAGACCGCATGTGAGGGCTTCATTTAAGACATTTTCAGGTTGCAGGTTTGCCTTTGGCTGGCAGCTTGCCGTCGATGTAGTCATCGATAAGTTTATGGTAACGGCGAATCCGACTTTCTTGATTTGACAGATAAACCCCCTTGAAACCGCGCGATCGGAAGCCCGTTTGCTGCCGCGTGAACACCGCAATGTCTTCGTCGATGGTTTTACCCATTGACTGCTCGCCCACGTTAAACACCTCGTGCTCAACCTCTGCGTCGCGGTCGACCAGCCCTACCGTGGTGCTTACGGGTGCCGTTTCTGAGTGCGGTTGGCTGGCGTACCACCAGTTGTCAAAGATGCACTGCTCCGGGTCTGTCGGATGTGGACGTGCGCGCAGGAAGTGAAAACCATCAGCCCATACTGACACCGCAAAATTTGGGAACAGGGTGTAGTGGAAGGCGTCGGTGAAGGCTTCGTCGTGGATTTTTTCGTAGTGGCTGTAACCTCTTTCAGGGCCGAGCTTGCGCTTGGCTTTTTGGAGGGCGATGCGGGTCTCTTCAGGGCGGCCTTTGTACTCGGCAGGGTCAATTCCCCATTGCTGCAGTTGGCTGGCCAGAGGTTCGATAATGTTGCCTTCTTTGTCGGTTGAACCAACGCCATAGCCACCTTCCATGACCATTCGATTGTGCCCTTCATCAGACAAATCGAACCGGGTTTCTCGGTAGTTGGTGTTTACGCCACCGATAATCTGGTTGCGTTTGGTCGCAGGTGTTGCCGCCATGTGAACAGTGGGTACGTGATACGACTCGTTGAAGTTGTCGAGTACTACCTTCCAGTTGCACGGCAGTGTTGTGGTTTTTGCAGCGTAGCGCTTCCAGGTGTGCAGGTCGTAGCGACTCCAGTCTTCCCAGATTGGCCCTAGGTACTCTTTGAGGCTCACGCAGTTGGTGTCCATGTTGATCCACACAAACCCGGCAAAGGTTTCGCAGGCTACTTCTTCGAGCCGCACTTTTCCGCAGGGATTGCCCTCAGGGAAATCGTCAGCATCGGGCGCAAAGTTGAGTTCGCCGTCAGGCGTAAACGCCCAGCTGTGGTAGCGACAAACAAAGCGTTTTACATGACCCTTTTCGTCAGACACCAGTGGATTGCCGCGGTGCTGGCAAACGTTGTAAAAGGCTTTCACGCCACCGTCTTTCTGCCGCACCATCAGGAACGATTCCGGGCCGACGTCTTCGCGCTGCCAATCGCCCGGATTGGGTAGTTCGGCCTCGTGGCCCAGCAATAGCCAGACTTTGGTCCACATGTTTTCGAATTCTTGGTCGGCAAACTCACGCGACGTGTAGCGGTTGCCCGAAATACTGTGGTCGCCCAATTGCTGCTGCGGCCAGCTGGCAATGATGTTGGTGTCCTGTGCTTCGGCCATGGTTACTTCCTCTAAACTCTAGTTCTCTTCCTAGCTCTACAATATTTCGCCATCGAGCGCTTAGCAAGTGTCTCAAGGAGGGCGAAGATGCGTGTTTACCTGCATTCGTTTTGGGGGTTATGGTTTGGGGTGCAAGTTAAGAGAATAAACAATGAATGGGAGTGTTAAATGAAGGGTCAAAACGAGTTTGCGGAAGACTATGAGGATGTCACCCAATACCCGCTGGATGAGTCCCGGGAGTATGAACTGCGCGACAAGCAGAAAGAGTGCACCTTTATGTGGACCAACAAGCAGGGTGAGCCCGTTGGGGTCATCATGAGCTACCTCGATACCGGGGATGGCCGTTTGTGGCTTACCGGGGCAGAGCAGCGACTGCG
>JALZVT010000049.1 GCA_023300545.1 Pseudomonadales bacterium
TTCAGGAGCTCCAGGTGTTATCCAGAACCGACGCCGAACTGCGCGAGGCGCTGGAGGCTGCTTTGGCCGACTCGGATACCGCCTGGCGCGCCACTGTGGAGCGAGTGTTCCCGGATCTAATCAGTTCAACCCGCCACGAACTCGCCAGTTCGATCACTCTTTTTCTGTGTGAAGGCATGGCAATCTATCGCGCCCAAAGAGAGGCTACAGCGGCCCAATGTGCACCTGCCATCACAGCAAACGAAACTTTGGTGCTCGAGGCGCTCAAAGATTTCCTGCGCAACAGCTATAGCGACGTGAAGCCCATAGAAATCCAAAGCCCGCCTCAGTCCGCGCACAAACCTAAAAACAGTCAACGGTGACTTTTTTCGTCAAATCTTGGACAATCAAGCTCGGTCAAAACCGCGACTTGAATATCCTGCAGCAACTTTACCGCCTGTGTGCGGCCTAGAGGACACTCCATGAGCAAATCAACCCTTGTTGAAATGGCCCGAGCCAGCTTGGCCCATGCCCGGGCAGGAACGATCGACCAAGCCGATGAGGTTGGTTATATCCCCTCAGAAAATTACACCGATCCCGCGCGCTACGACCTCGAAATGAAGATGGTTTTCCGCCGGATGCCCCTGTTTATGGGCCTCAGTACCGAAATAGCGAACCCGGGCGACTACAAAACTATGACCGTCGCGGGTGTCCCGGTGTTGATCGCACGCGATAAAGACGGCACAGCGGTTGCGTACCTCAATTCCTGCAGCCACCGCGGCGCCCAAATCATGGTTGAACCGAAAGGCAACGCTCGCCAGTTTAGCTGCCCGTATCACGCCTGGACCTACAACCACAGCGGCGAGCTCATCGCAATCTTCAACGAGGCCGATTTTGGCCACATAGATAAGTCCTGCCATAGCCTTGTCAGTTTGCCCATCCACGAGTCCGCCGGGCTGATCTGGGTCACCCTTGACCCCGATTCCAAACTGCCGATTAGCGATTTTCTCAGCGGCTATGACGGCATGCTCGAACATTTCGGCTTTGCTGACTGGAAGCTGTTCGACTCGCGGGTCCTCAAGGGACCCAACTGGAAAGCGGCGTACGACGGTTACCTCGATCTCTACCACTTACCGATTTTGCACCGGGATACCTTTGGCCCTGACATGCACAATCGAGCACTCTATACACCCTGGGGGCCACATCAGCGGGTCACGTCGCCAGACCCAAGTCTTGAGAAATACGCTGACTTACCCGACGAAAAGTGGGATTCAGCAGACCTTATGAAAGGCGTCTGGACCATTTTCCCACACGTTTCGATCGCCTCCTTCGACGGCGGTGGCCGCGGCGTTCTGATCTCACAGCTGTTTCCTGGCGAAACTGTGGAAGAGTCATATACGACCCAGCTTTACGTCATGGAAAATCTGCCAACAAGCCCCGAACAAGAACAACTCGCCAACGATCAATTTGCGTTTCTGGAGCACGTCGTGCGCGAAGAGGATTACGCAACCGGTATTCGCCAGCAAACCGCACTCGGCAGTGGCCTGCGTGGCAACGTCATGTTCGGTCGTAATGAAGCCGGCGGCCAGCGCTTTCACAAGTGGCTCGACGAGCTGCTGATTACACCCGACGAGGGCTTACTGGAACTGTTCGAACGCCGCCGCGCTGAAGACGCGCAATACAATCCATACACAGAAAATGCCAAGGGCATCAGCGCGGGTTAAGCCGCAGCACACTCTGACTCAAGCGCTATAAGCACCAGATAACACGTTTTTAAGGAAGACTTAATGACCGCCGACATTAGCAACAAGACTCTGATCGACATGCACCGCCGCATGGTTCGCATTCGCCTGTTTGAAGAGGCCGCCGGTAAACTTATGGAAGACGGCAAGGTACCTGGTGCACTGCATCTGTACGTTGGCCAAGAAGCTGTTGCGTCGGGCGTTATGGTTCACCTGACCAATAAAGATCAGGTCACAAGTACTCACCGTGGCCACGGTCACTTGATCGCTAAAGGCGGCCAGTTCGACAAGATGTTCGCCGAGCTTTACGGTAAATCAACCGGCTACTGCAAGGGTAAAGGCGGCAGTATGCACATCTGTGATCTCGAGCTTGGTATGCTCGGCGCTAACGGCATTGTGGGTGGTGGCCCACCAATTGCCATGGGCGCAGGCTTCTCTGCCAAATTTCGGAAAACCAACGATGTGGCAGTAACCTTCTTTGGCGATGGTGCTTCAAACGAAGGGGCATTCCACGAGGCGGCAAACATGGCCGCTCTGTTCAAACTGCCGGTTGTGTTTGTCTGCGAAAACAATGGCTATGGCGAATACACCGCGCAATCAAATCACCAGGCCATTGTTGACGTCGCCGATCGTGCCCCTGGTTACGGCATGCCTGGTGTCATTGTCGATGGTATGGATGCCATTGCGGTCTACGAGGCGGCGGGTGAAGCCGTTGCTCGTGCTCGCGCCGGCCAAGGACCTACCCTGCTCGAATGCAAAACCTACCGTTACTACGACCACGTTGGTGTACGCGGTATGGGACTCAAGTACCGCAGCGACGAAGAAGTAGCACTGTGGCAAGAACGCGATTGCATCGACCGCATTGAAGCCCATCTGATCGAACAGGGCATATCAACCCAGCGTAAATTGGAAAACGTCCACAAGTCGACGCTGAAAGAGGTTCACGAGGGTATCGCTTTTGCAGAGGCTAGCCCAATGCCAGAGCCCTCCGCATTGCTGGAAGATGTCTACGCCTAGAGCGAGCAGAAAGCGGCAGCAAATGCTACATAACATCGCGATGCAATCGCGAATAGAACACTACAGATTCAGGAATTGAAATGGCTGAAGCAATAGCAGACAACAGTGAACGCGAACTTCCCTATGTGCGCGCAATTACCGAGGGTGTACGCGAAGTATTGCTCGAACAGGACAACAGCTTTGTTGCCGGCGAAGATGTTGCCGGCGCGGGCAGCGTCTACGGCTACTACGCCGGCTTGCTGGATGAGTTTGGTCCAGAACGCATTTACGACACCCCCATTTCTGAAGAAGGCATTGTGGGCCTGGGCGTTGGCGCATCAGCCACCGGTTGCCGGCCAATCATCGACCTGATGTTCATGGATTTTCTGGGCGAGTGCATGGACGAGGTGGCTAACCAAATGGCCAAAATGCGCTATATGTTTGGCGGCGCAGCCACCCTGCCTCTAACGATGCTCACCATGTCTGGCGCCGGCGCTAGCCTCGCGGCGCAGCACTCCCAAAGTTTGGAAGCATGGATCTGCCACCTGCCCGGATTGAAAGTTGTACAGCCCACTACACCTTACGACGCCAAAGGCATGATCATCGCTGCGGCCCGTGACGACAACCCCGTCATTGTTGTGCTCAACAAGATGTCACTTGGCCTCATGGGTCCAGTACCCGAGGGACCTTACGAAATTCCAATCGGCAAGGCGAACGTGGTACGCCCCGGCACAAACTACACCATAGTTGCGACCGGCAGAATGTTGCACGAAGCTCTAAAAGCGGCGACCCAACTGACTGAACTTGGCATCGACACAGAAGTCATCGATCCACGCTCTCTACAGCCATTTGATACAGCCACCGTTGTCGAGTCGGTGAAGAAAACCCATCGAGTCATGGTTGTGCATGAAGCAGTACGGTTTGGTGGTATTGGCGCAGAGATTGCCGCGCAAATTCAGGAAGATGCATTCGATTACCTCGATGCCCCAGTGGCCCGTGTTGGCGCACCGTTTTCGCCAGTGCCCTATAGCCCTGCGCTGGAATCCATCTATGTGCCTAGTGCAAAAAGCATCGTTGCCGAGGCGAAGAAGCAGCTGGGCCTCTAGTGGCGCTCCTGTTTTCGAACGACTCGGCAATAGAGCGCGTAGCCAATAGATGAAGACTAGACCTCTGGGCATAGTCGCCAATCCAGCGTCCGGCAAAGATGTCCGGCGTCTGGTTGCTCGCGCGTCAGTGTTTGATAATCAAGAGAAGCGCGCGATTGTCGTGCGAGCCCTTACCGGGGCAGCCGCGGCCGGCGTTCGTAACGTTGTGTACTTCAACGACAAACACAGCATTGCGGCAACCGCGCTGAAGGACCTCGAAGAAACCAACGCAATCAACATCAAGGCTCGCCCAGTGGACATCGAGGCAACCGGAACAGCGCTCGATACCATTGCAGCGGCTCGCGCCATGCACGAGGCGGACTGCGGCGCAGTTATTGTTCTTGGTGGCGATGGCACCAGTCGTGCGTTCACCATGGGCTGGCGCACCCCCTACTTAATGCCGCTCTCAACCGGCACCAACAATGTGTTTCCACAAATGCTCGAAGCGACCGTTGCCGGCAGCGCTGCTGGCCTGATTGCGACGCGGGCACTGGGACGGCGCGCATTGCCACAGCCGGCCAAGGTGATTGATGTTGAGATCGATGGCGAGCGTGACGACCTTGCGCTCATCGACGCGGCCTTCACTAGCGACCGGTTTGTGGGCACTCGTGCATTGCTGAATCCAGAACGCCTGCGAGAACTGCTGCTGACTCGAGCCGACCCAGCTGCGGTGGGCATGACCTCTATCGGTGGTTTAATCCGCTGCGTTGATGCCGAGCAAGATGAAGGGCTGTCGGTTAGCCTTAGCGCGACACCTAAACGCGGCACCATAAAACTCACAGCACCCATGGCTCCTGGCTTCTTTCAGGTTGTCCATGTCAGCGCAACTCGACGGATAAAACTCAACGGCCAAGTGACCTGGAAAGGCCCTGGTGTGATTGCGTTAGACGGTGAGCGCGAACGATTTCTCAAACCCGGCCAGCAGGCTCGATTGACGGTACGGCGGAATGGCCCGCGCGTGATTGATGTCGTAAGCGTAATGCAGGCTGCTGCAAAAACCTCAATATTCACTGGCCGAGCACGCGTTAAAACGAAATGATCAGCCAGCACCCCAACAAGTTGTAAGGATTCAAAGCTAATGCCTACCGAGATTTATCTCATAAAAAGCGGCATGACGATGACAGAAGGCGTCGTTGAAGAATGGTATGTCCCCGATGGTGGCCAGGTTACAGAAGGCGACTTGTTGTACCGACTCGAAACCGAAAAGATCAACCTAGATGTTGATGCCGAGGCCACGGGCACGGTCCAACACCATGTAGGCGTGGGCGAATCCCGCGAGCCTGGTGATGTCATCGGGATGATCTACCCAGCCGGTGAAACCATTCCGGCTACCAACGAGGCACCAGCGGCCAGTTTGGCAGCCCCGCCACCAACCGCCGCAGCAACACCGGTCGCAGCTGCTGCTGGCGCGCCCGGCAGTCCGGCAACACAGGTCGGCGGACGGGTATTTTCTTCTCCTGCCGCTCGTCGCCTCGCCAGCGAGCTGGGTGTCGATGTCACCCAAGCCGATGCAAGTGGTCCTGGCGGACGTATTGTCGAGGCCGACGTACAGACTCTCGCCGCCTCTGGAAACGCAACCGGCGGCGCAACAAGTGCGACACCAGCAGCTGGAGCTACCGCATCCCCGTCATCACCCGTCGCTCGAAAATTGGCGCGTGAACTCGATGTCGACCTGCTACGAGTAACCGGTACCGGTCCGGGTGGGCGCATTACCAAAGAAGATGTTGAAGCAGCCCACGCCAACCCACCTGCTCGAGCTCAAGCGGCACAAGCCCAGACCGCTGCGGCAGGCGCTCAAACCCTGCCCCACAGCGGCATGCGCAAGACCATCGCCAGACGCATGCACGACAGCCTGCAGGAAATGGCTCAGCTCACCATGGATATGGATATCGCCATGGACGATGCGGTGAAGCTACGCAATCAGTTGGTCGAAGAGTGGGCCGACGAAGGTATCAAGCCGACCTACAACGATCTGGTGATTAAGGCCTGTGCAAAAGCGCTGGAACAACATCCTCTGATGAACTCGTCGTTCACCGACACCGCATTGATTGCCCATGGGGCCATTAACGTGGGTATGGCCGTGGCGCTCGAAGAGGGCTTGATTGTGCCCGTCGTGAAAAACGCGAACGCCCTCGGTATGAAAGCCATGTGCGCCGAGTCAGCCCGTTTGGCGCGCGCCGCCCGCGAGTCCAATCTTGGCGTAGAAGATCTGCAAGACGGCACTTTCACTGTTTCTGCGCTTGGTATGTTTGGGGTTGATTCGTTCACGCCCATTATCAATGCCCCGCAGGCCGGTATTCTCGGCGTGAATCGCCTACGTGATGAAGTACGTTGGGACGGCAACACGCCAGTCCGCGCTCAAGTGATGCGGGTGTCGTTGACGTGGGATCACCGCGTGCTTGACGGCGCTCCTGCCGCGCAGTTTCTGCAAACGGTGAAAAGCTTGCTGGAATCGCCGTTTCGATTGCTCGTCTGAGTTATCCCGCCTCGTTACTTGACGAGGCTATCTCAGCAGTTGGAGCCGGCGTGCCCAATTCAACCTGGTTACGCAGTACATTCGCGTATTGCAACAGCAGATACGGCCGCAGCGATGCTGCTGCGTTGTCGATGCGGCTCTTGAAGTAGTGACTCGACTGGGCTGACTCCGGCTCAGTTGAGGGCTGATGGGTTGGCCAGCGGGGCAGCCCCTGGCAATCAAGGGCGACTTTCTGTTGGCCTGGGCTTTCGTCTGCAAGCAACATATCCCGAGCCGCCACATTCGACGGATACACCTTAAGGCCACCAACAATGGCTTCATCCATCGCCCGGGCGATATCTTCTGCCTGCTCGAAGTTGCCCCTAAGCGGCGGCGCAAAATTTAAGTGCACCCTGCCTTTATAGCCACGCATACCCGCCACAATGCTCGCAAGGTCAGCGTCCTCAGCCTTGTTGAACTCGCCACCCAACGACCGCTGATACAGCTCGTCCGCCTTTAACAGGTCACAAGGGTCGAGTTCGTAGGAAATGGCGACCGGCACAATCTGTACCGCTTCCAGCAGCTCATCCAGCCGGGAGAACTGTTTTCGCCAAGCCAGTGCCAGCATCTTCAGCAGGGCGGGCTCGGTGCGATCGAAGCCATCTTTGGCTCGCCCGGCACGCTGGGCGATCCACACCGAGGTGCCCTCTTCGATGCTGTGCCGCACGTAGCTCGAGGTACGCAACATAGCGGCGTAGTTCGCCCTGGCGCCCACCGCAGAGCGCTCCACCAGAAAACCACGATTCAAGCGCATCAGATCGTCAGCGTGGGGCGTACCAAACAGGTTGTCACCGACAGCAATTTGGCAGGTGGGAAATCCTTCACCGTGCAGCACGCGATTTAAGAACGCAGAATCAAGCGCAATGTCGCGATGGTTGGATACAAACAAATAGGGTTTGCCGGGATCAAGGCGCTCCAGGCCACTGAAACTGAGGCTATCGACGCTTGCTTGCACCATATGGTCAATAAATCGCCCCACCATCATCTGGACATCGTGCACCCGGGTCAGGGAGCGTGCGTGGTAGGCGAGCAGCAAACGAGTTAAGACACGCGTTGCAACGGCGCTAAATTTGTATAACCTCGGAAACAGGAACGAGGCAATGCCGTCACGGAGTTCGGGATTGGCGGTCAATCGGCGTACGACCGAGGGCACTTCCTCGTCGCGATAGGGCCTGATGGATTCAAAGTCGGGCACGGCGCGCAGAGCTTACCGACTTTGACTCGGTAACAGGAGCTAAATCAGCTCCGATATAGGGCTCGCAGCAGTTTGCGCCAAAACATTCGAATGGAATCACCAAAAAAAATGCAGGAAACCATTGCTATTCGGTCAGACAAACTACAATAAGAGACCGAAGTGGAGAAATGCCAGATTGAGGCTTTTGCCAACGCATGGAGCGTTGTGCTGAGCAGTAAGAGACTCTCTGAATCCAATGCCAGCATGGTGCATGGCGGAAAAGGTGAACGTTAAAGCCAAACAAAAAATCTGAACTAAGATTACATAAATCAATTAGTTAGCTTTGTTATTTAATATATTTTTTTAATTTTGGGGGCTGTTTGACAGCCTGAAACCGGGTATTGAGTCGTTTTTCTCTTAAGCCAGGGTTCAGTCGTCGTATTTGACGTAGAAAAAGCTCGAAAGGCTTTGAACAATCGTTAGATTTGGCTCCCAAGTGCTTGTAGGTAGTGCATTTGTCATTCTTCTTTCCTATCATGGCGCGCAGCAGCAAGAGGCTATGAAGTGAAATTCCACGTTCGCTTAGGTGCCATAGGCACCTCACACGGCGACGCTACGCGCGTCGCCGTTTTTTCACCCGGTTACTACCGGACCGTTTGCGCGTCTGCGGCTATTGCAACCTGCGCGGTACTCGCGGGTTGCGGTGCTAGCACCAGCGGCATTGATCCAGCAGAGTCCGTCGCCCCAGTGGTCCCAGCGAACACAGAGGTCACGACCCCAAGCCCCGTAGCGGAACCAGACACTGATGCGGACGCAGATGACTCTTACGACCTCGCGCCCAAGAGCGAGACTGTTGGCGCGGATGTACTGCTGCTGCAGCCTGCTGGTAAGGCGGATCTGCCACTCTCTGATGCTCCCGCCATTGCCTTCAAGAGCCTGCCACAGACAACAACCCTAAGCCTGGAAGCGCGATTGCGCGCGGAATCCCGCAATCCGGTCACTGCAGACGGTGGTCGATCAGGGACGGCGTTCACCACCTCAGTAAATGGCAACGAGACGCTGACCGGCAACGTCACGATCTCCTGGGATCCACCGGCAGAAAATGCTGACGGCAGCAGCATAAATGACCTGGCGGGCTACCGGGTCTACCAAGGCAATTCTGAGCAGCTTTCTATTGTGCAGGAGCTGAACGAAACCGGCGCTGGCGAGCGCCGCCTCGCTCAAGTCACGAACGTCGCATCAAACAACGCCTGTTTTGCGGTCACCGCCATCGATACCAGCGCCAACGAAAGCGCACTCGGTGACGTGGTGTGCAAAGATATCGTGGTCGCAACGACCCCCGTCAATGATCAAACTCCTAATCTCAACTCGGTCAATCAGCTGTCATCCAGCGATGGCGTGGCAACGGTTCAACTCATCTGGACACCGCCTTCACAACCCGCCGCATCTGCCGGCGCAGACGTTGTGCTGTACAGCATTTATCACGGCAGCCAGTCACAGTTGTTTAAAATAAACGAAGTCAGCGACCTCTCGACCCGCAACGGTTTGTTACGGCAGTACACTGTCAGCGGCATCAGCGGCCAGCAGGCCTGCTTTGCGCTCACAGCGCGTTACAACGACGGGCTTGAAACTCTGCTGAGCGAGATCGTTTGTGTCGCACTGGTTCACAGCACCGCGCCGCAGCCAGGCGCACAGCTACGGCCCTTCAACATCACAGTTGATCTGGTCGGCGCCAATACCGCACAGATCGGCTGGGACAAACCCAACACCGTCGTGTCCAGTGCCGATGCAACCGGCATTGACCGCTATGACCTCTACCAGGGCTCGCGCAGTCAGGTCTATAAGCTCAGCGAAATTAGCGAAACCGGAGCCGACGGCAGTCGCCGTACAACAACCGTCGACAATGTTTTTGACGGTAGTGACTGTTTTGCACTAACCGCGACAGACGACAGTCGACGTCAGAGTGCTCTGAGCACCATCGTCTGTGCTGGCAGTCCGTCCCCGGGCGCAACGCCAACGCCGACCCCACCAAGCGGCTCAGTTGGCATAACCGCGCTCACCGCGCAGGAAACCTCTCCAGGCAGCGTCGCCATTGCGTGGGATGCACCAGAATTGGTTGCCGCGGGCCAACCCATCGCCAACCTGTCGGGCTACAACATTTACCAGGGCAGCAACACGCAACTGTTTAAGGTAGCGGAACAGAATCACGTCAACGGTGCGGTACACCAACAAATACAGCGCACGAGCGTCGACGCTAGCAACGCCTGCTTTGCTGTCACCGCGTTCGACAGCAACGGTTTCGAAGCGCCTCTGTCTCAGGTGGTTTGCGCCAATATATCGGGCACAGCCAGCGTTCCACAGTTTGGCATTGTGCCCCCAACCGATCTCGCTACCAGAGCGCTCGGCGGGTCAACGACGGTGACGCTCAGCTGGCTCGCCAGTGGCGCAGCAGCCACCGGAGCCGCAGACCCCAACGTCAATCGATACAACATCTACCAAGGCAACCACGATCGACTCTTCAAGGTTCGACAAGTGCTAGAAGATCACGACTCTGACCCACGCTCGAGCACCGCATTCACCGGCGTCACACCCGACTCGGCCTGTTTCGCGATTACCGCGCAATACCTCGATCTACGTGAAAGCCGCCTGAGCGACATCGTGTGTCGCGATGACTAGGATAATTAAAATGCGCACTATCTCGACGCAATGGGCACAAGCTTTAGTCAGCTTGATCGCCACAGTATTCATATCATCACAAGCGATGGCATTCACCGACGGCGCCGATAGAACCGTAAGTCGGTTTGGCGACTATGCCGAGTGGACACTGAACAACACATCCTTCAGCGGCAATCCTTACGATCTGCAAGCTAATGCGGTTTTTGTTCACAACGACAGTGGCGAAACTCGAGCCACCCCTATGTTCTATGCGGGTGGTAACCAATGGAAATTTCGTTTCACAGGTACGCGAATTGGTCGCTGGTCACTCTCGACCGTCTCCAATGACGCCGACCTCAACGGCTCCACCGGTTCTGTCACCGTTGTTGGCAACAGCCCCTACAAAGGCTTTGTCGAGGCCCAGGGCAGCAACTGGATACGCAGTGCTACGGGTGAGGCGTTTGTCCCCCAGTACGTGATGTATGCCGCTCCACACTATTTCCGCACCAATACTTCGCTGATTCAATCCGATATCAATCGTTATTTAGACGGCGTCGGTTTCAGCGGTTTTCACGTACCGGTGTACTGTCGTTGGTTCGACATCGACCAACAGCGTTGCTCAAACATAACAAACGCAGACCCTGATCAGGCAACCTTTGAAGCGCTAGAAACCCTGATTCAACACGTCTACCGCAGCGGTGGTAGCGTGCATCTGTGGGCCTGGGGTGACAGTGGGCGACAGCAGAACCTGACCCAGTTAAGCGGCGGCCAGGGTGGCATAAACGGCCCCGCTGATCTGCGTTTGCAACGCTACATCGCAGCCCGCCTAGGCCCAATGCCTGGCTGGACCATGGGTTACGGCTACGACCTGTTTGAATGGGTTGGCGGCGGCGAGCTGACCTTCTGGCGCAATAACATGAACAATCTGATGGGCTGGTCTCATCTGTTAGGCGCACGCGGCAACACCAACTCGTTCGCGCAGCCTTCAGAAGCAATGGACTACGCCTCTTACGAGACGCATCGGCCGACCTATTCGGCCTATCGCCTGAGTATCTCCCAGCGCCCGAACAAACCCGCTTTTTCGGAAGATCGTTTCAGGTTTCGGGGTCAGTCCCAGCGCGCCAAAGACTACACCCTCGATGAAATGCGCCGCGGCATGTGGCACAGCGCCATGGCAGGTGGTGTTGCCAACATCTGGGGCAATGCGACCGAGTCCAATGGTGTGACCTACGACGAAGGAATTAACGAAGGCAATCGACCTTCCAACTCGTTTTCGAACAGCGATGCACTCCGCACTTACCGCAATTTTGTCGACAGTTACTTCGAAAACGCGATGGTCAACTGCGATAACGAAGCAGACAGCAATTGCCAGCGTCGCGCCAACAACTCGGCGCGGAATCTGTACAAACAAGACTCTGACCGTATACAGGTTGACTTATCCGGTCACAGCGGCTCTCGCAATGTTGTTGCCGTGGACACCAGACGAGCCTGGGCTCCAGTAAGCCTTGGCAGTGTCGCCACAGGCAACGTTCAGATCTCGTTGCCTTATGTATCAGACTGGGCTATTTCGGTTGGTGGTGACACAGCTGCGGCGGTACCAACGCCTCCCACTGTGCCCGATCCTGAGCCACAACCTGAACCACAGCCTGAACCACAACCTGAACCACAACCTGAACCACAGCCTGAGCCACCACCGACCATCGGCCCCGGCAACGGTTTAGACAGGGTCCCACCCGCGCCAGTACGCAGTTTGCGCGTGGAATAGTCGTTAGCTCAAAGCTAACGACTCAGAAGAACGAGACCCGTGTCTCTGATTACAAAACCGTCGTTTACTTGGCGAGCTAATTTGCCTAGTGTTCGGCCTGTTAATAGCTAAGTTGAAGCGCATCTCTGTGCCACATATCAGGATTTTCAGGCACTACCTGCACACGCCCTACCTCGTGATGGCTACCGTCGAGGCATTGGTGTTGTTTGGTTGTGCCTATCTCGGTTTCCTCAGTAGAAACCTCGAATTGCCCCCGTTTTATGCCTATTTTTGGGCGGCGGCAGTGTTCGCCATTGCCCAGGTTGTCACAATGGTGGCCATGGGCGTGTACGAGTCTCGGGTGCGTGAAGGCTACACCGGCATGATGTTGCGCACGGCCGTGGCAATGTTCCTACTTGGCAGTATGTTTGTTGCCATTCTGTCTTACTTCATACCCAATCTAGCGATGGGACGCGGCGTTTTGATGTTCTCGATCGTCGAGGGCTTCATCATCATCAGCGTCTTGCGCTGGGGTTCAAGCCACCTCATCAGCGAAGACACGCTGAAGAAAACGGTACTGGTGCTTGGCACCGGGCAACGGGCACTTAAAATCGCCACTCGCATGCGCCGCCGCTCCGACCGTCGAGCGTTCCGTCTGCACGGATTCGCCCGAATCGATGAAGGTCAGGATTCCATCACGGCCAAAGGCGGCGAGGTGATCAACCTTGACTGTCCTCTACCCCAATACTGCGAGCGTCACGACATCGACGAGATTGTCGTTGCTGTCGACGAACGACGTCGTAACACCGGCGCAGGTGGCGGACTGCCACTAGAAGAATTACTCGACTGCCGACTATCGGGTGTCGAGGTCTGTGATATTCAAGCGTTTGTTGAACGCGAAGCTGGCAAGCTAGACGTTGATTTGTTGCACCCCTCCTGGATGGTATTTTCCGATGGGTTTGTAGCACACAGCTGGCGCTATGCCACCAAACGAGCATTCGACATTCTGATCAGTCTGGTCGCGCTGCTGGTTGCGCTGCCCATCATGGCACTAGCCACTATCGCGATATGGGTAGATAGCGGCTTCAAAGGTCCAATCCTCTACTTGCAGACTCGCGTGGGCCTGAATGGCAAGCCGTTTTCGGTCATGAAGTTTCGCAGCATGCGCACCGATGCCGAACAAGACGGACAGGCGGTGTGGGCATCTAAAGACGATCCCAGAGTCACTCGCGTTGGCGCCTTCATGCGCAAGACCCGGGTCGATGAACTGCCCCAGCTGGCAAACGTTTTACGCGGCGACATGAGCTTTGTTGGACCTCGACCAGAGCGCCCCGAGTTTGTGGAAGAACTCGACGAGGCCATCATCTTTTACAACCATCGCCATCGCGTTAAGCCAGGTATCACCGGCTGGGCGCAGCTGTGCTACCCATACGGCGCCTCAGTGGAAGACTCAAAAGAGAAACTCCAGTACGACCTGTATTACCTCAAAAATCACAGCATTCTGCTCGATATGATCATCTTGCTGCAAACGGTAGAGGTTGTGCTGATTGGCGACGGTGCCCGCTAATCGCGGCACCTCCAACAGACACGTCGACCCATACTCTGCGGATCAATCGAACCCGCCTCCTGATCAACCTGGGTATCTTCCAGCTCAAATTGGTTGGTGATTCAATTCGCGATGTTCTGCTGATTCCCGTTGCCTTCATTGCCGCTATCTACGGATTTATCTTTGCCGGCGAAGAACCTGATCGTTACTTCAAACGCCTGATGCGCTTCGGCAGAAAAACCGATCGGTTTATTAATCTGTTTGGACAGCACGGTGAAGATGGGCGGAGGGATGCTGACAAAACGCCACTTGTTGATGAGTTACTAGCGCCCTACGAACAACAACTGCTGGACGGGATTGTGAATAAAAA
>JALZVT010000050.1 GCA_023300545.1 Pseudomonadales bacterium
CGTGATCAACTGGAAGACAAACTGCAAGGCTTTGAGCTGGGCGCAGATGACTATCTGGTCAAACCATTCGACTTGCCAGAACTGGTAGCACGAATAGAAGCGGTCGTGCGACGCGGTAAAGGGCTCGCAACCAACTACGAAATTGGTGACCTGTCCCTCGATCTTGACACGCTGGAAGTGCACCGCGAAGGCAATCGGCTGGCCGTCTCAAAAACCGGTTTCGAAATTCTGCGAACCCTGATGCGAGAATACCCAAAGGTCGTTTCGCGGTTAGAACTGGAACAGGCGCTGTGGGGAGATGATCCACCAGACAGCGACGCCTTACGCAGCCATTTGTACAACTTGCGACAGTCTGTCGACCGACCATTCGAAGTCGCTATGATCGAAACACTCGCCGGGCGCGGCTACCGGATTCGCCAAGACGAAAAAAAAGGCGAAAACGAAAACAAAGTAGCAACCTGAGACAACCCAGATAGGATCTCTGAGTGTTCAGTCAGCTGCTGACTCAAACTGAATTTCGACCGAAGTGCCTTCCGCCGGGCGACTCACCGCGCTGATCTGCCAACCAAATTGCCGCGCTAGACGGCGAACGATCGACAATCCCAAGCCGTGCCCTTTGGTGGATTCCCGACTTGATTCCGCCCGATAAAACGGCTCGAATGCGCTGGCCAGCTCGCGCTCAGACATGCCGATCCCTGAGTCTTCAACCTGCACGGCGTTGGCCCGAATAGTAACGGTTATGGTGCCATTGCGCGTGTAGGCCAACGCGTTGCGCAACAAATTACCCAAAGCTATCTCAATAATTTTTGCGGGCACGCGAACATTCAGCTCGGCGTGCTCAACCAACACCAGTTGGTTGTCTGACTCCTCGCTAATTGATGACAGCAACTCCATCTGCCCTGCAATAAGCGTGTTCACCAAAATCGGTTCGGCAGGCAGAGCAACCTCTTCCTCCCTCGCTAACAACAGCAGAGTCTCAAGCAGCGCTTCCATGTCCCGTACGGTGCGTCGCATTCGCTGTAGCGCAGCTCGCTCGAACTCTGGGCGTTCTTTGTGTTGCTCAAGCAGGTCCAGCGACCCCTTAAACACAGCAACCGGTGTGCGTAACTCGTGCCCGGCATCACGAGTAAAAACGCGCTCGCGCTCGATCGCCGCGTCGAGCCGCCCCGTGAATTGATCAACTGCTTCTATCATCGCAGCCACCTCGTCGTTGGCATTTTCGGAAAGCGAGTCAAGATCGAGGTCAATCCGACCGCTGCGCCCAAAATTCACGCCTTCCAAGCGTTTTGCCAAGGTGACAATCGGCGACAGTGCCTGCTGCGACCAGCGGTGTGCGATAAACAACATCACGTACATCAATAGCAGCACTATCGACAGTGGCAAGGTGCCAAAATAAAACGCAAGACTCGAAACCTGCTCACCCAAAAACACAAGATAAAGACGCTTTCCCGCCTGATCAGACACATGCACAAGAACACGCTGCGACCCAATGTGGGTGTCTCGATAACCCGCACTGAAATCGACAAGCTCCGCAGGCAAACCATTCTTAACGGCCTGCTGTGCAAGCGGAGAACCACCCGTATTCTCGAGGGGTACGAGATATCCCGTCATATTGGCGGTATTGGGTAAGGGCTGAGTAGGGTCTTGCTCGTAGAGCTCCCAAAAATGCGCAGACTCGCCATTCAGCGCTTGTCGGGTCAGTAAGTCTTCAACAATGATCTGCGTGATGTACACACCGATGAGCGTTGCTAGACCAATGACCAGCAACTGGATCGCAAAAATACGCCCAAGCCGGGCGCTCAGCCCACGCCTCTTCCCCTTACTCATGGTGCAGACAGGTCCGTGGTATCAACGTTCTTAAAGAGCACAAAGAACAACGTACCCCAGGCAACAACAATAAAACCCAGCGCCAAGACTTCAGGAATCACCACTGCGCCAAGCCGCTCGCCACCAAGATAGGACGGTATTGCCGCGCCACCGGCCAACACGGCGCCAAGAGCCGGTCGATCTGCAAGAAATTTAAGACTGTGCCGGGTGGTGAGCCCCACACCCATCCAGAGCAATACAATCCAGACTGGCGCGAGAGTGAGCCCGGCTAACTGATTGGCCTGACTGCCGTAATCGAGAACTCCAGAGGCCGCCCAAATCGAGTCGAGGCAAAAGCCAACCACCGCGAGCGTCGCCACCAACATCAGATCGCGTGGCAATGACCGACGCCATGCACTAAAGCAAAGCAACGCAACAATGCCCATTGCGCCCCAGTGCCACTGACCTTGGGCCCCGCCAATCAGCGTGGCGAACCAGGTGATCTGAAACAACAGTGCATTGACGACAACCAGCACGCTCATGCCGTCAGCCCAAGTTTCAGCGACAGCTCGGTCGCGATATCTAATCCGCTCATAAAGCCGTCCTTATGCGAGCCCAAGCCCCAGTATGCCCCACAGAAGACGCTTGTTCCCAGTGACCGTGCCAATTAGGCTGAGTCACTAACAACGCAGGTGCCGGATGAGTTAGTTTGCGCGCCATTTGCTGACCTTTTTACCGACCATCAGTATCCGAGGATCTCGTGAATCAGGTGTCAAATAACCTAAGCGTGAACGACCCGCATCAGCTTCCTAACCAGAGAAGAACCCGCCAAATCCTTCGCAAACTCGTTATTACATTGGCTCTATGTGTTGCAGCAATCACAACAAAGGTTGCGGCAATAGAAAGCGAGATAGCCATACCCGCCGACATCAGCTTTGACGTGTGGATGGACGACAGGCCTCTGGGCAGCCACGACTATCGCTTCAGCCGCAAAGGCGAGCTACTGCAGGTCGACTCGAGCGCACGATTCAATGTGAAAGTGTTGTTCGTTAACGTGTTTCGCTACAACCACGACGCGCGCGAACTGTGGCAAGGGCCGTGCTTGACGACTCTAAACTCAGACACCACTACGAATGGCGAAGAAGAAACGCTCGAACTGCAATTTACGGTCGATGAGTGTGCAGGCACCTACGCGTACTGGGACCAAGCCCGCCTAAAGCGTCCCGAAGTGACTAATGCCCAGACAGGCAAAAAAGACCAAGCCTTATGGAGCGAGCCAGACGCAGCCCCACTACCAACACCCGGAAAAAAGAAGAACGTCATCCCCGCACCGGCCGGCTCAACGCATTACCAGCTCACCACCGAATCTGCGACCTTCCTGCTGTGGTACGACAAGCAGGGACACTGCCTAGCAATGCAAACGACCAATGACGGTCGCACCATTACCTACATGAATCGCGTTCTGAACTAGTTCGGCCAAGTACCATTGATCAGGCCTTTTCATACAGAGAGTTTTTGTAACTGACCGCCGCATCCGCCCAAGTAAATCGATTTGCAGCCGCCAGAGTGCGGCGCTGCAACCACGCCTCATCGTCACTCCGCGCGTGCAAAGATTCTGCAAACGCCGCGCTCGCTGCCTGTGCTTTCTCACGCATATTCTCGCCATCGAACACAAAACCCGTGTCCGGTGTCACCGTGTCACACAACCCACCAACCGCATGCACCAAACAAGGTTGTCCTTCGCGCATTGCGAGCAGCTGGGAGATGCCGCAAGGCTCAAACAGGCTCGGCATAAGAAACAGATCGCCACTTCGGTACAGATGATCTGCCAAGGTTTCTGAGTAGCCACGCAAAAACAAAAAATTACTATGCCGAGCCGCATGCTCTACCAGTTTTGCCTCAAGCTCTTGATCGCCAGAACCAAGCATCACAAGCAGACCCTGGGTTCCTAACTGCCCTAACAGTGTGTCGAGCAAAGTGACGTTGCTAGCTAAATCAGAATTAACTGCGAGCAGTAAACCTACTTTCTGCGATGTCACTCGACCCACGCTCGTTATCAAAAAACAGTCTTTTGGTGGGCCCAAAAGGTGCTCCGTTGCTGCGTCTAAGGTCTTGCGCGCCAGATAATCACTGCTGCGCATCTGTTCATGCTTCGCGAGCCACTGCGCCAACTGCAAATCCATCGCTGCAACCAACGCGCGTCGATCTTCACTCAGATCAGATAACTCTAGGGGTTGATTCGATTCTGCAGCGGCGTACTCACAGCCATTCAAAATGCCAAATAGGTCGCCCGCAGCAGAGCGTGCTGCAAGATCCAGCTCCAGACCTTCACCACCGTGCCGACCAATCTCCAGCGCATTGGGCAAAAGCACCTCACGCGCATAGGTAGGTGATACAACATGTACCCGGTCTGCCAGCACAATGCCCGCCCGCATCGGGTTGTAACAATCCGGGTAACGAGGATCGCGGATACTCTCGATGGGTAACTCGAGCGAGGGAAACCAGGCACTCAGCGCTGAAGGATGCCCCTGTAATGGGCGAACACCTTGCAACGCAAGGTTGTGAACCGTGTATACGATGGGCAATTCAGACAGCGCTTTGCTGCGCTCACTTTGTTCGCCAACATAGGTTCGACAAAGCAGCGCAAAAGTTGCGGCGTGCCAATCGTGTAGATGTACAACATCAGGCAGCGCCAACGCGCCGCTCACAAGTAACTCTAGAGCGGCAGCGCAAAACAGCGCATAAATATTGGCATCGGTTGCGAATGGACTGTCGGCCGAATCGTGGTGATAAATCTGCCCAGCCGGAGCACCAAACACCGGGTGATGAATGACCCAGCAGCCGGCGCCACCCAGCTTAGGTAACTCATACAGCCCAATCCGCTGCACAGACCCCGCAAAGGCGACATCCGCACTTGCCGCCAGTTGACTACCGGGAAGTTCGTGATACACACCATAGGATGGCAGCAGTACGCTAACACTCAGGCCCGCGTTAACGAGAGCTGGTGGCAACTCAGCGATGACATCGCCAATACCTCCAACTTTGCCACCGGGTAGCCCACCGTGTTCAGCGGCGATCATCAATACGGAAGACATATCAGCTGGTCGCGTGCAATGGCTGGCCGAGCATGTCAGGAGTTACAAGGGCGACCCCACCGGGCGAAACACGAAACCCGCGTGCCCTGTCAGCGTCATGATCAACACCCACAACCGTGCCTTCTGGCAGGTTCACTCCGCGATCGATAATACAATTCTTCAAAATGCAGCCCCTGCCAATTTCGCACTCGGGCAATACCACAGCGCCCTCAAGTTCGGCATGAGAGTGCACCCGCACCGACGAATAGAGAAGCGATTTCTTTACGCTGGCACCAGAAATAATACAGCCTCCCGACACCAGCGAATCTACCGCATAACCGCGCCGGTCGGGTTCATCAAAAATAAACTTAGCGGGAGGCAATTGACTCTGCGCCGTCCGTATCGGCCAATCTTTGTCGTAGATATTGAGTTCGGGGTCTGGCTCAACCAGTTCCATATTTGCCTGCCAATAACCATCAATCGTGCCCACATCCCGCCAATAGGCCTGCACGCCGGTATCAGCATCGGTGAAAGAATAGGCAAACATACGATGTTCGTTGACGATTCTGGGAATGATGTCAAAACCAAAGTCGTGCGTAGAATCTGGGTTCTTCGCATCGAGAACCAACTGATCAAATAGAAAATCAGTGTTAAAAACATAGATACCCATAGAACCAAGACAGGTATCGGGGCGACCAGGAATACTGGCTGGATCGTCGGGCTTTTCCTGAAACGCCAGCACGCGATTGTTCTCGTCAACTTGCATTACGCCAAGCTGGCCAGCAGCTTCTTCACGGGGCACTGGAACGCATCCCACCGTCATATCCGCATTGCGACGCGCGTGCTCCGCAATCATGGTGCCGTAATCCATCTTGTAAACGTGGTCGCCAGCCAGAATCACAACGTGTTTTGGTGCTGCCGCTCGAATAATATCGAGGTTTTGAAACACCGCATCAGCCGTGCCTTTGTACCAATCGTCAGAGGCCCGCTGAGAGGCCGGCAAAACCTCTACGTATTCGTCTGTTTCTCGTCGATAGTGAGTCCAACCTGCAATCAAATGTCGCAGCAAAGAGTGCGACTTGTATTGCGTTAAAACACCCACTCGCCGAATGCCCGAATTTGCACAGTTCGACAAAGTGAAATCAATAATGCGAAATTTTCCAGCAAAAGCGAGAGCGGGTTTTGCACGCCAGCTGGTCAGCTCGTGCAGGCGACTGCCACGGCCGCCAGCTAAAATCAGCGCCATCGAATCGCGGGTTAGACGCGACACAAAACGGTCACCGTCAGCGATATTCGAAGACGCCGTGTGTACTGGCTCATCCAGAACACTGTGGGTTGAGTTAGATCGATCGTTCACGGGGTATTGTCCTTAACTCGCCGTCTCTGCGGCGATAGCGGGTGAAATAGGTTGTTTGTGTTCGTAGAGTCTCGCGCCTTTGCGGGTGCGCTGAAGTAGCGACTCCGCGAGCGAATCGCTTGCCGCATTAACAGGCATGCGCCAGCTCCAGTTGCCGCCCACAGTCCCTGGGGTGTTAAACCGGGCAGTCGCATCAAGACCCAAAAGATCTTGCATTGTCAGCACACACAATGGCGCACGACTATCTGCTGCGAGATCAAGCAACGCACTCAATAACTCATAGCTTGATTTGACATCTAGTTGTTCGCACACCTGCGCCTGTCGCTCGTCGTCGAGCTCGGCATACCAACCCAGAGTCGTGTTGTTATCATGCGTACCTACATAGCAAATGACGTCGCTACCAATGCTCTCCGGCGCATGTGGATTATCATCACCGCCGTCAAAACCAAATTGGAGTACACGCATACCAGGCAACGAATAAGTATTACGAAGCTCATGCACGCTAGCGGTCAGATCACCGAGATCTTCAGCTATCAGTTGCACGGCCTCCTCTTCTAGCGCGTCGAGCAATGCAGCGCCAGGGCCCTGCTGCCAGCAACCTGAACTCGCGTCACTTGCATCACCAGGCACTTCCCAATACGCATCAAATCCACGAAAGTGGTCAATGCGCGTCACATCAAAATAACTCGCACAATGCCGTACACGCGATCGCCACCAGGCAAAACCGTCTGCACGCATCCGCTCCCACAGGTATAAAGGGTTACCCCACAACTGCCCTGTAGCGCTGAAATAGTCAGGCGGCACACCCGCCACCACGCGTGGTTTGCCGTCGCTGCACAAATCAAATAAATCTCGCTGAGCCCAAACATCAGCGCTGTCAGTCGCTACATAGATTGGGCAGTCGCCAATAAACCCTACTCCGCGCTCTTGCGCGTAGAATCGCAATGCCTGCCATTGCGTAACAAACAAAAATTGCTGCAGCTTGACGTGCCCAAGCGCCTGAGTTTCGTGCTCATCCAATTCATCAAGAGCCACGCTATCACGCTGTGCCAGAGCTTCTGGCCAGTCTTGCCAAGCGGCACCGGAATAGCGTTGCTTTAACACGCAAAAGCGCGCGTAATCATTTAACCAAAACTGCTCAGGCGCGACACAGAATGCTCTGTAGTCGGCACGCAGAGCTTCAGGTGCACAGACCTCAAAGCGCTCACAAGCCTGCCGTAAAAGACGCTGCTTATCTTTACGAACACGATCAAAATCAACAGCCTCTACCGGCGCTTGAACAGGCGTATTGAGTGCGCCAAAGACTTCGTCTATTTCGTGCTGCGCGAGCAACTCCCAGGCAACCAGTTCGCGCAAGCTGATCATGAGCGGGTTACCCGCGTAAGCTGACGGTGACTGATACGGCGACTCGCCGAACCCAGTAGGAGTGCATGGCAAAACCTGCCACCAAGATTGGCCTGCGCGCGCTAACCAATCAACAAAACGACGTGCGCCAACGCCCATATCACCGATGCCTTCACCACCTGGCAATGCCGTTACGTGCAACAGCACACCGCTGCTGCGTTCTGACAAAGAGGTCATCAACGACTCCGCCAGATATCGCGCTCGTATTGAGCAATGGTTCTGTCTGAAGAAAAATCACCCGAGCCCGCAGTATTGAGAATACTCATGCGCGCCCAGTTATCTGGCTGATCATAAGCAAGCCCCGCTCGTTCTTGCGCATCTATATAGGTACGGAAGTCTGCGGCCAACTTCCACGGGTCATTAGGGTCTCGAATCGAGGCGATCAACGAATCGAACAGACCTGGCTCAAACAAATTGAAATGACCACTCTCTAGCAACGCAAGCGTCGCAGCCAGGTCGGCGTCATTATCAATAATGGCCTGTGGGTCGTAACTATCGTGCAGCGCGTTAATCTCCTCCGCATCCAGCCCAAACAGAAAGAAGTTATCGCGGCCTACACGTTCGAGAATTTCAATATTGGCGCCATCAGCGGTACCAATCGTCAGGGCGCCGTTCATCATCAACTTCATGTTGCCCGTACCAGATGCTTCTTTACCAGCCGTTGATATCTGCTCTGACAAATCTGCCGCCGGGCAAATAAGTTCCATAGCAGTGACCGAATAGTTGGGTAAAAATGCGAGCCGCAAACGATTTGAAACCTGGTGGTCGTTATTGACGCGTCGAGCCACATTGTTGATGAGCTTGACGATCAGCTTGGCTGTCACATAGCCTGGTGCTGCTTTACCCCCAATCAATACAAACCTTGGCGAATCCAGGTTCAGTAGGTTGTCGTGGATCTGGCGATACTGATGCACCACGTGCAACACGTTCAGCAACTGACGTTTGTACTCATGAATACGCTTAACCTGCACATCGACCATCGCTGACGTATCAAAAGCAACGCCGGTGTGCTCGGTCACGTAGGCACTCAAACGTTCTTTGTTCTGCAGTTTCACAGTCCGCCAGCGATTTCGGAACTCGACGTCTTCCGCAAAAGGAACCAACCCCTGGATCTCTGAATAATCTCGCACCCAACCATCGCCAATCGCGTCGCTGATTAGTTCAGACAAACCTGGATTGCAGTGAGCTAGCCACCGACGCGGGGTCACTCCGTTGGTCTTGTTATTGAAGCGTGTCGGCCACAGATCGTGAAAATCCTTAAACAAGCCCGCACTCAGAAGGCGGCTGTGCAATTCGGCAACACCGTTAACAGAGAAGCTGCCGACTACGGCTAGGTGCGCCATCCGTACTTGACCATGTTCGCCACCATCAACAATCGATAAACGCTGCTGCATTTGCTGGTCACCAGGCCATCGATCAGATACTTCGGCCAAAAACCGAGCATTGATTTCGTAAATGATATCCAACAACCGTGGCAACATCGTACTGAAGAGCCCCACCGACCAAACCTCAAGTGCCTCAGGCAGAAGAGTGTGGTTGGTATAAGCAAAGCAGGATGTCGTAATTTTCCATGCAGCATCCCAATCAAGGCGGTGTTCATCGAGCAACAAGCGCATCAATTCGGCGACTGAGATCGCCGGATGAGTGTCATTAAGCTGAAAGCAGTGCTTGGCAGCAAAGCATTCAAAACCACCCGACAGCTCGTCACCGTGCTGATCAGTCCAGTCTTGCAACACATCTTGCAGGCTGGCCGATGCTAGAAAATACTGCTGCTGCAGACGCAACGCCTTACCGTTTTCGCTGGAATCATTTGGGTAAAGCACCATCGTAATGTTCTCGGCTGCGTTTTTCTGCGCAACCGACTCGGCATAGCTACCTTCGTTGAACTCACCAAGATCAAACCGGTCGGTTGCCTCCGACTTCCACAACCGTAACGTATTCACAACACCGTTTTGAAAACCAGGGATAGGCAAATCATAAGGGACCGCGATCACATCGTGGGTATCGGTCCAACGATAGCGCTGTGCGCCGTTCTCGTCGGTATAAGACTTCGCATGGCCATAGAATTTCACGCGCCGACGACGCTCAGGCCGAGGAAATTCCCAGGGATATCCACGCAGCAACCAATGGTCCGGCCCTTCTATTTGGAAACCGTCTTCGATGGTTTGCGCAAACATACCGTATTCATAACGCAGACCGTATCCGGTTACCGGCAGATCAAGCGTCGCACAGCTGTCGAGAAAGCAGGCAGCAAGTCGGCCTAAGCCACCATTGCCCAAGCCGGCGTCAGCCTCCTCAGACTGCAAATCCTCCAGCGTAGCTCCAAAAGAATCCAAAGCCGTTGCAGTCGCCACATCCAGGTCTAGGTTCTTTACAGCATTGGTAAGCGCTCGGCCAAGCAGAAACTCCATCGACAAATAGAACACCCGCTTGCCGTCTTCCGTACGACGCTCCTCGCGAGTTACTCGCCAGTTGTCCGCAACACAGTCCCTCACCGTCATCGCAGCCGCCAGGTAGAGGTCCCAGTCTGTGCGCTCAAAGGGCGCTCGACCCAGCGTGGTTGCAAGATGTCGTTCGATCGCAAGCTGCAGAGTGTTATCAGATGTATTCATTTTTCAGTCTCGGAAGGCGCTGACGCATCTAGCGCGGAGCATTGGTAAGGGTTAGATTCGGAATCGTTTCGCTGAGCATTCGGCTGGCTAAACACGTTGAGCGACGCAGCCGTCACCATCACGCCAGCATCGACAGAGTGAATTCGAGGTTTGCCGCTCGGTAGAGCGCTGTTCAGTCGCCACAACCACGCTCCTGGCAGTGGTAACGCAAAATGGCAATCCTCGGGCGACGGGTTCAAAGTAATCAGTACCAGTTCGTTCTCGGTAGACAAAATCTGTGCGAACGGCAAAGCGGTCGGGGCAGCTTCCTGCATCCAGTCTTGATCTTGCATTGGTAAACCATCGCTACGTAGCCAGCCTACTGCGGGTCCGATATCCATGGCAGAATTGTCCATAGCAGCGGTAGCTTCCCAAGGTGTATGCACAAACCGGGTTTCTCGGAAGCTACTCAACGAGGCGCGAATATCGATACAACGGCGGAGCAGATTCACATGGGCGCTTGTCAATGCATCCCACTGTAACCAGCCAGTGGGGTTATCCTGACAGTAGGCGTTATTGTTGCCTTTCTGCGAATTCCGCAATTCATCTCCCGCCAAGACCATGGGCGTTCCTTGCGAGAAAATCAGTGTTGCCAGCATGGCTCGGCTGCGTCGATCACGCGCGGCAAGAAGATCGGGATTGGTTGTTTCGCCCTCCTCGCCCATATTGTCGCTGAGGTTATGCGCGTGTCCGTCGCGGTTCTCTTCGCCATTAGCTGCGTTGTGCTTATCCCCATACGAAACCATATCGGCTAGCGTGAATCCGTCGTGGGCAGACAGGAAATTTATACTGGTGTTGACGCCGCGGCCGTTGTTTTCGAATAGATCACTGGAGCCATGCAAGCGCTTCCCCATTTCCGCCTGAGCACCCGCATCAGCGCGCCAGAAGCTACGTAGAGCATCGCGATAACGGTCGTTCCACTCATGCCAAGGCGCAGCAAAACCTCCGGTTTGATAGCCGCCAGGGCCGATATCCCAGGGCTCTGCAATCAGAGTTCGACGAGAAAGGACGGGGTCGTCGCCCATCGCTTGAAACAGTGCATGTTGCGGGTTAAAGCCCTGAGGCTCACGACCAAGACTGACGGCCAAATCAAAACGAAAACCGTCCACTTCTAAGTCTTTAGCAAAGTAGCGTAGGCTATCGAGCGTTAGACGCTGAACCACGCTACTGTTGAAATCCAGTGTGTTCCCACAACCCGTATCATTAATGTAGGCGTGCTTGTTCTGTGCATCGGTGCGGTAGTACGCTTGATTATCCAGACCACGATAGCAAAGCACCGGCCCATCAGCCCCACCTTCACAGGTGTGGTTATAGACAACATCCAGCAGAACCTCGATATTGGCATCGTGCAGTGCACGGACCATATTGCGAAATTGTTGTCGTGCGCAGTCGCTGCCGCGAACAGGTGCAGACGTATAGGCACTATGCGGCGTAAAGAAATTGAGTGTGTTGTAGCCCCAATAGTTTGACAAATCGCTAGCCTGCAAATGCGGCTCATCGATAAACGCGTGAACGGGCAGTAACTGCAATGAGGTCACACCTAATGCTCGCAGATGGGCGATCACCGAGGGTGCAGACGCACCACAGAACGTGCCTCTCAATGGCGCAGCCACTGCGTCGTTAAGCTTAGTCAAACCACCAACATGTGCTTCGTAAATAACGCGCATCGTACTGGCAATGCTCACACCTGCTTCAGGAGCGTCGAGATCACTAACCACTACACTACGAGGCACATAAGCAGAATTATCTTTCGCAAATTCCGGGCTACGCACAAACCCGTTGTCGTCACTACTTGCAGTTTCTACCTGAGCAGTCACTGGCACACACAGATGATTAGCAGGGTGCCCGACGTAGCACCCAGCAAGTGCACGAGCATAAGGGTCAAGCAATAGTCGCTGCGGATTGAAGTACAGCCCTTCATCAGGCGCAAAACGTCCGTGCGCCCGAAAGCCATACTGCTGCCCAGCTTTCGCTGCCGGCAAAAAGCCATGCCAAACTCCATCTGTGCAGGCATCAAATCGCTCCGCTCCAGCAGGATTGCCAGCCTCGTCGAATAAGCATAAATCCAGAGCTTCAGCGCCACCACTGTGCACAGAAAACAGCACGCCGTCAGGCGTGCAGCGCGCGCCCAGTTCGCCAGGATCACCCGGCCCTAATAGTCGCTTTGCGCTCATCAGGAGCAAAACCTGAAGACGCTTGTTGATAGTGGCGGCAGCGTTGCCACAATCGACGCAGGAAAATCACTACAAACCACCGCTTCGCTCTCGAGCCCACTAGCATTACCAACGTCAGAACCCCCATAGCAGGCCGCATCGGTATTTAGTATTTCAGCGAAATAGCCTGCCTGCGGTACACCGACTCGATAGTTGTGGCGCACAACGGGAGTGAAGTTGCACAAAATCAGACAGAGCTCGCCATCGGGCCCTGTTCGAGCAAAAGCGATAATCGAATCTTTGGCGTTATCAACATCCAGCCATTGAAAGCTGCCAGTAACACAATCACCAAAATGCAGTGCCGGCTCAGCACGATAGAGTGCGTTCAGATCACCAACCAGGCTTTGCAACGCTCGATGGTCATGACCTGCAAGCGCCTGCCAATTCAGCTGGGCATCGTGGTTCCATTCTTCGGGCTGACCAAATTCACTACCCATGAATAGCAGCTTTTTACCTGGGTGCGCCCACATGTAGCCGTAATAAGCGCGAAGGTTGGCAAACTGTTGCCAACGATCACCCGGCATTCGCGACAACATCGAGCCTTTGCCGTGCACCACTTCATCATGACTGAGCGGCAACACAAAGTTCTCATCAAAGGCGTACACCATGGAGAACGTCAGAGCGGCATGATGGTGAGACCGATGAATCGGGTCTCGACCAAAATAGTCGAGAGTGTCGTTCATCCAGCCCATGTTCCATTTGTAACCAAAACCCAGGCCACCCTGATCGGCAGGCCGTGTTACGCCGTCCCACGCTGTTGATTCCTCAGCCACCATCATTGTGCCGGGACGACCGCGATGGGTACGGACATTCAGTTCGCGAATAAAATCAACAGCCTCAAGGTCTTCGCGGCCACCATGACTATTCGGCTGCCATTCGCCTTCATTACGGCTGTAGTCAAGGTAGAGCATTGACGCAACCGCATCCACGCGCAAGCCATCCACTCGATAGTGATCTAGCCAATGTTGGGCCGCGCTAAACAAAAAGCTCCGGACCTCGTTGCGGGAATAGTTATAAATCAAGGTGCCCCAATCGGGATGTTCACGCCGCAGCGGATGGCTGTGCTCATACAAGTGCGAGCCATCAAACTCTGTAAGCCCATGAGGATCTTTAGGGAAGTGTGCAGGCACCCAATCGAGCAATACACCCAGACCACTACGATGGGCAGTTTCTACAAAGCGTTGAAAACCATCCGGCTCGCCAAATCGACTTGTTGGTGCAAACAAGCTGATCGGCTGATACCCCCAAGAGCCAGAGAAGGGGTATTCACTGATGGGCATCAGTTGCAAGTGAGTGAAATTTAACTCCAGCGCATAAGGCACCAGAGTTTGCGCAAGTTCGTCCCAGTTGAGATAGCTACCGTCCTCATGTCGGCGCCAAGATCCGAGGTGTACTTCGTAGATGCACACTGGCGCATGACGATTGTTACGAGCCTCGCGAGCAGATTCCCAGGAGTCAACGCCACTCCAAGTCATTGGCTTGGGACCAACTCGAGATGCGTTGGCGGGCGGACGCTCAGCGGCTAGTGCAAACGGGTCAGCTTTGTCCTGACGCTGCGCAACACCCGCAGAGTCTGCTCTCGACAATACAGAAAACTTATAGACTGCACCGGCCCTGACGCCAGGTACAAATAACTCCCAGACACCAAAGTCAGGATGGTTACGCAGCATATGGCGGCGGGCATCCCAAACGTTAAAGTCACCGATAACTGACACACAACTGGCGTTGGGTGCCCAAACGCAAAAACGCACTCCGATGACACCATCGAGAGTAATCTCATGAGCCCCCAAAAAGGCCTGGGCCGAATCGTGTTCACCGGCCGCGAAGCGCTGCATGTCCTGTGCGTAGTCACGCCGTGGATCATCCAGCATCGAGCCAAAGCGGTAAGGGTCATCCACCACATGCAGCTCATTGTTCACATCTGTAATTCGCAGACGGTAAGGCATGCAATCATTGTGGTCTGAAATAGCGCCCTCAAAGAGACCGTCCGGATGGATTTGCATCAGCACCGCGAGAACACTGCCCGGTAGACTAGTACCGTTCGCATCTACTGCAATCACCTCAATCCGCCGCGCGGCCGGCCACAGAACGCGCACCACTAAGCCAGACGCCGCCATATCTGCAGAGTCTTTCTTGTAAGGGTGCATTCCAAGCCAGCGACAGGGATCAAAGGCAGTCGCACTAACTAGGTCAGCAATAGCTGAGGGCGCAATTTTCAAGGGCAGTTCGCTCACACGTCCATTCGTAGCGGAAGGCTATCAATCCGAACAATTTTACCCGTGCTGTTGCCAAGGCTGGCTTCACAATTGCCAATTAGTGCGCTACTTCTCATTTTATCTGCGAAGATATAACAAAGAGGCCAATCTGCGCTCCGATGCTTGGGTTGCGGTGGCCCGCACACCCGACTATTTGGAAGATGAGGCCACATGAACGTTTCCGAGGCTGTTGCCAACCGCAAATCTATTCGCAACTTTCTAGACACTCCAGTCCAAGACATGCAACTCCAGACCTTGCTGGAAAAGGCCGCCCGAGCACCTTCTGGCGGTAACTTGCAGCCCTGGCACATTTACGTCGTCAATGGGGCAAGCATGCAACGCCTGCACACTCATCTGAGTGCACAGACCGAGCGCGAGCAAGCGGCCTATCCGATCTATCCTGCAAATCTTGGCGAACCCTACCGCAGCCGTCGCTTCAAAGTGGGTGAAGATATGTACAGCCTGCTGGGTATTCCAAGAGAGGACAAAACGGCACGTTTTGCCCACCTTGCTCGCAACTACAGCTTTTTTGGCGCCCCGGCCGGCTTCTTCTGCTACGTCGACAAAACCATGGGTCCGCCACAGTGGTCAGATCTGGGCATGTTTCTGCAGACGTTCATGTTGCTCGCATCCGAAGCAGGGCTGGCAACCTGCGCTCAGGAGGCCTGGGCGACCCGCCCCAATGCGGTAACTTCGTTTGTGGGTGCGCCCAACGAGCAGATGTTGTTTTGTGGCATGGCGGTTGGCTACGCCAACCCCGAAGCGCCCGTGAACAGCCTCGTCAGTGATCGAGATCCACTGGCTAGCTGGGCGACTTTTCTCTAAATTTAGTAGCCAGCAAGCTGTTGTTCAGCCTTGATCGATGCCACCGAACGCACCCAGGGGGTTACTTCCGCCAACGCCTGGGGCACATAGCGCGCAGCCTCTTCTGCAGCCGCCTTTGAGTCGAAGAAACCGAGCAACAACGCCACGCGACTCTTGCCACCACTGAACACTTCTACGGTGCTAAGACCGTTTATTCCCGTCTCACGTAAATACTCATCCATCGCGCTCTGGTCGCTCATCGCCATCAACTGAACCGTGTAATAACCCTCGGGAAACTCCAATGCCGGTATAACGGCTTCTAGTGCGCCCGTGGTTAGGTCACCGCCTCGCGGCACATCCCAAGTATCAACCGCAGGACTTGTGTCGCTCAACTCGCTGGCGACTGGCTTCCTAAACAATGACGGCAACGCCTTTTCTTCCTCTACCCGTCGTTCAATTGTATCTCGATCGCCCTGAACATCGAGTAGCTCTTCCTGATACCGACGCACGGGTTCACGCGAAAAAGAATCAGCATTGGTCACAATCTGCGGTCGAATCAACACGATAGTTTCGGTATTCACATTAACTCTCTCGCGATTAGTGAACAGGCGGCGCAGCAGTGGCGTGCGCCCAAGTATCGGCACCCGCTGATAGCTTTCGTTGGCTGTATGCCTCATAAGGCCGCCAATGAACACCGTCTGGCCATCATCTACTAACAAACTGGTTTCCACTTCGGTTGTCGTCTGACTGGGAATGCCGTTTGCATCTACCGATCCGGTACTGACCTCAGGATGAATCTCCATCAGTACCCGACCGTCGGAATCAATATGTGGCGTCACTCGCAGGATCACGCCACTTTCGAGAAACTCAATACTCTCGGTAGTAACCTGATTGATTGTGGTCGTTACTTGATAGCCACGGCGATCTCCGATTATCACTGAGGCCTCTTGATTATCCAGAGCAAGCAACTTTGGCGTCGATAGCGTACGTACTCGACCATCTTCGTTCAGCGCGGTGAGCGTTAAATCGACATTGGGGGTAAGTAACTCAAACAGCAGACCCGCTCCACCGGAACCACCAGCGCCACTTAAGTTCTGTGTACCCACGCTACCTTGACCGCCATCGCTCAAAAACAGCTTGGCCCAGTCGATGCCGTAAGAGTCTTCATCGCTGAGCGTAACTTCCAATATTTGCGCCTCGATCAACACCTGTTGCGGTTGCGTATCAACATAACGAATCAGTTCGGCAGCACGCTCCAAAAATTCTTCTTTATCCGTAATGATCAGAAGGTTTCGCTCTGGAATAACGGTCATCTTGCCGTATTGCGACATGTGCGGCCGCAACATTTCGCCAATCTGTTCTGGGTCAGCGTAGCTAATAGAAAAACGTTCAGAGCGGGTTAAATCGCCATTCGAATACTGCCCGACCGCCCCATGATTCATAATAAACCAAGAGCCTCGACGTTGCTCTACAGCGTAACCCGCCGCGTCAGCAATAGAGTGAATCGCATCTTCCACACTAACGTTATAGAGATTCAACGACACCTTTCCAGCAACACCTTCACCCAACAAGATATTCATACGCTGTTTGCGCGAAATCATCTCCATGGCCTCAGCAATAGAGACATCACGCAGGTTCAACGAGATCGTGTCGTCAGCAGCCACCGCCAACTGACTACCGCAGCTGATCACGAGTCCTACCAAAACCACCAAAAGGTGGGCAAATCGCCTAACCGTCTGAAACACTACGTTTATCCTTTTCAGTGTCATTCTTATCGGAAATTTCTACGCTCTTGCCATCGCTCGCAGAAAGCGCTGCCGCAACAGGTTCTGACGTTGACGAGCTCAACGGGGCCGGACTCACTTCCAGCACCACCTTTTCACCGTCACGCATAAAAACGGCGGCTGATTCAGTCACGGATATCAGTCGCATACCAAAAACCGTTTCCTCAAGGCCAACAATTTCTCCAGCAACGTTCGCAAACGAATCTGCGCCCGCGCGTAGCACACCACGTAGTTGCAACGGCAACTGACTGCTTCTTGCAGATTCGGTTGACCTCGAACCTTGTGTATCCGTCGAACTTGAGCGGGCAACGGCTGCAGCGACAACAAGCGGCTGCGCAAAAGGATTTGTTCGAACGGTCTTTTGTGGCGCGGCCGATACTGATTGGCCAACCAACAACACCCAACAGAATAGAACTAAGGCGAAGCCCATTGACCGGCTATTTATTGGCGCGCCCACTAACGCACACCATCCAATCGATAAGCAGCGAGCGACAACTTCGCGCTAATCTGAGGCTTGATGTCTGCACTCGGACGCAGCATCAACTGATGCTCTCTAACCACGACAAAACCTAACTCATCAGCGAGATCTCGCAACCAGTCTACGAGGTGAAAGTAACCACCCGAAAGCTCAACCTGAAAAAGGAGCTCTTCATACTGTTCATTAGATACGCCCGGCAGCGGCTTCAAAGAGCCAAGTTCGACATCATTGCGCCATGAAATTGACTGCAAGCGCTCTACAATATGCGCCTCCATTTCCCGGGCTGGCAAGCTCGCCAAGTCGCCCTGCACGTGCGCTGTAAGTTGATCTATTTCGGCCTGAATTCGCGAACGCTCGTTCACCACTCCAGATTCGTTGCTCACTACCTGCTGCATCACGCTCTGGGTATGAGTCAACTGCCTGTAAGATTTATAGGCAGGTAAAAGGCCACGCACCACTAGAGCAGCAATCAACAAAATCAATGCGCAACCCAGGCCAAGCCGTAGAACCCGTAACTCCACACCTTCAAGCCTGTCAATCATGAGGTACCGCCCTGCGAGGCGCTCGAGCCCGCAACTATAGCTTCCACCGCGCCAGCGACACCTGTCTTTATCACAATGATCAATTCAAAATTGACCAATCGAGATTCACCACTTCGCGCTACCGCAAGCGCGGAGCGTTGCAGCTTGACGTCATGAATGTGCGGAAGTGCGAGCAGTGACCTGGAAAATGTCGAGAGGGCACCATGGTCTCGAGCTTTGCCGCGAACGGTCATCTGAGTCTGAATTTGCCAATCGGCAAATTCCTTATCGGCATCTGCTTGCACAAAATAACTTGGAGCTCGTGGAATGGGCTGCTCAGGTGTCACGACACCCTCTCGCCGAAATCGCCAATCAGTGAACCACACCTGATCACTGGGCAAGGCTCCCTCGATGCTTAACACAAGTTGCTCAGCAGAAAGCCCACTACGTAGACGTTGCAACAGCTGCCACTTGCGGTCGAGTTGTGAGCGTTGCGCATCCAGTTGCGCTAACTCAGCTCGTTCCGCAGAACTTACATTTTGCTGTTGCTGCAATGCGGCAAGCTCGTCTTGACCCGCTACAGTCAGGCCTCTAAGCGTACTCCAGGCGACACAAAAGCTAACCAATACAACAGCAAGTAGCCCTCCCATCCGTCGTAACAGCAACAGCCGCTCGCGACGAGACAGGTAGCTCGCAGGAATAAGGTTGAAGTCACGCATCCGCGAACTCCGTTTTAAGCGCTAGCCCAGTAGCGACGGCCAACTCAGGCGACGCCTCTCCGCCCCCAGCACCAAATAGTGCCACGGGGTTAGGAATAGTGCTTACCGGAACATTCAACATTGATTCAAGGAGGGCGGCTGCGCCATTCCAGCGGGCGATGCTGCCTAACAAATAGACCTGGCTACCACGAACGCCTCTCGATTCTGAACCGGCGTAAACGAGCCCACGATCGGTTTCATGGACCAATCGACGAAACACGGGCTTTAGTATCTCAGTAAGCATGCGTGCTGATTCGACAACCCCAGGCTCATCAACGGCACATCTTTTTGCGTTGGGATCCAGATTGGTGGTACTGACCAGTCTTGCGGCCAAGTCATCAGGAAGCTCTAAACGCTTGGCCACCGCCTCAATGAAATCGGTTTCGCCGACGTCAATACAGTCATCAGCCAGAAGCCGGTCATCAGCAATGACCGTTAAGTAGCTCTTGTCGCGCCCACAGTTGAGCACCAAGGTGTTTTGAGGCGGCAGGTTTTTTTGCATCACTGCAACCAATCGACGAATAGCGATAGGTCCGATTTCTACGGCAACAACGTCGAGGCCTGAATAACGCAGGTTTTCCACAAACTGCAGGACAGATTCGCGACGACAAACCGCCACCAAAGCCAATCGTTCGCGGGCGCCAGCAACCGTCTTTTCGCCGGAAGTCGTGTCGCTCTGATCGTTCGAACGCTCCAATGCAAGCGTCTGCACGGGCATGTAATCAATAACCAGATCAGCCACATCTTCACCAAGCCGTTCAGACATTAACGACGCAATGGCGCTATCGCTGCTTTCTCCTGCCCGAACTTGGTAGGAGACAGGCATCACCTGCACTTGAGATTGCGGCATAGCGGCGACCACCGTCTTACCACGAAAATTCGCATTACCAAAGGCGGTCGTCACAAGGGATTTCAACCCCACTCGGTCTTGCGGGTACTCATCGTAGTCAACACTGGTATGCGCTTGAACGCTCAGGTCGTCTTCTGCTCGGTTCAGCTGCACCATGTGCAACTGCTGTAGAGACAGTTCAAGACCAATAGGGCCGCAGGCTCCACTTCTACCAAGCAGGTTGCGCCATCGTTTGAGGAAATCCATGCCTCGTACGTTAACTGACTATCGAGTTAACGCTTAATACGAGTCGAAAGGTATGCCGACTGAGTCGTTGTTAGTGTCGTTGGCGATAAATTTCCCGGAGGTAGGGTCGTACTTCCAGCCGGCGCCAGCAGCATCTGCGGTCATCGAAAGACTGCCCGCCGTGGCGGTAGTTGGTGCCACATAAGCTACTACAGCGCTGTCGGTAACAGGATTTTCCGGCAACGAAGTTTCTTTCAAATACGGACCAAAAGGAAAGTTAGTTCCCACTGGGAGGTCACAGGCCTGACCCGCTGCGTTGGTGTATAGCGTTAACTGTTCAACAACGGCATCAACCGTATTGACTGCGCCTGTACCGGCGTTGCCACCAGTGCAAGACCCACCTGAGGCCGCTACGATGCCAGGATAAGAACCATGTTGCTGTCGATAAAGCTCCAGCGCTGACCTGATTCCGGCCAGATCAGCCTTCAACGCGGCCTCTTCGCCTTCGGTTGTTGTATTAGCAAACTGCGGTACAACAATCGCGGCAAGAATCGCGAGCATGATGGCTACGATAAGCAGTTCAACCAGAGTAAAACCGGCATTGCTTTTAGAATTCACTGCGTGCTCCCACGTCATGTAAAGAGATCTAAGACAACGCCTGAGCCGATTCCGGTCGAAACCGGAAAATAACAGAGGCGGTCTAACAGCCAATATTATGCCGTGACTCGATTTGAAGCTCTGTGACAGGGCTCGTAGTGATTTTGGCACTGGTTCTCAGTATGAGACCGAATCTACCGTCTAAGCCTGCAGCTTAATCGCCTGGCGAGGATTAACCAACGGCTCGAGAGAGCTTAAAAATCGGCAAAATGAGTGAGGCAACAATCACTCCAACCAACCCACCCATGATCAGCAACATAGTGGGCTCGATGAGCTTGGAGAAGGTTTCTAGGCGTTTGTGCAACTCGCGTTCGTAGTAATCCGCCAGACGCGTGCTCACCTTACCCAGGTTACCCGCCTCTTCCGCTGTTCTGACCATCTGCCGAGCCAGCATAGGCACTACATCGGCTTCATCAAAACCATCAGCAATTCGCCCACCTTCTGTTACTCGCTCGCGAGTCACCCCAAGAAACCGGGTGAACAGGCTATTGTTAGTTGCTTCGCTACAGGCTCGTAACGAATCGATTACCGGAACGCCATGCTGCAACGACAAACCCAATACCCGCAGACATTGAGCGATATACAACTCAGCATAGATCGCACCAATAATGGGCGTAGACAGCTTGGCCCTATCGATCAGCCGTGACCCTGCCTCGCTCCACAAGAACATGCACAGCATATAACCGCCAGCCACAAGACCCGCCAAAACCCATGGCCAGTGCAAGGTGAGCATGTCGCTGGTTGCGAGCAAAAACTTGGTAGAAGCAGGCAGTTGATCATGAATTTTTGTGAACATTTTCCCAAACTTGGGGAACACAAACACCAACACAAAGACGATAACCAGAACTGAGAATAAGATGAGGAATGCGGGGTAGGTAAATGCTGAAACCAGAACAGAGCGCAACTCATCAGAACGCTCGTCCGCTTTAAGCAACTCTTGCAACACATCCGGCAAAAATCCGCCTGCCTCACCGGCAGCGATCAAATTGGTATAGGTAGAGCTGAATACTTCCTGATGTTCTCCTAGCGCCACACTCAGCGGCTTACCACTTGCCACTTCTGCAATCACGCTTGAGAGCAACGTCTCGAAGCGCGGGTTCGGAGTTTGTTCCTTGATGAGTTCTAGAGACTGATAGAGCGGCATTCCAGATTCAATCAACAAAGACAACTGCTCAGTAAAGAACATGCGATCTCTTCCAGTCACCTTACGTTCTGTCAAATTTGCCAGAAAGTCAGGTTTTTCGGCACTCCGTGCTGATGACGTTACATCCAGATCGGTTTTAAGCTGAATCGCCATATCTAAGCATTCACCACACGAGAAACTTCTTCGATAGTTGTCTGTTGCTCACGAGCGCGCTCTACGCCATCTTCGTATAGCGACGGAATCTTGTTCTCTCGCAGGTAGCTTGAGAGCTCATCGCGGCTTGGATTACGCATAATCATTTGCTGCAAAGCGTCAGTGATTGGCAATGTCTCGTGCACTGCCAGGCGACCGCGATAGCCAGAGTCATAGCACTCATTGCAGCCACGACCTTTTGCAAGTTGTGGTGCGCGGCTAGCATCCCAACCAAATTTCTCAACCAGCTCTGTGGGAGCTGCGTAGGTTGTCTTGCATTCCGGGCAAACCCGGCGCAACAACCGCTGCCCAACAACACCAACAAGCGCTGAAGATAACAGGTAAGGCTCAACGCCCATGTCAATCATACGGGTGATCGCACCTGCACTGTCATTTGTGTGCAGTGTCGACAACACAAGGTGACCGGTCAGAGCCGCCTGCACCGCTATCTCCGCAGTCTCTTTTTCTCTGATCTCGCCCACCATAATGATGTCAGGATCTTGCCGAAGCACGTGCTTTAGTATTTTTGCGAAGCTCAAACCAATGTTGCCGCGAACTTCATTCTGGTTAACGATATCCAGTTGATACTCAACCGGGTCTTCAATGGTCACAATGTTCTTTTCGAGCGTATTGAGAGAGTTAAGCGCGGCATACAGGCTAGTTGTCTTACCGGAGCCCGTCGGTCCAGTCACCAGTACAAGCCCATGTCCTTTAGACAAAAAACCCGAATAGGTATTCAAGTTGTGCGGCGCCATCCCAAGCCGGTCGAGCTCCAGAATAGCCTGGCGCTTGTCCAGAATTCGCAACACCACCTTTTCTCCATACAAACCTGGCAGCGAACTAAATCGAAGATCTACCGGTCGTCCCTGGGTAACCACTTGAATACGGCCATCTTGTGGTAGGCGTCGTTCAGAAATATCGAGATTAGCCATAACCTTTAGCCGAGACACCAGCGAAGGCAACAGCTCAGCACGAAGAGTCATCGCTTCGTAGAGGACACCATCAATACGAAAGCGCACCCGGCACATATCTCTTGACGGTTCAATGTGCAGATCACTTGCGCCATCGCGCACCGCCCGCTGAATCAGAGAGTTAACCAGGTTAATAATCGGGCTATCACCCGCCAGATTATCAATGGCATCAAGGTCGTCGACAGCACGCTCAATCACCTCAAAATCGTCATCGACTTCGGCAATAAGCTCGTTACCCAGCTCTACACCCGTCGGTGACTCATCAATCGCGCTCTGAATGCCTGCGAGCCGCACCAAAACGGGTCTTACCCGGCAACCCGTCAAATTCTCAACTTCTCGAAGACAAGGTATGTTTTGTGGGTTCGATGTCGCTAGGGTCAGCTCATTGTTCACCTGAAACATCGGATAAACCCGGAGCCGCGCTAGAGTGCGACGGTCAATCAGCGTAACAAGGCTAGGATCAAACAACCCCGAACGTAACACGGCCTCAGGAACAGACAGCTGCTGGCTTAACGCCTGCAGCACTTCCTGATCGGTGACACAACCCTGTTCAATAAGCACTTCACCCAGCCGCTTACCCGACTCGCGCTGAACTCGCAGACCTTCGATCAATTGCTCGACAGTGAGTACACCCCGAGACACAAGAATATCACCGAGTTGCTGTTTGCCGGTCGCGGCGCGGGCCGTCTCGCTGTCACCACCACGCTCCACAACCCCGATCTTATGCTCAATACCCGTAACATAGAGCACTTCCCGAACCAGGGCCGAAGCGTTGCTGATGCGAAGGCGGCAGCCTACCTGCTGTAGTTCGGCATGCAGCTCCAGAAACAGCTCTAGCACAGCGCTCGATAGAATTTTTTGCCGGCCCAGATCAAGAACCACCTGAACAACACCCGCTCGACGAGCGTTTTGGGTAGCTGTGCGCAAGTCGGTGAAGAGACACTCGCTCGAATCGTCAACCAACGACTCAAGAGGAACGAGGTTGATAGCTTGCCCTAACGTCGTACTTAGAACACTCACGTGCTGAGTTTGCACCGACGTGTCTTCGTCACCAGCCACAACAGTAGAGGCAGAATCAGCAACATTGTCAGCAGCTAGAGCCATTGCTTACTGGCTCCCCTGACGCGCAACCAGCGAGCCTTCAGAATCAACTAGTGTTGCGCCATTCTCAAGCGTCTCAATCAACGACAGGAGGGGTCCAGGCTTGGCGAGTGAAAAGCCCTGCCCATAGTCAACACCAATCTCAATAAGCTTATCTCGAGTAGGCAAGTCCACGACAAATTCGCCTACCGTCAACAGATTCATACTGCGAGCGACATCGTTGATAGCCCTCACCATGGTTTCAGCGACGTTGTCGTGACATATCTCTTTGACAAAACCGCCGTCAATTTTCAAATAGTCGAGATCTAGTAACTTGAGATAGGCAAAGGAACTTAAGCCTGTACCAAAATCATCTAGAGCGAATAGAACATCGCGCTTACGCATTTCGGCAATGAATTTTTGGGCGCGAACTAAATCATCGATCGCAGTGGTTTCTGTAATTTCAAAGCAAATCGACGAACTCGGAAAATGATATTTATCTAATGCGTGGCCAACAAACTGCCCAAAGGTCGGATCTGATAGAGATTGCCCTGTTAGGTTGATGGTAATAACCAAACCGGGTGATTTTTCAAAGACGTTTTTTTCATCCAGAACACGTAAGGTTTCTGCGATGACCCAACGATCAATCGCCGGCATCAAGTGATATCGCTCAGCAGCGGGTAGAAATGTTGCAGGGCTGAGGTACTCACCGTTATCGCCTTTCAAACGCAACAATATTTCTGCGTGAAGATCACCTCGCCCAAGAAGCGGAACGATAGGCTGAGCAAACAGCTCAAATTTGTTTGAACGCAGTGCATCCTGAATGCTTCCAACCATCTGCATATAGCCCTGGCGCCGCACCACTTCGCTGTCTCCGGCGCGAAAAACTGCTATCTGTTGGCCGCCTTGGTCTTTAGCAAGCTTCAACGCAACCTCAGCAGCACCTAGTATGCCTGCCAGAGATTCAGACGCCGCAGTGATCGCGCAAACGCCAATACTCACTGACACTTCAAACGGTTGATCTGCAGACTTAACCTTCAGGTCTGAAATAAGATCCATATATTTTTCAGCTACGCGCTCTGCGATGTCACCAGAACAATTACGTAACACAACGGCAAAAACATCTCGGTGAAGTCTGGCCACGGTGTCATCTGCTCGAGCTGTCACTCTCAACACATCCGCGATAGAACAGATCGCAGCATCACCAGCAACAATACCAAAATTGTCATTTATGACTTGCATACGATCGATATCGAAAAGTAAAACTGCGTGCTCACGAGAGCCTTTGCCAATTCTCTTAGATAGATTGCTAGTCTGCACCTCAAGCCGCACATCCTCGAGACATTGCTCGAATCCGGCACGACCAACCAAACCGGTCAGCTCATCAAAGCTCGCCAACACAATTTTGGCAGTCTTGCGCGCCATAACCTCAAGCAGGTTGCGGTCACTATTGGTGAAGTCTGGTGCACTATAAGGCTTCGCCACAACCAACGTGCCAACCGCCCCTTCAGCGCGCCCAAGAACAGGCACAGCGACTATTTTGTAGGGCAAACCGGCGCAGGCAATCGCCGCCGCAGGATCGCCAATATCATTGATAACCAAAGTTTCTGATCGACTATGAACCCAGTCTGCCAAGGTGGAACTAAACTTCTCCATAGCCATTCGAGCATCTTCTGGCGTTAGGCTCGAGCCTACTGAAGAAAAACAGATTTGCTGTCCGCGCAACACCAAACCACACAGACCTACGTCCATATAGTCGTGGCAGTTATCAACGAGTTTTTGCAGATAGTTCTGTGTTTCAACAAAATCCTGCACGTCGTCCTGGGTTTCAAACACCAGATTGAGTTCTTCGTATCGCGCCGTGAGCTCGAGCGCCATGGCGTCAAGCTCTTCGTTTAGATTCAACTCACTGGAAATACATTGCGCTATTGGTTCGAGGGCATTAACTGCCCAGCGCAGATCGTCAATCTGACGTTGATGCACCACAACCAGCTGCGCCACGGCGCCGCCAAGGTGATTAAGCAGAGGCAGTGTTATCAATTGCGCGCCGTCTATCTTGCCTAGAGATGGCTCCTCTGATTGCCACCATGTTGAATTTGTCTCTTGCAGACGACCAAGTATTCGCTCGGCATCCATCGCCAGATTTCCCGCCTGATTCGCGAGCACGTCTCCCGCCACCAGCAGTAGCTTGGCAGGTGGGGACAGCAGACGCTCTACCAACAAGGCATAACGATCCAGCTCAATCATGGCGCATACACTATGCAATTCGGTGTTGCTCCTGCTCAGAGTCAGGACTCTGAGACAACCGATCAGCGAGCTTCTCTACCAGCATACGTACGCTTATCGGCTTTTCTATAAAGGTCAGGTCGCTTATCTCACGTGACCATGAGCGGTGAACGAGGTCGGTAACACCAGTAACGATGAAGATCGGAAATGCACGACCTGGAAACTCCTGCGTAACTGCCTTACAAAGACCTTCACCCGTCATCACTGGCATTTCGATATCTGTAATTAGGGCATCAGGCTGATTTTTTCGAATAGCTTCAAGGGCGAGCAAGCCATTATGGAAGCATTCCACATCGTAACCCGCCCGCATCAGTGCCATACGCACCACTCGTTGGGGCACCAGCTCGTCATCAACAACGTATAGTTTTTTCTTAATCATATCGCTTGCTGCACTATTTCTGCGTTCTTCCAGAGGTCAATCGTGAACGCTGAACCTTCGCCGGGAACACTTTCCACCCGAATCACCCCGTGGTGCATATGGACAATTTCCTGCGCTAGCGACAATCCAAGTCCTTGACCACCACGAGCCCGCGCAACCTGATCTTCTGACCGATAAAATTTATTAAAAATTGACTCCTGTTCTGTCAAAGGAATGCCTATTCCGTTGTCTTGTACGCTAATACTAATCGCCTCCTCAGATTCCGCGACGCTGACTCGTACGACACCATCAGTGTTTGAGTACTTGATGGCATTAGTAATCAGGTTGTTCAGAGCAATTCGAATAAGGTCTTTATCGACCAGTACAGCTGGAATTTTAGCCGGAACATCTAATTCAAACTTAAGCGTTCCATCGACCGAGCTACGTTTGGTACTGGTGAAGACATCTTCAACCAGATCAGCAAGACGAACTCGCGTACGTTGCGGCTCCAAATTTCCCATTTCAATTTGCGTAATATTGAGCAGGTTACTGATAAGGGCTGCCAGACGTTCTACCTCATCACCAATAATATTTACCGCCTCTAGTCGAAACTCAGCGTCTGTCTTAGAGTCAACCAGGCTGTCATCAACTGGCGCTTTCAACGTCTCCACGCACATACCAAGCGTGTTAAGAGGTGATTTTAATTCGTGCGAAACATGCGCTACAAACTCAGCGCGCTTGGCCTGAGCCAATGCTTCTTGCGTAGTATCGGATATCATTAGCAAATATCCTGTCGGCTCAGCGTTCTCTTGCCCTTTCACCGGATGCACAGAGCAAGTCAGCACAAGGCTCGCTGTATCGGTAGGGCGAAAGCTAAGCGGTTCAGGCATATTGGTGGCGCCATCGCTTTCAAACTGGCGACACCAAACCCGGAGTAGATTAATGCGTGCAGCGTCTTCGGTGGTCGATCCAAGAGCCGCGCTTAGCGGGTGGCCAACAATCCCCGCTCGATCCAAGCCAAACAAGCGCACCGCTCTGTCGTTTGCGAAAGTGACTCGGCGAGAATCGTCGAGCACGAACGCACCATCAGGCAGTGCATGCAATAACGCTTCAAATCGGTTTAGTCGGTAATGCAGAAAACGCTCACTAGTAGCCATGGTGTCGCGTTCTTTCTGGTAGCTATCAATACGGCCTTGGGCTTGCTCCATGAACGTATTAAATTGAGAAACGAAGATTTCCATATCCGCGCTACCCGAGGTGCGCCCCGAGCTACTACGAGAATCACCACCAGCCTGTTGCTGCACGCCAAAGTCTTGGGAAAGTTTCTGATTGAGGCCGCGTAACGGAACCACGGCTCGTCTCATCAACGCGAGCCCACACCAGGCAAGCAAAAATACGGGCCAAGTTACTGCTGCGAGGAACCCCATTTCTTCATACGCCACTTCAATACCAGGTTGAAAGTAGCCGACGCGATAGAACCCCCCGTTACCGATGGTCTGTACTGGCCCCACAAACGCGAGGATTTCCGTATTGTTTTGAGTTTCTGGAATCGAGTTTTGTACCCAGCTGGCGCTCAGTGCGGGCACCGCCGTGGGGGCAAGCACACCGGGCGCCATGGTGCGGGCAATAATCTCGCCATCTTGCGTATAGACGCCGGCGTATGCGAAAGCAGTATCACGAGTTCGGTAATCAAGGATTCGCTGGATGTGTGCAGTCAGTCCCTGATTTGTCATCAGCACCGACGGAAGAGCCACTAACTGACGCGCAAGGTCCAGAGCATTATCGTGTACCTGGTCCCGACGCTCACTGATCTTAAACGCCAAACTCACACCCACTACGACAGTCGCCGCCAAAAGGGCAGCGACAAGCATTCGCACATCGAAGCCCGTGCGGCGCTTGGGGGTAGAAGGTCCTTTTCCGGTCATTGGGTAGTCATTGCCCTGACAAAAACAGGCGCGTCTCAAAAAAAAGACGTGCAGGAATGGTATTAGGTTAATTTCCTGCGCGAGTCTAACCAGCCCCCTGCCAGAGAAGTGTGAAGTGGTACCGGTTACAGAGCTGACCGCTGGTCAGCCGCAATAAAATTCAGGCACACCACCTCTGGTGTGAACTAGGTCACACTACGTGTACCGGGCTATTAGCCTGCGGTCAGGGCAACTAATGCAGCTCAGGATGCTTGTTTTGGCCAGGCCGTCGGCCGAACACCTGGCTCACCAGTGCATCGTGTTGAGAGCGCAATTCAAAGCTCTCCGGCGCAAGCAAAATCTGTAGCTCCAGCGCCGCAAGCGTCGGTCCGGTCGCCCGAGCCTGCAGATGAATTTGCTTGAGGTTTTCCAGCAACCGAAGAAGAATCTGTTGTGGCGAACTGGCAACAAACAGCGTGTCATCGACAGGGACTGACGCCAAGGATTGTGCCTCGCGCGAGGACGTTGCTAACATTTGTGCATAGGTTTGCATACAGTCTTGCCGGCTCACCAACTCTGCGCTAAACGCATCGATGAGCTGTACATCATGCTCTACATGTACCTCCACCAGAAAATGGCCGGGAAAGCCGATACCACGCACGTCATAACCGAGTGCGCGACCAACAACCATGTAAACAATCGACAGGGTAATCGGAATGCCACAGCGCTCAGCCAAAACCCAACCCAAATTGCTGTTATCGGGGTTGTAATAATCATCCGAGTTACCTGTAAAGCCGACCATTTTCCCAAGATAGCGAACCAACCCTGCGGCCGCAGCTTGCGCTGACTCGCCCTTGCTCTCGCCCGCAACAAGAGCGCCCTGAGCTCCAGTTTTCAGCTCTTCCAATCGCTGCAGCCCACGCCGATTAGCCGCATTCGCGGCAACGGCACACTTGGGATCTGCACTCACGGCCAATAGCTCAATTGCCAGTAACGCAAGCGCTCCCAGATCGACCTCTTGCTCGTGCAAGCCAGCAGAAAATCGCTGTTTCAGCCCGTTCATTTGGTATCCGCCATTTTTCTGTGTACCATGCGCCTCCCCGGCTTTTAGTTGTATTGTCAGCTATTGTTGCCGGATGTCGAGCAGCAACTCGAGAGCACGCAGCCTCAATCAAAGCAGCCCAAACCAACGCAGCCCAAGTCAACGCAGAAAGGAGTCCGCAATGAATAGCTTTACATATATCACCGGTAACACCGGCCCTATGGATAGCAAAGCGTACCCGTTTAACGGGCCGTGTTCTTCCTGACTGCAAACTACCCGAGTCGTCAAACGCGACCCGTAGCAAAATCAGCCTGACAAGCATCTGATACTCAAACCAGACGCTATCAGGCACCGCCTCAGCAACGATACCTGCCAGCAATAAGACGCTAGCACGAGTATCCCTAAGTCTGAGGCTACCACTCGCAGCAGAAGAGGAACTCCGCTCCGCAAAGGACGCGCAGTGACTGCAGCTGAGTATTGCCCCCACTTTCTCACCGCTCTTTCACCGCCTTCCTAACGCTCCAGAGTTCACGCCAGCTTTTGGCGTCAGGCACAGACATTTAGAGAGTAATGATGACAACAACAGCAACGTCTAACCAGCAACAGGCGCGCAAAGCACAACGTAGAAGTAGTCTGTGGCAAGTGACTCGCGGCCAGCGGCTCCGCTATGCGGGCGCCATCGGCGCCATGGCACTGACCGGCCTGTTTCTATTTGGCGCCCCCATGATTGGGCGCTATGCGATTGATGTTGTGCAGTCAGGCGACATCCGCGACGGCATATCGCTACTCGCTAGCTTTTTACCTCACACCTCCTCCGAACAGGCAGGCGTCTCAGCTTACCTTTGGGCTAGTGCTGCACTAACTCTGCTAGTCACCGCCATTGCCGGTTGTTTCTTATACCTGCGTGGGCGCTGGGCAGCCATCGCCTCCGAGGCAATTACCCAACAATTACGTCAGGCACTGTATCGGCGCCTGCATCACGTGGAAGCTAAATTCTACGATACCGCCGATACGGGCGACCTGGTTCAGCGCTGCAGCTCCGACGTCGAAACAATTCGCGTATTTTTGGCGGTGCACGTTGTCGAAATCGGGCGCGCAATCATGCTGTTTGTCACAGTTATGCCGTTTCTGTTTTGGATGGACTCACGCCTTGCATGGCTCTCCATCATGATCATGCCCATCCTCGCGGCGGGCGCCTATGTATTTTTCGACAAAGTAAAGACGTTGTTTGAAGCAGCCGACAAGGCTGAAGGCAGGCTCACCGCAACACTGCAAGAGAACTTAACCGGCATCCGTGTCGTACGCGCATTTGCGCGCCAAAACTTCGAGACCCAAAAGTTCGCAGAACGAAATGCGCAGTTCAGAGACCGCTCCCAACGATTAATGGTGCTGCAGAGCTATTACTGGGGCGTCACCGACTTTTTTGCGATGGGACAGCTGGGAGTGGTCTTGATTGTGGGCGCAACCTTCATGCGCGACGGCACCCTTACCGTCGGCGCCTTATTTGCATTTATGACCTATGTGGGCATGGTGATCTGGCCGGTTCGCCACCTTGGACGTGTGCTAGCTGATACCGGCAAAGCGGTTATTGCACTGGGCCGAGTGAACCACATACTGCGCGAACCGGCAGAGCTTGACGGCCATGTTCCCATGAGTGGTCGAGCCAGAGGTCACCTGCAACTTAACAACCTGCAGTTCAACTACGACCCCCAGACACCAGTTTTGGAAAATCTGACTCTCGGTATCGCACCCGGCGAAACTCTGGGCATCGTCGGCCCGCCAGGGTGCGGCAAAACCAGTCTCATCCGTGTGCTGCTACGACTGTACGACTACGTTGACGGCTCCGTCACGCTCGACGGCAATGAGCTGCGCGACTTAGACCGCCACTGGCTGCGCAGCCAAATTGGGGTGGTCTTCCAAGACCCTTTTCTATATTCCCGAACCATCGGCTCAAACGTTGCCATCGGCCGCCCAAACGCTGACAACAACGATATCTGGAAAGCTTGTCAGGACGCTGCTATTCACGACGCGATACTCGGTTTTCCTGACGGTTACGACGAGAAAGTCGGCGAACGCGGAGCCACCCTCTCCGGTGGCCAACGACAACGCTTGGCGCTCGCGCGCACATTACTCAAAGACCCACCGGTGCTCATTCTAGACGACTCACTATCCGCGGTAGACACCGGCACCGAGCAACTCATTCTGCGTGCGTTGCGCGAGCGCAAAGGCAAACAAACCACGCTCATCATTGCTCACCGCCTGTCTAGTGTGCGCCACGCAGATCGCATTCTCGTGCTTAATCATGGGCGGGTGGAACAGCTTGGTAGCCATGAACAGCTTTCGACCAGCGATGGGCTATACCAACGACTCTGCAAGATCCAGAGCAAGCTTGATGACGCAATAGATATCGACTTGCAAGCCAGCAAAAACAACCTGGGGGCTTAAAAACTCATGGACGAATACGACGACGACACATTCGATGACGGTTTCAACGACGACGCATCAGCCAAGCGCGTCAACCTTTCGCTATGGAAAAAGCTGTTCGCCTACGCCAGACGCTATCCACGCGATCTATTCTGGCTTGGCGTATGCGCGTTTGTTACTGCGTGCATGGAGGTTGCCTACCCGTTACTCACACGCGGGGTAGTTGATGAGGTAGCCATCAAGGGTGCAGACGCCAATCTCCTGCCTTGGGTAATCATGTATCTGCTGGTAACCGCTGCCATTGCCATTGCCATCACCGCATTTGTGCAAATCGCCGGAAAAGTTCGAACCCATGTCAGCCACGACATTCGTGCGGCGGGCTTCGACAATTTGCAGCGGCTGTCGTTTTCTTACTACGATCATCGTCCAGTGGGCTGGCTTATGGCCCGTATGACCTCCGATTGCGAACGTCTGTCCAACATTCTCGCCTGGGGCTTCCTCGATTTAATCTGGGGTAGCACCATGATGCTCGGCATCGCCCTTGCGATGTTGGTAATGAACCCGAAACTCGCGTTGGTCGTACTCTGCGTGATTCCGCTACTGGCCTGGGTGTCTGCAAAATTCCAGCGGCGCATCCTAAAAAGCGCTCGGGTCGTTCGAGCAACCAACAGTCGTATAACCGCCTCTTACAACGAGGCTATTATGGGTGTGCTTACCAGCAAGTCCTTTGTGCGCGAAGACAGCAACCAGAAAGACTTTGGCGCCCTAACCGGTCGCATGCAGTCAGCAAGCGTACTCAACCTTACTCAGGCCGCTATCTACCTGCCATTGGTGATTACGCTTGCGAGCCTCGTTATGGGCATGACGTTGGCGATTGGCGGCTTTGACGTACTCAATGGCTTAGTCACCGCCGGAACCCTGGTTGCTTTTATGGCCTACGCTCGACACTTCTTTGAGCCAGTGGAACAACTCGGCTCCTGGTTCGCAGAAATGCAAATGGCGCAGGCTTCAGCCGAACGAATCTTGTCACTTATTGAAGCAGAACCAGAAATTGCTGATTCAGCAGAAGTGCAGAGTGCTATTGCGGCACAACAGGTTATCTCAGAGACTCGCAGCAACGTCGCAGCGGATGGTGGCGAGGCGCAAATCGAACATATCGAGCTCCGCAATCTTAGCTTTGCCTATGACCCAGCAAAGCCTGTGCTTGATGACATCAACCTGAGTGTGAAGCGCGGCGAAACCATTGCTATCGTTGGCCCCACAGGCGGCGGAAAAAGCACGCTGGTCAACCTGATTTGCCGTTTCTATGAACCTACTCGCGGCACTGTGTTTATCAACCATGTGGACTATCGTACCCGCAGCCTCAACTGGTTACAGTCAAGCTTGGGTATGGTGCTGCAAAACGCACACGTGTTCAGCGGCACTATTATGGAGAACATTCGCTACGGCCGACTCGAGGCTAGCGACGCAGAAGTGATTGCGGCTGCAAAACTGGCCGGCGCTCACGATTTGGTCACCACCATGGAAAAGGGTTACGACACCCAAACCGGTGAAGGCGGAACCTCACTGTCAGCCGGGCAAAAACAGCTCGTCTCGTTTGCTCGCGCCATTCTGGCTAACCCGCAAATCTTGATAATGGACGAGGCGACCTCAAGCGTAGATACAGAGACAGAGTCACGCATTCAGGCGGGTCTTGGCAACGTACTGGAAGGTCGGATTGCGTTTGTCATCGCACACCGACTATCAACTATTCGCAATGCTCATCGCATACTGGTTATCGCCGAAGGCAAAATCGCAGAGATGGGCAGTCACGAGGAACTGATGGCCTTAAATGGGCGCTATCGCGAACTGTACCGACAGCAAAGCCTGCAGGAAACGACATTTGAGTTAGCCACCTGATAATCGCCTTGTTTCGATCATCACTTGTGACTTATTTAAACGCCGCCAGCGCTCGCTCACGAGCAAACTTGTGATCGACAATCGGCGGCGCGTACTCATGACCGGCAACCGTCCAGGGCTCCAGCAGCGCTTTACCTGAGAGTTCTGCAAGCTCGGGCACATAGTGTTTGATAAAATCGCCTTGAGCATCAAACCGTTTTGCCTGAGTGATGGGGTTGAAAATCCTAAAGTAGGGTGCGGCATCAGTACCGGTGGAAGCACTCCACTGCCAACCGCCATTGTTAGACGCAAAGTCGCCATCGACTAACTGCTCCATAAAATGTCGCTCCCCCCAACGCCAGTCGATCAGAAGATGCTTAGTCAGAAACATAGCGCTGATCATGCGCAAACGATTATGCATCCAGCCGGTCGCTAATAACTGACGCTGAGCTGCATCGACAACGGGATAACCAGTGTTGCCACTACACCAGGCCTCAAAGTCTGCTTTGTTGTGCCGCCAGGCGACTGGTTTCATATTCCGCTTGAAAGGCTGCAATTGGGAAACATGTGGGAACTGCGCGATCACGTGACGATAAAATTCACGCCAGATCAGCTCTGACAGCCAGGTTGAAGGCCCGTCATCAAGTGAAGAATAACCCGCCGCATCAGTAACACCCGCTGCGGCAAAACAGCGACGAGGCGACAAGGCGCCCACCGACAGGTAAGGCGAGAGCGAACTAGTGCCCGGCAAGGCAGGTAGGTCCCGCGACTTGTGATAGTCGCTAATCGCTGCAGTGCAAAACGCCGTCATTCTGCCCAACGCCGCCTTTTCTCCACCGGGCCACAAATCGGCCAGCAACGAAGCATCTACTCCATCGATTTTTCGAGGCACCACATCCGCCTCAACATCGATCGCTCGTTGCGCGCGAGGTGTTTTCTCTTGCCCCAACGCCCCTCCGAGGTCGGCCAACCAGCGACGCTTAAATGGCGAGAAAACCGTGTACGGATCATTGCTTCCGGTTAGCACTGTGCCCGGCGAACGCACAAGAGAACTTTCATAAACATCAACGTCGCAACCGAGTTTTTCAAGTGCGATCGTGACCTGCGAGTCACGTTTGCGCTCGTTCAATGGGTATTCAGCACTGAAGTGCAGGCCTTCAACATGGTGTTTCTTCGCGAGGCGCGCAAGCACAGCAGGCACATCAGAAAAGAAGGGCGCCTTTAGAATCTTGAACGGCACACGCAGCTTGGCGAGATCGTTTCCGAGCTCAGTCAGCGTACGCAACAAAAATGCGATGCGCGCATCGCCAACGTCATGCTGGCGCCACTGTTTAGCACTGATTACAAAGCAAGCAATGGTCGGTCCGGCCGCCATTGCCCTTGCGAGAGCGGCATTGTCGTGAATGCGCAAATCAGAGCGCAACCAAACTAGCTGTTGTGTCATGTGATATCCGTAATAGTTGGCGTCTGTGTGCTTGGAGGCGTACGACTCGACTTACAGACGGAGCCGGAGGGCAGCACTTTCCGGATGAGGCTCTAGGTAAATCTGCCGAAGTGCGTAATCGCTCCCATGATGATGCAGGTGATGTCGCAACAGCGTCAAAGGAGCCAACAAGGGTTGCGAACCACTTCGATAGCTCTCAATCAGCCCTGCGAGTTCAGATCGATCAGCACTACTCAGGGCCTGCTTCACATAGCCTTGCAAGTGCGCCAGCACGTTGGCGTGCCCGCCCCGCGTAGCCGGTTTGCTTAGCCCGGCCATCAACTCGCAAAAATACGCCTGCCCACAGGCCAGTATCTGATCAGCACCACCCGACAAATTACTCAGCAGACGCCCCGCTGATATGGTGTGAGCGACGCTATGAGCCATCAATAAATATTTGTAACGAGCGTGAAACTCGATCAGTTGCGCCGCACTCGGGCCGGTTGAAATCAATAACTGCCAATGCGCATAAACAAAGACGCGTGTGACAAAATTTTCACGCAACACCGGGTCGAACAGTCGGCCGCTCTCCTCCATCGGCATCTCAGGCAACCGCTTCCGCAGGTGTTGTGCATAGACGCCGCTACCCGCTGCTGTGGGCACATTGTTGTCGTCGTAGACTTTGACCCGAAACAGGCCGCACGACGGGGAGTTTTTCATAAACACGTAGGCTGAAACAGCACGCAACCCAGGAGCAACCCGTTCTGCTTCAGCTTGCAGAGCATCGGTAACATCACGCTGATTTGTCTGACCGACTGCGCGCGGCTCATCCACCAAGCCCACCAACCTGATTGGTGCTCTTGGGGTACCTAGACCGATTGCCATTTCCGGGCAATAACCGATGAATTCAAACAGCCCTGCCAGCTCTTCATGGGGTAGCGACGATTTCTTATGCCCACCGTCATAGCGAACAGGTGAACCCAAAAGACAATCGCTCACCGCTACCTGTAGTGGTGCTGCCGGGCGCTCCGGAATCTCAACCATGGCTTGTGATGTATGCCCAAAGGTCGTCCGCTGAACCAGCGCACACCTCATCACCCAACAACTCCGCCCAGTCTGACTCAGTGCCAAACTGGTCGCGCCACGACCACAGACGGCGAGTCAACTGATGCAATGAATACTCCATCGTGAAACCCATTGCTCCGTGCACCTGATGCGCAATTTCTGCCCCAATGCCAACTGCTGAACCCACTCGAACCTTGGCAACAGCCACGTCCGAGAGGCGCACATCAAGCCGCGAAATTTCCAGAGCAGAAGAGGTTCCGACCGCCGCACTCTGACTTGCAACTAACGAGTGAATTGCTGCGTCCGTCGCGCGCTGGGATGCCGCCACTTCTGATGCCAGAACGGCAAGCTGGTGCTGAATAGCCTGGAACTTGGAGATCGTACGACCAAATTGTTCGCGCTCTGAGCAATAGCCAATGGCCATGTTCAGACTGGCTTCAAGGCCACCACACATCTGGGCGGCGCGACCAAGGGCTGCAAGCGCATAAAGACCAGGTGCCGCGAACTGGGTATCGGCTGCCGCCTGCCAAGCCGCGCCAAGTTCGATCTGCGCAACCGGTTCGCCCAGCATGACCTCACAGGGAGCAGATTTAAGACCTGCTAGCGACACCAAGCGCGCTTCACCCAGCGCCACATCCAAAGCGACCACTGCACTGAAGCGTTCGGGCCAGGCAATCTCGACCGTTGTCCCTTGCAACACAGCAAAGGTGGTGTCAGAGGTAGGTTTGCCGAGTGCAAACTGCGCGATCAGCGACTCAAGCAATGGCAAAGGAGCGGCAAACCGGCCAGCGACACGCAGAAATTCAAACAGCTCGCCAAGACCCGTACCGCTTTCTTCTAGACCAATTTCTAGCAGTCCATTGTCGGCAAGTGTTGTCCACAGGCTTGCAGCCCAAACTCCCTCTTGTGCGGCCTCGACAACGCTGTGACTACAGCCATCGGCAAATATTCGTGTTGCGGTATCAATAATCAGGTCGTTAGTAGAAAGGTCTGTACTGCTCACTGGGGTCTCACTCCGATCTCAGTTAATTCTATATTTGCTTAGCGCAAGCCGAGTCCGCGAGCAATAACGCCACGCAGAATTTCCCGTGTACCACCACGTAGAGTAAACGACGGCGACAATAGCAACGTGTCTTGTAGGGCGGCATTCAATTGCCCAGAACGACGCTGCAAGGGCAGCACTAAACGCGCTACTTCAGGGACTAGTTTTTCGTAGTTGTTACCCAGCTCTTTAACCAACGCCGCTTCTACGTTGGGGCTGTCACCCCGCTGCAACATACCCGCCACTGAAATCGACATTCGACGCAAGGTAATGAGCTGCGCGACTAGACCTCCCAACTGAGCTTTTTGCTGCTGGGACACTTCACCGCGGGCAGCCTGTTCTTGCAACGACCTCGCTAGCTCAACGAGAATGCGGAACGCGGACAAAAAGCGTTCAGGACCACTGCGCTCGTAACCGAGTTCACTAGTGACCTGCGCCCAGCCGTTACCGGGCTCTCCAACCAGATCTTCCGCTGACACAAAATAGTCTGTGAACACCACCTCGTTGAAATCTTCATTGCCCGTCATGTTTCGAATCGGCCGTACTTCCACACCGTCTTTCTTCAAATCGACAATGAATTGACTTAGGCCTGCATGGCGATTTTTGGACGGTGCCTCGGTGCGAACAAGAGCCACCATGAAATGATTTCTATGGGCGTCTGTAGACCACAGCTTGGTGCCGTTGATAACCCATCCGCCCTCTACTTCGCTGGCAGTGGTACGGACGCTAGCTAGATCCGAGCCACTATTGGGCTCACTCATGCCGATCGAAAAGTAGGATTCGCCACGTGCAATGGCGGCGACGTGTTTCTCACGCTGAGCTTCGCTGCCATAACGCAACAACAAGGGGCCGCTCTGACGATCAGCGATCCAATGGGCGCTTACGGGCGCCCCAGCCGCTAACAGCTCCTCAGTCACCACATATCGCTCAAAAAAGGTACGCTCATGGCCACCATAGGCTTTTGGCCAGGTCATCCCGATCCAACCCTGCGCTCCCAGTGCCTGAGAAAACTCCGGATCGTGGCCGGACGTAAAGTCAGAATTGCGCCTTCGGGACGCCGGATATTCACTGCGCAAAAACTCACGCACCTGTGCGCGCAGTTCTTCGGTGGCTTCTGGCAGACCAATCTGCTGAAATTGCAACGGCTGGTTTTGCATCTGCGGGTTACTCAACGCTTAACACTCCTCGTTTTGTTCGCTACGTAACGTCTGATCGCACTTCCGGCCGGAAGGAGGTTTGCAAGCAACGAACTAACCACTAAAGTAGCACTCAATGAACGAACAAGATATTCGCCTAGACGCCATCTTTGACGAGATTCGCGAGCAAGCCTGCGTTGCTGACAACTTCCTCGACAGGGAGCGCTATCAGCTGCTTGTCTGCACCATCTGGTCGAATCTGGTCATGAATCCAGCCGAGGCTGGCATCGATGAATCGCAACTCGAGTCCATTCACGACCTGATTCTAGCCGAGGTCAAAAGCGACCTCGGGGCAGAAGCTGACTTGGCCGGCTGCTTCAAATTTTTGACCACAAAGGCCGGCGAGGCCGCGATGCAGGCCAACAAGCTTACTGGCACCCATCGGGATCTACTGCTCTACTTCAGCTCAATGATCCTCGATCCAGAAGGCCACAAGCGCTGGTCAGACGATCTTAGAGAACAGCAGAAAGACTGATCACCAGCTCTCGCTGATGAGGGGCGTGTCGATGCTCCCAAAGGTAGATCGCCTGCCAGATTCCCAACGCCATCTGGCCATCCATCACCGGAATAGAAAGACTGGTTAGCGTCAGCGCCGCCTTGATATGCGCCGGCATATCGTCTGCTCCTTCGGCCGTATGTGTGTAAAGGCTGTCACTCTCGGGCACCAGTTCCGCAAAAAAGGTCGACAGGTCGGCCTGCACACTGGGATCTGCGTTCTCCTGAATCAACAAGCTAGCAGACGTGTGTCGCAAGAACACTGTGACAAGACCCTCACGCATCCGATGCTCTGACACCACCTCACCTACTTTGTGCGTGATGTCGTAGAGCCCCTGCCCGCCCGTCTCTAAGCTCACAATGCTGTTCATATCGAGCAGTTCCTCTATTGGGACCGAAAAAGTTGTTGGATAAGTCTACCGCTAAGCGAACCGCTACGTTCGTGCCGATAACCGTGTCACTTGCGGGAATTGCGGCCGGCGTTCTGAGCCTGCTCTATGCACCCAGCGCGTGGTTTTCACTGGCCCCTTTTGTGCTGGCTATCTGGGTCTCACCTGCCCCCAGTCTAACAGCTGGCTTTGTAACACTCATTCTAATGGCCGCAGGTGCCTTATCGATCATGGGTCGGCTCCCCTCCGGCTTGCAAGAAAGCTTCGCCATCGGCACTGGCATGGCCTTATCCTGGATCAGTTCGCTACTTTTACGTGCAAAGAATAGCCACCCTACTCAGTCTTTGCACGGAATGCATAACATCGTCGAAAGCAGTCTCATCGGCATAATGTTAGTTGATAACCGCGGCACAGTCCTACATGCAAACGGTCGAATGCAGAAATTGCTTGGCATGCCAGACCTAGACGTTTCGACCAACCTGTATCTAACCGAAGTACTCGACAGCAAGCCGCTGCTTGAATTTCTCGCCACCGACAAAACGGCTACCGACTTCGATCAAAAAATATTGCCCGTAAAGACACTGACGAACAAAAAAACACAACTACTTAACCTGTCTGCAAGAAAATTCAAAGACGGTAAAAAAGAATTCACCTTGGTCACAGCTGCTGCTTCAGAACGCCAGATGCAACGCCAACTGTCTACTCGACGAAAAATACAGGAGCTGCATGACACACTCAATCTAACAGATCAACTAATACTGCAGGTCAACGAAGATGGCACCATTGACTGGGCCAACAGTCCGGCTCAATCACTGTTAGACGATGCGCTACAGAAACCAGATTCCGGGAAGCGGTTAACCGACGTACTACAAACGAGTGGCGTACCCGGGTTCGAAGAAGCCCGTGAGCAGGCAACATTGTCAGAAAGCGGAGAATCAAACGCTCTTGAACTCTGTAGCCTTGGCAAACAAAATAACGGTCCCAACCTTGCGCTACGTGGTCATCTACGCAAGCTGCCCGGCAGTAAAAAAATGGTACTGGCGGCTAGCGACACTAGAACCGAAGATATACTAAACGACTCGCTCCGTCGCCAACAGGCATTGCATTATCAACTGATGCAGTCGTCCCCGACTGCATTGATTATTCTCGACGGCCTCACTTCCAAAATTCTTGAAGTGAATAGCACCGTCTATGAACAGCTCGGATTCTCGGCTGCACAGCTAACTGGCAAACACTTGCTGAATTGCGGCCTGTTCAGCAACTCATTCGAAGCCAGACGAGTTGCCGCCAGCCTGCTGGAAGGAACCGAAATAGTCGAAGGCGAGGCTTCGTTCTCAACGGCCGAGGAAGGCACTATTCGAGCCGAATATTCGCTACGTCGCGGTGAAGCCTACGGCCGACCATTGGCTTTTCTGTACACCCGCGACATCACCAAAAAGCACATCGCCGAGGTTGCCTTGCGTGAAAGCGAAGCAAAATTCTCGCAGATATTCAGCGAAAGTCCCGACGGGATCGCGATTCTAGATTTCGATACACTTGCTGTGCTGGACGTTAACAACCAATTCCTTGAAATCGCCGGCTACCAAGCGAGCGAGCTAAAGGGCCAATCCATTTCCATGCTAGCGGCTGACCCGGCAGACATCAAATCAGCAGTTAAGATGGTGCACGACAATGGTCGCGCAGAAAATCTCGAAGTCGATTTACTCGATAAAGAAGGCAGAGCCCAGCCGTCGCTCATTTCTATCACAACCGTAGAGCTGGAAGGCCAAACCGCTCTATTATGCATAGCTAAAGATATACGGGTTCAGCGCGAGACCGAAAACAAGCTACGCCGCTCAGAGCAGCGCTTCCGCGGCACCTTCGAGAATGCGCCCTTGGGCATGCTGCTAGCCGACACTACTGGTCGCATATTTGAAGCCAACCGATTCACGGCCGACCTGCTCGCCTACGAAGAAAAACTATTGCCGGGCATACATCTATCACGACTGTTGCCGGTCAAAGATCGCTCGCGCATGTTAGAAGTTCTTGAACAACTGATTGCCGGCGAAATTTCCAATTCGCATTCTGAGCGGCGACTGGTTGCACTAAACGGTGTAGAAATCTGGGTCAATCTGCACGTTGTGCTGCAAAAAGGCGAAGACGGCAGCCCGCTGTATTTCATTATCCAAATGGCAGATATCACGGAGATGAAACGCGGCCAGGAGAAAATGGAGCGGCTGGCGTTCTACGACACCCTGACCGATCTTGCAAATCGCCGCCTGTTCAACGACCGGCTTCAGCAGGCGATCTCTCGAACCCAACGCAACAAAAAGGCCGCCGCACTGCTGTATCTAGATCTAGATCAGTTCAAGCGCGTCAACGACACTCTTGGTCATGACGCTGGAGACGCTCTACTAAAGCATGTATCGCTGCGTCTCCAAAAATGTGTACGCAAGGAAGACACCGTCGCTCGCCCGGGTGGTGACGAATTCACCATCATTCTGTGCGATATCAATTCCATCAGCGATGCAAGTCGCGTTGCCGAAAAAATTCTAGCCGAGCTACGAAAACCCATTGCAATAGCTGGCCAGCAACTCGTCGTGACAACTTCTATTGGCATCACGATGGCACCACAAGACTCAAACGATGCGCAAACCTTGATGCGTAATGCCGACATGGCAATGTACAAAGCCAAAGATCGCGGTCGTAACAACTATCAATTTTTCCATGAGGCAATGAACAAAAATGCAAAGAACCGTTTGCAGATCGAAACTGAGTTGCGCGAAGCGCTAAAGCGTGACGAGTTCGAACTCTTCTACCAACCCAAGGTACGCCTTACTGATCAGCGCTTAACTGGAGTCGAGTGTCTGATTCGCTGGCGCCATCCGACACGCGGATTACTCCTTCCTAACGAATTCATCGAGATAGCCGAAGATACAGGCGTAATCGTTGATATGGGAAGCTGGGTAATTGAGGAAGCCTGCAAGGCGGCTCGCCAGTTACGTGCCGAGTACTCCGAGGCTTTCCAGATTGCTCTGAATATTTCACCACGTCAGTTTCGTGACCCCAACCTAATAACAACCATTCGACGCTGCCTGCGCGAAGCGCACCTACCACCAGAAGCGTTAGAGATCGAAATAACCGAAACCATGTTGATGCAAGACATCGAGGCAGCAACACAGACTGTTCAGCGCCTGCATGACATTGGCACTTCGCTGGCGATTGATGACTTTGGCACCGGGTATTCTTCGCTCAACTATCTAAAGAAGTTTCCTATCGACACGGTCAAGGTTGATCGAAGTTTTGTTATGGACATCCCTCAAAGCGAAGACGATATGGCAATCACATCAGCCGTAATCGCTATGGCACATCAACTCAAAATGGGTGTTGTCGCTGAGGGTGTAGAAACGCAGGCTCAGCAAGACTTTCTGATCGCACAAAACTGTGATTCCGCACAGGGCTACCTGTTTGGTAAGCCGATGCCCATGCAGGAAATTCGCGACGTGCTAGCTCGAGAGAGCATCAAAGCGACGCGTAACCAGTGACAGTAAGAGCGGCAGACCAAAGCAGGTAAACACCAGCAACCAGGTCACCGCCACGGTCAACAGAAAACCGATTGAAGCCGTACCTGCATGTGGCGACAGCATCAACGCCGCAAAGGTGCCAATGGTTGTCAACGTACTCAATAGTACGGCTCGTGGTGTGCTGGAACGCATTAGGGCAACCGCTGAGTTGTCTTTATCGTTAGCCTCTCTGTTCTCGGAGCCTTGGAAGCGCCTTACCATGTGAATACCGTTATCTACCCCCAATCCAAAAATCAATGGCAGCACCAACACACTTGCCATATTCACCGGCACCTCTATAAGAACGATAGTGGCGACCGTAAACAACCCTGTCAGAAGCAATGGAGTGAGAACCAACAACGTATCGCGGAAACTGCGGAGCACAAGAAGCAAAACCACTGAAATACCCGTTAGCGCAACCAGCAGCGCCGTTTTAAACGACTGAACAACAATAGCACCAACCCCCCATTCCACGAGGGGGCGACCGGTTACACCACTTATCTCACCACGCACGCTGCTGATAAACTCTGAAAGAGCCGCTATTGGCGCGATGTCTTTTGCTGGCAATATCGCACTCAGATGACGTCCGTCCGCCGTTATCAGACGAGCCTTCAACGCTTCCGGCAAATCTTCGAGCCCTACCTCAACAGCACCAAGAGCACGTCGCAACCACCCAAGCTCTTCCACCAAGTTATCGATCACCCCACCTTGCCAGGCGAGCACTTGCGCATCTGAAGCAAGGGCCATAGCAGCCAACCGCTGCTGCAACGAATGTAGGAGAGCCACGCGTTTTGGGTTCAAACCAGGGTCTGAAACACCCCCCAAAGAGTTGAGTTTCAACTCGCTCTGCAACAGTGTTTCGATACGATGCTGAGCGCTATCAACGGCCAAACGTAAATCCACAATGCTCGCTAACGGTTCCTTCGACTGCGGTGTCAGAGCGCTACCCAGCAACTCCTGCATGTCTTCCAGCGCGTACAGTTTGTTAGCTTGATCTGCGGGTAAATAATCACGAGGTGTGGTCACTCGTTCAACACTGTCGAGCTGGGTCAAAGACCTAATTCTATCAAGGTCAGCAGGTGTCGTCAGAGCGTACAGCGCGTAGTCCGTAATCTGCTTTTCGCGCTGCAACTCCCGCAGCGCTTGCATAGATTCAGTCTCCGGGTCACGCAATGCAAGCACACTGTAGTCAAACTGCGCACGCGGGATGAGGTATAGGCAACCGATAACACAGACACCTAAAATCGACAGCACCGGTACGCGAAGTTGCTGCAAACCGGTTATCAAACGCACACCACCTGGCAGTTGATGCAAGCGTCCCGCGGGCGCCCCGAACAACGCAAAGAATGCTGGCAACAGTGTAAACGTCAGCACACAAGCAATGGCCATACCGCCCGCCGAAATAACCCCGAGATCAGCAAGTCCTTTGTACTGGGTTGGTACAAAGCCCAGAAAGCCGATAGCTGTCGTTACCGTACAGAGCACGATCGCGCCACCGACACTATAGGTGGCCAGCGCAAGCGCTTCTTCAAGGTCATCTATTGTTGCTCCCGCCAAAGGCAGTGCCTCTTGCACTCGCAGGCAATAGTGCACGCAAAAGTCGACACCCAGCCCAAAAAACATAACCAAGAAGACCAGCGACAGTGTATTGAAGCTACCAATAGCAATCATCGCCCAGGCAGCCGTCCAGACAACACCCGTGACTAACAGAACAAAGGTCGCCACAACAATGTGAATCGAGCGAACCCCAAACGCAAGCACTGCGGCTAGCAACAAAAATGCAAACAGCCCAGCAATTTGTACGCCACCAACAGCAGCCTGCACTTCATCATGGCGAAGTGCGATCTCGCCGGTCAACTGAATCGACACGCTCGCCCCCATCGGTGTCGAGGCAATAAGCTTCTTTAAACTGGCAACCAAAGCCGCATTGGGCAGACTGACACCGTAATTTTGTCTACCACGTAGAAAAATGATCCGGTAGTGAGTCTCACCTTCCCCTGCAAGAAAGTCATCGCTCCATAATATCAACGGGTCGCTTTCATCGGCCACCGCCTGCGCCGAACGAACCAACTTATCCAGAAGCTGATCAAAACCTGCCGGAGCAGTACTCACCAAGCCGCTCTCAACAAGACCTAATACGCCGCGCAGGCTTGGGTCATTAGCCACCGTTGTGAGCATCGGCTGTGCTTGCGCTAGCGCATCACCCAAGTCATCCAGTCGTTTGGTGCCCATAAACAACAGTGCGTTATCACGAAAAAAAATCTCGTTGGCAGGCGCATAGACATCAACAAACTGATCCGTTCTGGCGGTGATCAGCGTCTCAAGTTGCACTGCCGCATCTTCGACCTGCTTAAAACTTGCGCCAGACACCACCACCATTGCGGTTTCGACCAACTGCGGAAACGCCGCTTGAAAAGCCTCGTAATCGGTCCGCCAGCCAGCGTCCTGCTGAACTAAATCACCTAGCCGGGAGTTCATTGCGTAACGGTCCACCGCAATCCATGCAGCCATTGCAGTAATCAACCCAAGCCCGAAAAGGGCAAGCCGTGGATGCCGAACCACAATTCGAACCCAGCGAACAAGCGCTGTTTTGGCACAGGTACTCACGAGCTGGGTCCGTCCATTACTGATTTTTCCAGAGCGCCCCCATTGTCTTCTGCGCTTTCAAGCCCGTCTTCATCCTCAAACTCGTCAAAGACATCCTTCGTGGGCGGATTACCATTAAATATCTGATAGCGGCGCCGCTGATAGTACGCTTCTCGGGTAAACACATAGGGGTCGAGCGCGGCAACGTCTCGCGCTGCAGTTAAAGCCAGCGCGTCGCTTCGCAACGACACCACATCAACCGCACCCGCACCAATACCGTAGGCATCACCCAATAAAAAACGCGGCACAACAAAACGTGACGCAACCGCCGGTAGATCACGCAAGGTCAAAGGACCAATGACCGGAAGGTACAGATAGGCAGATTCGGTGTAGCCCCAAACCGCCAGAGTCTGGCCAAAGTCTTCGTCCTGAAACTCAAGACCCATGCCTGTAGCGGGATCAAACAGCCCACCAATACCCAAGGTGGTATTAACCAACACCCGCCCAACATCAGTGAAACCGCGACGGGGATTAGCTTGCAGAAAGCCGTTTATGGCACTATCAACCCCACGAATATTGTTGAAAAAGTTGCGTACACCTTGCTCCAACACATCAGGCAAGATCCAGGCATAGCCACGCGCAACCGGCTTGAGCAGAAGGTTATCCATCCCCTCAGAAAACGCAAAGCTACGCTGATTGATTCGGCTTGCCGGGTCATGCACCGCGTAGACTGGGTGATCACTGGAGCCGCTACTCGCACACCCACTCGCCAACAAACAAAGTACTCCAGCAAATCTTCTTGCCGTACTGATCACCCCTAGGCTCTGAGCGCAGCGAGCTGCCTACGCAGGTCTGCCAGCAACCCCGCAAAGCCACTCCCTTTGATAATGGCTGCGTAATCAGCCCGGCGAACAGACAGGTCGCTGACACCATTGGCCACCACGTTGAACACCCGGCCACCGCGAAAATAGTACTCAAGCGTAACGGCTTTATTGTTCGGGCGAGTGATACGGGTTTTCACGACAAACCGTTGTGGTTTCACTTCGATGACATCCAGCGTTTCAAAACGCTGACCCCGATCGGTCTGAAAGCGAGACACATAGGTTGCGCTCACTAAATCGCGCAACAAGACCACGTACTGCGCTCGGGCTGGGGCATCAAGATCACGCCAGATCCGACCCGCACTTATTCTTGCGATGCGCTCAAAATCAAAGAGGGCATCAAGCGCCGCAGCGACGCCAGACTCGCGAGACAAAAAATCCGCGTCCTTTTGTGCACTCGCTAAAAGCTCGGCATGAAACCGTTCAATGCTCTGCCTGACACTGTCTTCATCTATAAGCACTGAGGGGACTGTTGCGCTTGCCGGCAGTTTGCTCTCAGCTTGCGCCATGCCGAGACTGGGCAACGCCATCAGCAAAGCAACCATAAGCAGTGCAACGACCATAGGGTTGCACTGCTGTGATGTCGGCGGAGTAACCCGCTGTAGTTTGAGGGCGCAACCTGCCATCAACCTCTCCAACCTCAATCGGCCTGTGTTGTTAGGGGGAACCCTTAAGCCACTCGACCGGTGCCAGCGACAAAGCCGGCACGTAAGTGATAATCATCAAGGCCACCAACAACACCAGCATGAACGGAAAAGCAGCGGAGTAGAGCATCAATATTGGTTTCTTGAAGCGATAACTCGCGATAAAAAGATTCATACCAATTGGCGGCGTGAAGTAGCCAATTTGCATGTTAGCCAGGAAGATAATGCCTAGATGCACCGGATGAACGCCGTACCCAACGGCCATCGGTAGAATCAATGGCACCAGAATCACTAGCGCCGAGAAAATATCGAGAACTGCACCCAATACCAACAACATAATATTCAGCAATATCAGGAAGGTAATAGTGCTCTTGATATGTTCTTGGGTGAATTCAAACAACCGCTGCGGAATTTCTGCATCGACCAGGTAATTGGTAAAGGCCAGCGCCACACCCAGAATCAGTAAAATACCACCAACCATGACCATCGAGTCGACCATTACCGACGGTAGCTTCTTAAAGCTAATTTCTCGATAGAGTACAACTTCGGCAAACAACACGTAGAGCGCCGTCATGGCCGCAGCTTCGCTAACCGCAAACAAACCACCGTAGATTCCGCCCAAAACAACAATTGGCAGGGGTAACTCCCAGCGCGCTGCCCACAACGCCGAGCGTAAGTTGCCCCAGGAAAACGGAATACGCGGAATGACACCACCCCGGTGCAGCCACAGCGAGTACAACGTCAGCAACACAATCATCAATAGTGCTGGCAGTACGCCAGCAATAAACAGATCTTGAATGGTAAATGGTTCACCCACATCGAGTTGCTGAGCAACAATGCCGTAGAGAATGAGTGGCACCGATGGCACCAGCAACAAGCCCAAACTGCCGGAGGCCGTGACCAGACCCAACGAGAACTTTTCGCTGTAACCGCTATTAGTGAGGGCCGGCAGAAGCAAAGCACCCAAAGCAACAATAGTCACGCCAGAAGCACCTGTCAGCGCGGTAAATACCGCACAGGCGACAAATCCAACCAGAGCAAGACCTGACGGCATCCACCCGACTAGCGCCTGCATCAAATCGACGAGCCGCTTGGAGGTGTTTGATTCAGACAGCAGGTAACCGCTGAAGGTAAACAGTGGCAGGGCAACCAGAAGCGGCGTGTCACTAAGTCGGTACAGCTCAATGGCCACCACCGCCAGGTCAATCTCGTTGGAATAAAACCCAAGCATCGCCCCGCCGAGAACGACGGCAAACAAGGGTGCACCCAAGAGGGCGAGTGCAATGACAATCACAACACCTAGGGTGATCATGATTTCGCTTCGCGCCTAGAATCCGACTCTTCCAGCCCAAAATCAGGCGGCTCGAGCGGCGGTGGAGAAATCATGTGCAGCACGTAGCGCAACCCCATAACCGTAAAACCGAACGGCATGATGAGCTCACACACCCAGGCCGGGATCGCACCAAACGCGAGCGTACCGTCTTCGTATTCAAAACCGATAAACGTCAGACTATGCCAGGCGAACAGGCCACAGATCACGGCCGTGAAGAGAGCGGTGAGTCGTTGGGCCAAGCGTCGAAATCCGTCAGGTAGATAACGCGAAACCACATCCATGCGAATATGATCATCGGAGCGCGACGCCACCATTGCGCCAATAAGAGTCACCCACAAAACGGCAACCCGAACAAACCCGTCGCCCCAAAGAAGGCCACTGTCAAAAAAATTACGCGCGGCCACCTGGTAGGCCGCAAGCACAATCAGCAGGAACAGAATCAGCGCAAGCATTCCGGACTCGATCTTGTGCAACGCGTTGATCAGGGTCTTGATCATGCTAGGTACAACTCATCAAATGGGCCGTTATTAATTCGCGGCGGCGGCTTTGTTTGCTCGATACTCCGCAAGCAATTCCTTGACTTCGCCGTATAGCTCAGCTCCCAGCAAGCCTTCTTCAACCATAGAATCGTTTGCCGCTTCGCCGTAGCGGACCCATTCGGCCGTCTCAGCGGGTGATGGAACCGAAAACTTAATACCTTGTTTCTTCAACACCGCGAGCGCTTGCTCGTGATCATTACGGCTGGTGGCATTCACCTGATCAACAGCAGCCCCCAACACTTCGCGCACAATGAGCTTGTCTGCGTCGGCGACTTTCTTAAAGTGTTTGTTGCTGACAGCGAGCATGCCGTAGATATACAACAACGGCAGGTCAACAGCCGTTTTGAGTTGGGTATGCCACTGCAGAGCGAGAGCACCGATAGGAGGAACGGCCACACCATTGATTAGACCGGTCTGCAATCCCGCCAGAACGTCAGTGATCGCAAGCGGCACCGGCGTGATACCAAAGGCCTCGACGGCCTGAGCTGCGGCCACGTCACCATCAGGAATCCAAACTTTCTGGGTCCGCGCATGCTCGATACTCGTACCCGACTCTCTGCCCATGGCGTATGCAAAACCAACTTCTGCAAAACCAAACGCCGTGAAGCCGTTAGCTTCCAGCCCGGCAAGCACGGTGTCGTCGAGCTTTGATCTGACGTAATCAACTTCATCAAGATCGCGAAACGTCATGGTGAGATTGAACAGCTGAATGTCTTTATACAACGGAATGAGCGGTCCTGTGGTCAGCACTGCGCCGTGTAGCTGGCCGATCCGAATCTTGCGCATGACCGCTTTATCGTCACCCATGACACCGCCAGGATAAAACTTCAACTTCACCCGACCGTCGGTGCGCTCAGCAATCTCTTTGCCCGATTTGCGCAGCACTTTCATCCAGCCAGAACCATCTGGAGAAACGGTCGCAATCTTCAGCGTCACAGCTTGCGCCGCGCCACTGACCATCAGCACGCTCGCAACTAAAGTGGCGGCAAAAACAGATCGTCCGCCGTTATTAACCAGTCTGGAAAAAATTGTCATCATCTTAAAAATACTCATCAGCCGAGGCGAGTAACTCACTCGCCTGTTCCTTTGCGATCAAATTGATCAAGGTGAGCCCATCTACCTGGGCGTCTGCAGTCATCACGTCGTTTAACAGCTCATCATGCAGTTCGCGGTTGAATACCAACCGCGCGTATTGCTGCGCGTAAAACACTTTGGCCAGCAAAAATTTGCCCTCGGCCAACTCGATGGCGCGTTCAAAGTGTGCCCGGCCCACCTCAGGCTTGCCGCCCATGGCTGGCGGCAATAGCGTTTCGAGCACCCCGAGATACACCTCAGGGCCACCGTATTCATACCCCGGATTCAATTGCGCCACCTTGGTCATCAGCACTTTCACTTTGCCAAGATCCGCAATCGCGCCCCAGTCGTCAGAATTTGCCTGCATCCAGCCAGCCCAGGCGGTGCACATGCCATAGGCAAGAGGCACATCAGCTTCGGTTAGGGTGTCTACCCATTGCTCAAACTTCGCGTACTCAAAGTCACGCACTCCGCAGGCATTTTTCAGCCCTTTGCAGCCGGCCAACAACGCAAGCTTGAAGGCTTTGTTGGCAAACAGTTTGGAGCGAGCAGGATCAGTTACAAATGCCGCCGCGTAAGACGAATTGAGCGACGCCGCTGTCGCCAGCAAATCAGGGTCCTGTGGGTCTTCCCCTAACAGCCCATCAAGCAACAACAAAAATGCAGGGGCGCCATCGCGCACCAGTGCGGGGTCTTCGCTGTTTAATACAACGGCCGAAAGATCGTTCGCAAACCCTTGGGTTGCATTGCCAATAAGCGCTGAACAGCCAGATAAGAGCGTCATGGTCGTCAACATAGCCGTCCACACGGTTAACCGCGCCAATGGCACTCTAATAGCGGAGCCACAAGCGGCTATCCCGCTATTCCGCAAAAGACCTGTAAATCTACTTAACATCGCCTTCATCACCTTCCCAGGCCGTTTGCACACCAATCTCTGCAGCCCCAACCCATCGCATTCTATTCGAACACAGCGACAATCAAGCCTGCAAAATCGAGCGCGCCACCTTACCAGCAAACGCGCTCTAACCCGCATTATCACAGACACCAGTGAACCCGGCATGAACAGCCGGGCAGACGCCTAAATCACGATCGCGACTTAGCCAGAGACCAGTGATGCAACCGACGCAAGCACCGCAGAAAACTCTGGCCGTGCTCGGTAGCCGGGCTCTGCGTATTTAGCAAGCACCTCGCCTTGTGGACTAATCAGCACCATCCCTGGGTAGGGAATGCCGTAGAACCGAGAGTCGGCTTCGTAGTCAATATTGCGAATACCAAATGCATTGATGTGCTCACTGTTGTTATCGCGTAGCAGTGGGTAGGTCAATCCTGCCTCGCCCACAAAGCCCGCGAGAATCTCTTGGGAGTCGTAGGTCATACCGGCAACCTGTACCCCCAAGCCCGCAAATTTATCCTGCCATTCAGCCAGTTGCACGAACTGGCGTTTGCAGAAGGGTCACCAATCGGCGGAGCGACTGAATACCAACAACAGGCCTTTATCACCCGCGAGCGAAGCAAGGCTTTGCGGCGTACCGGTCTGGTCGTTGGCAGCCAGCATTGGAATGGTACTGCCAACGGCTGGACCCCAGGCTGACGCAAAGTCAGCACCGGGAGACGGCGAACTAACCGCCGGCTTCGCAACCGATGAGGTGGCGGCATTAGTGCTGAGCGCAGCTGCATCGCTGACTGCTGCTTTGCCCGCCGTCCCAGCATCCGAACAACCGCTGAGCAACGCCCCCGCCAGCGCAAGAACCCCAAAGGTCGTGCGCTTCGCGCTCGCTCGCAAGCGGCTGGTGGAGAGTAAAGGGTGTCTGGTCATAGTGTCTCCCGGATCAGAACCATCAAATAGAGGGCCCGAATAGTATCAGTTCAGAGAGTTTGAGACCCAACAAGGGCGCGAAAGTTCGACTTACTGAGCCCGTACACCCGCGGCAGGGCAGCAAGACAGGCCGTCGACCGGCTACGTAGAAAGTCAGTCAATGATTCGACCAACTGCGGCCATTCAAGCGTCGCTGACTTTCGTCGCTTGGCCCCAGCCGCGCCCCCAAGCACCTTCCACAGCCCGAGAATGTCCAGAGTGCCCTGCAGCAGCCCCTCTAGCTCTCGCGCCTGAGTTTGCAGCTGCGCCAAGTCACTGTGTTCCGCCTCGAACCCTGCACCCAAAAGCTCCAGCTGCACCACAACTGACGCATGCCAACGCAGCAAATCCGCCAGTTCCGCCGGTCGCAAGATATCGCCATCGGCTTCGGTGTGGGCGCGCAAGACACCCCGAGCACGCTTCCGAGCCTGGCTGTAGGTGTCAAGCAAGCCCCGGTCTGCCAACAACCGATTGGCTAAGTCTGAGGTGTCAACGATGCGCCACGCAGAGGCCTCGCTGTGCAACAGCTCGACACACTGCTGGGACTGGGTTTGCGCGCTGACCATCAGGCCCGAACCGACAGACACCGGCGTAGAACCGATATCGCTGCGCTCCACTCGCTCCTCACAGGCCCGAATTTGCGCCTCATCCATCGCCACCAGCCGCCCTCGAACCGGTAACAACAGCTGCCCGTTTGGGTCAGCCAACACGCCAACGGGCAACAAACCTATCATTTCCTGGGCCGTTTCCAGTAACGATCGCGCGGCGGGCAAGGTCCGCCCAAGCAGCTGCAATCGACGTTCGCGCGCCATTGCCTCTGGGTAGGTGCAGATCGGTGCAGCCAGATCGCCACAAGCCCGGATCCGGACCAGCTCACGGTCAATGCCACGCACCGCGTTGGCCGATACCAGCTGCCGCACGAGCCCTGCCCGCGGGGCGGCTGCTCTATCGCCAACCGATTCGCTCCCACCCAGATCTAGACTAGGGCCTCGCCAGCCGCTGCGATCACCACGCACCTCGCAATAGAGATCCGCGCCGCGAATACAGGCCCGCAGAGCTTCGGCAATCATGATCTGTGCGAGGGCACCTGACGGCATCGACTCTCTCGTGAATTAAGGCATACAGTTTGACATATTAATGCGGCGCGCGGGCTGTAAACTACAGCCACAATCCTCAGGCAAGCCCCCTATGACCGATCCCGTCATCCAGCTCGAACGCAAAGGCCCGATCGCCATCGTCACCATGAACCGTCCAGAACACCTGAACGCACTGTCCGCCGAACTGCGCGCCGCCTTCGCCCACACCTTTGACGAACTGGCCGCCACTCAGAACTGCGAAGTCATTGTGCTCACAGGTGCCGGTCGCGCCTTCACAGCGGGTCTTGACCTAAAGGAATTGGGTGGTGAAAAAGCCGCCGACGGTAAGGCCAAAGCCGCGATGGCTGAGCGCGATCTTGCAGATGCGATGCGTGCCGCGCCACAGCCCATCATCGGTGCCGTCAACGGTTTTGCGATTACCGGCGGTTTTGAAATCGCCCTACTGTGTGATTTTCTCATCGCCAGCGAGAACGCAAGCTTTGCCGACACCCACGCCCGGGTTGGCGTTGTTCCGGGCTGGGGCCTGTCACAACGGCTGCCAAGGTTGGTGGGCATCAATCGCGCCAAAGAATTGAGCCTTACCGGTAACTTTCTACCTGCGCAACAGGCACTCGACTGGGGGCTCGTGAATCGAGTGGTACCGGCTGCAGAGTTGCTGCCCACCTGCGAAGCGCTGGCCAACGACATTGCCACAACCGACCCTGCTACCCGCAGCGAAGTACTGCGAATTATGGATGCAGGGTGGCACACCACCCTGACGGAAGGCTTGGCGCTGGAACAGGCCGCCACTAAAGCCCACGACAAAAAACACCGCAGCCCATCCAAGGTAGCCGAACGACGTAAAGCCATTCAAGATCGGGGCCGCGGCTTTGCCTAAGCGAACATCAGTTCTATAACTAGTTGCCGCTCAGTAACCGCTCAGCCTGACGAGCCGCGCCGATCAGCCCCGGCTCTGGCACATCCACAAAAAACGTGGGAATTTGCTGATTAAACTCAGCAAGCGGCCCACGATCATCAAACCGTGTGCGAAAATTACTCTGCAAGAAAAATTCCCGGATGCGAGGCAAAATACCGCCAGCCAGATACACCCCACCTCGCGCGCCAGTCGCCAATGCAAAATTACCTGCAGCCGTTCCCAGCATTCCGCAGAACATTTCAAGACACTGATGACTAACCGGATCGGCTTCCAGCGCAGCGGCGGTAATTTGTGCGGCGTCAGCATGCACCGGCCGACTCCCCCAAAGTTGAGACACTGCGCCGTACAAGTTCTCCAGGCCGGGACCACTCACCAGCGACTCAATACGAACATGCCCTAATGACCCACGCAGCAAGCCCAGCACCTCCTGTTCCAGTTCATCAACGGGGGCAAAATCGGCGTTACCACCTTCAGAGGCGTACACCTCGTAACCAAGAGTCGTTGACGGCACAAGATAGGCCATGCCCAACCCCGTGCCCGGACCAAGAACCGCGCAAACGCCTGCTTTGGGTACCTGCAGATCACCCACTGGCGTGACCGCCGTCTCGGCGCCAATCGCGGCTGCCACCGCCACAAAGTCATTGATCAATAAAAAATCGCAGCCAAAGCGTTTCTGCAAGGTCGCAGCATCGAACTGCAGATTGCCGTTGGTGAGTGACCCCGTGCGCTGGGCCAGCGTTGCTTGGGACACGGGGCCAGCCAGAGCCAGGGCGGCCGCTACCGGCTTGCAGGCAAAATCGGCCAGCGCTTGGGCGACCATATCGAGCGAGGAGTCAAAACCCGCGCTCGGATAGTCTTGCCGAGCAAGCTCTGCACCGGTTGATCGGTCTACCAAAGCAAACCGCGCGTTCGTCCCGCCAATGTCCGCAACCAGTAATGCACTCTGCAGGGAATCTGTGCTGTTAATATTCTGCGCTCAACAAATACTTGTGGGAGAGGATATGACAGTCGGTGCAGGCATTGGTATTGCCAACTTCACGTTTGACGATGCAGATGGCTTTTGGGAGTGGGTGGCGCTGTGTGACAACGGCGGCGTGGACTCCATCTGGCAAAGCGACCGACTGGTCTCAGCAGACCCGGCTCTCGAATGCATGACCGTGATGGCGGCACTCGCCGGCGCCACCAAGCACCTGAAGTTTGGCATGAACGTCGCAAGCCTCGGCTGGCGTGATGCGGTGCTAATGGCAAAAACCTGCGCCACAATTGACTATCTGAGTAACGGCCGATTACTGCCTGCCTTTGGCGTCGGCAGCGCCCGTTCGCGGGATTTTGTTGGTGCTGGCAAACCCACAAAAGGCCGCGGCAAGCGCACCAACGAGGCAATTCAGATCATGGCGGAGCTGTGGCGCACGGGCCAATCTAATTTTAGCGGCGACTACTACCAGCTCGACGACGTTAAAATCTCACCTATGCCGGTACAAAAACACCTGCCCCTGTGGCTTGGCGGTTCCTCCGCGGCCGCCATCGATCGCACCGCGCGCTGGGCGACTGGCTGGCAAGCCGGCATTGAAGCACCCCAAGAGATTGCCCCCGTCATCAGCTCAATCAAGGCCCGCGCCGCGGAATTCGACAGACACATCGATGACGACCACTTTGGCGCAGGCTTTGCTTTTCGTTTTGGTGAAGCCGATCACCCCGCGGTAACCGGCTACAGCAAGCTTCTCAGCGAACGATTAGGAAAAGATCCAGCGGGCTTCATCGCTGCCGGCGATGCAACCAGCATCATGGCTTTGCTCGAAAAATTTCACGCAGCTGGTGCCCATAAGTTTGTTTTGCGACCTATGGCAACCGGCACCGAAGACATGCTGCAGCAGACCCAACTCATGGTGACAAAGCTGCTACCTCTGGTTAGCCAGTTAAACGCAGCATCACGCACTGCCTGACAAGGGCAACCACTAGCCTTTGAGGCTAGCCAGGAAATCCAGTGTGCGTTCGCGCGCACCGGGTTCAACATCAATGACGGCCGCATTGAATTCGGTAACGCCAATGTCCCGCAGCCGATCCATCTGGCCGCGCAGATGGTTCTCATCACCAACCAGTGCGATATCTGCCGGACCTGCAACACCCTCACGATCAAGCATCGCGCGGTAGCTGGGCAACTGGCCGTAGATAGTTAGGGTTTCCGCAATTTGCGCTTTCGCCTCGTCGATCTTGGTCGTCAGCGCCATCGGATAACCACCGACCACTGTCGGTTGCGGCTTACCAACCCCGTCAGCTGCAGCAGTGATGTTTTTCACAATATGATCTTCCATAGTGCGCGGCCCAACCATCCAGGTGGTCGTGCCGTCTGTCATCTCGCCAGCAATTTTCAGCATCAGCGGACCCAAAGCGGCCACCACAAGCGGCACTCGCTCTGCTCCCGGAACATCCAGAGTAACTCCCTGCACTTTATATTCTTCGCCTTCGAAATTTGCCGTCTCGCCATTCAACAGCGGTACCAATACGCTCAGGTATTCGCGCATGTGCCGCGCGGGCTTGGCATAAGACATGCCCAGCATGTTTTCAATAACCACCTGATGCGACAGGCCAATACCCAGTATAAAACGGTTCCGCGTTGCTGCAGCCGCTGTCAGCGTTTGCTGCGCAATCGCTGTGGGGTGGCGGGGATAGGTTGGCGTAACCGCCGTGCCCAGGCGGATATTCTGTGATTCTCGACCGGCGATGGAGAGAGCCGAAATGGCGTCAAAGCCAAAAATATTAGCCATCCACGCGGTATCAAAACCACGCGCATCAAGGTCTTTTACCGTGTCGACCACGTTATCCAACGTCATCGACGTGCCGTCAGCCCCGATCATCACACCAATTTGCATCGCGCTATCAACTTCTTGAAAAACCCAATATTAGCGAATCGGGCGCTCACAAAGCGAAGGCCACAGATTTTTTCTGCCTACAGCTGCCACGATTCGGGGTCAGAATTCATTTTCACCCCACCTTCGCACCCCTTCCATTAACCTCCGGGGTTCTCTATTCCCGCCCTCACCGGCATACTTAATGGTCTATATCAGTGACCAGATGGAAGTAACTCATGACCACTATTGCAATTCTCGGCGGCACCGGCGACCTCGGCACAGGGCTCGCGATCCGCTGGTCGAAAGCTGGCCACAACATCATCATCGGGTCACGAACACAGGAAAAGGCTGATGCGGCCCTGGTTGAACTGAAAAAAATCAGCCCTGATACACCCGCTAAGGCAATGGAAAACGGCGCAGCGGCCGCGGCTGGCGAAATTGTGGTGCTGACCGTGCCTTTTGCGCACCAACTGTCGACACTCGAGTCCGTCCAAAGCTCGCTCACCGGCAAGATTTTGATCGACGTCACGGTTCCACTGATGCCACCCAAAGTGGGCACGGTGCAAATGCCACCCGCTGGCTCTGCTGGTAAGCAGGCCCAAGACTTTCTGGGTGACGATGTCATGGTAGTTACCGCGTTCCAGAACATTGCGGCCCACCTGCTGCAGGAAGACGTCAAGATCGAATGTGACGTACTGGTTGCAGGCAACAAGAAAGCGGCACGCGACACGGTGATATCACTGGTTGAGGAAGCAGGCATGAACGGCTGGCACGCCGGCCCTATCGAAAACTCCGCCGCTGCAGAAGCGCTGACGTCGATTCTCATTCAGATCAATCGTAAGCACAGCATCTCGCACTCGGGCCTCAAGATCGTTGGCCAGGAAGACCACTAAAGCGCGGGGGTCCCAGCGTGGCTGAAACAGAACTTTCACTGCATGCCGTGCCGGGTGTACCTATGGTGCAACCCGGCGACGACCTTGCCACGGTGTTACTCACCACTCTCGCTAACGCCGGTTTTGAGCTGCGCGACGGCGACGTTTTAGTGCTTGCCCAAAAGATCGTGTCTAAGGCTGAACATCGGCAAATAAATCTTGCTGATGTCACCCCCGGCGACGACGCGATTGCACTGGCTGAAGAAACCGACAAAGACCCGCGCCTGGTCCAACTTATTCTCGATGAATCAACCGACGTTCTACGGAAAAAGCCTGGCGTATTGATCGTTCGGCACAAGTTAGGGCTGGTGGGCGCAAACGCCGGTATCGACCAGTCCAATATCGACCACGACCGCGGCGCTTCTGCCACAGATGCACAGGGTGCCGGTCAAGAAGCTCTGCTGCTGCCGGTTGACCCCGACGAATCTGCGCGCAAGCTGATGACGGGCATGAGCAAACACACGGGCAAAACCCTCGGCGTCATTATCTGTGACAGCATGAACAGGCCATGGCGGCTGGGCACTATTGGCGGCGCTATTGGCTGTGCTGGCGTCAGTGTTCTCGACGACCATCGCGGCGGCACGGACATCTACGGTCGCGAACTTAAGGTGACCCTGATCAATCGCGCTGATGCCCTCGCCGGCGCCGCAACCCTGCTCATGGGCGAAACCACAGAAAAGATTCCTCTGGTACTGATTCGCGGTGTTGCACCCTACGCAGGCAACGATAGCGCTGCTGATATTCCACGCGATCTCGCGGAAGACATGTTTCGGTGAGCTCAACGGCAGAAGGCCAGGTCCTCGCCATCACGGGTGGAGTGGGTGGCGCCAAGCTCGCGCTGGGCCTATCCAAACTACTCACCCCCGATCAAATCAGTTTTGCCGTTAACACGGGCGACGACTTTGACCACCTCGGGCTGCACATCAGCCCCGACATCGACACACTCACCTACACCCTTGCCGCACTAAGCAATACCGAACTGGGCTGGGGCCGTGCCGACGAAACCTGGCAATTCATCGAAACCCTCGGCCAACTCGGCGGCGAAAACTGGTTTCGGCTTGGCGACAAAGACATGGCCCTGCACATCCACCGGCGGGCCCTACTTGATGCAGGCCAGAACCTGAGCGAAGTCACCGCCACAATTACCGCGGCGCTTGGCATAAAGCATCAGGTCTTACCCATGACCAATGACAGCGTACGCACCATTGTGCATACGCAAACTGGTGACGCCCTGCCGTTTCAACATTATTTTGTACGCGATCAGTGCGCGCCAGCAGTCGCTCGCTTCGAATTTTCAGGTATCGAAACTGCCGCGCCAAATCCACTCATCCTGCAGCAGCTAGAAACCTGCCGCGCCCTCATTATTTGCCCCTCCAACCCCTTTGTCAGCGTCGACCCGTTGCTGTCATTACCGGGTATGCGCGCGGCTATTGCAGAGAGTGGCGTTCCGGTTATCGCCGTGTCGCCCATAGTCAGTGGCATCGCCATCAAAGGTCCCGCAGCCAAAATGATGAGCGAACTGGGCGTACCCAACACCGCCGTGAGTGTGGCTGAGCACTACGACGATCTCCTGACCGGTTTTGTTCTAGACGAGCAGGATGCCGCTCTCGCAGCTGACATTAACCTACCCACGCTTTGTACCCAGAGTGTCATGCGCACTCTGGACGATCGCGTCCAACTCGCCCAAAGTGTGCTCGACTTTATTACCGAACTAAGTTGAGCCGTCTATGTGGGCTATCGTCCCGCTAAAATATTTTGATGATGCCAAATCGCGTCTTGCCGACGTGCTTAGCGCCACTGAGCGCCAGTTGCTGGTGCGCACCATGGCCCGCGATGTGCTGCGTGCACTGTCGGGATGCTCGATGCTACAGGGGGTGTTGATTAACTCCCGGGAAAGCGAGGTGTTTTCGCTGGCGCAAGAATTCTCAGCCGAGGTGTTTATTGAGCCGTCAGGCTGCGATCTGTCGCGCAGCGTAACGCTTGCCAGCGAGTGGCTAGAGCGCGAGCGCGGCGCCAACGGCACCCTCATTGTGCACGCTGACATTCCCCTGGCGACCTCGGCCGACTTCAATACGCTGCTGCAAAACCACCAGCAGCTGAGTTTTGTACCCGATGACGAAGAGCAGGGCACCAACTGCATCGCGGCCACGCCCCCCAACCCCATCGACTACCGCTACGACGGCAAGAGCTTTGCGCCGCACCTGGCAGCGGCCGAATCCCTCGGCCTGACCAGCCAGGTGTGCCGAATCGAACGCTTGCAACTGGATATCGACACGCGCGCAGACCTCGAAAAACTGCTCATAGCAGTCAATACAGCACGTGCCGCAGGCGAGCCTATAGGTGAAACGGGCACATACTTGGAAGCATCGGGTATAGCGCAGCGCCTTGGCACCCCATATAGTGGCTGATGCCTAGCGGGAGCGTCCCAAGAGAAGTACATGTCTAACAACCGTTCAGAATTATCCGATCAGCCTTCACCCTCAGTTCAAGAGGTTCTCGACAACGCGATTGCAGGTAAACTGCCGTCCGCCGAGGAAGCACTCGCACTCGCGGGCTTTGCTGACACAAAGACCCTTGCCAACACCGCCACGCAACTGCGCGACACCGGCTTTGGCAATACGGTCACCTATTCCCGCAAAGCCTTTGTGCCGCTCACTCACCTGTGTCGCGACGTGTGCCACTACTGCACCTTTGCTCAGGTACCCCGCAAGGTAAAAGCACCTTACCTCACGTTAGACGAGGTACTCGCTACCGCAAAAGAAGGCGCAGCCCTGGGCTGCAAAGAACTGCTGTTCACTTTGGGTGAAAAACCCGAACTGCGTTACAAAGCAGCTCGCGAGGCCTTGGCCGAGATGGGCTTTGAGTCGACCCTGCACTATTTGAAAGCGGCTGCCGAACTCGTGTTCAAGGAAACCGGCATGTTGCCACACCTGAACCCTGGCACCATGACCCCCGAAGAAATTGAGTGGCTGCGCCCGGTTTCACCATCAATGGGCATCATGATTGAGTCCACGTCAGATCGGCTGACCGAAAAAGGCATGCCGCACTACGGCTCACCCGACAAGATTCCTTCGGTTCGCCTACAAACACTGAAAGACGCTGGCACGGCCCAGGTGCCGTTCACAACCGGCATTCTTATCGGCATCGGCGAGACACGTGCAGAGCGCATTGAGAGCCTGCTGGCGATTCGCGAAATTCACGAACGCCACGGCCACGTGCAAGAAATCATCGTGCAGAACTTTCGCGCAAAGCCAGAAACAAAAATGTCTCAGGCGCCAGAGCCTGATCTCAACGACCTGCTTTGGACTATAGCTGTTGCCCGTATCGTGTTTGGCGCGCACATGAGCATCCAGGCACCACCAAACTTAAGCCCCGGCGTTCTACCGCAGTTGGTTAACGCAGGCATCAATGACTGGGGTGGCGTGTCGCCGGTAACCCCCGACTTTGTGAACCCTGAAGCACCCTGGCCGAATCTGGAAGAGCTGCGTCGCGAAACCGCCGCCGCGGGTAAAGCACTGCACGAGCGCCTTACTATTTATCCAAACTACGCAGCCGACCTCGATCGTTGGGTTGCACCAGAAATGCACGATCGTATGCTGGAAGTCATCGACGCCAGCGGTTGGCCGCGCCTCGATGGCTGGTGTCCTGGGGACGAAACACCACCCCCACAGCACGACATCGACCTGATCGCCAAAGCGCCACGATTCGTGTCAAAGCCGATTGCCAACGCACTCAAAAAGGTCGACAACGGCGAGTCCCTGTCCGAGGCCGATGTCGTTAAGCTGTTTGCGGCGCGCGAAGACGACTTCTCTGCCGTTGTGCAAAAAGCCGATGCGCTGCGCAAAGCCGTCAATGGCGACACCGTCAGCTTTGTCGTTAACCGCAACATCAACTACACCAACATCTGCTACTTCAAGTGTCAGTTCTGTGCCTTCTCGAAAGGCAAAATGAGCGAGAACCTGCGCGGTAAACCCTACGACCTTACCGACGAAGAAATTGCTCGACGGGTCACCGAAGCCTGGGAGCGCGGCGGAACCGAAGTTTGCATGCAGGGTGGCATTCACCCCGACTACACCGGTGATACCTATCTGAATATTGTGAAGGTCGTAAAAGAAGCGCAGCCCGACATGCACGTGCACGCCTTCTCGCCTTTGGAAGTATGGCAAGGAGCTGCAACGCTTGGACTAGATCTGCACACGTACCTGCGACGAATCAAAGAGGCCGGCCTCGATACTCTGCCCGGCACCGCCGCTGAGATTCTTGACGACGAAGTTCGCGACATCATCTGTGCTGACAAGATCAACACAGCACAGTGGCTCGAAGTCATGCAGGCCGCCCATGAAGTGGGCTTTCGCACCACCGCCACGGTGATGTACGGCCATGTTGAAAAGCCGTACCACTGGGCACGTCATCTACTCCGTCTACGAGATCTGCAATCTAAAACCGGCGGCTTCACCGAGTTTGTACCTTTACCGTTTGTACACATGGAAGCGCCCATGTACCTAAAGGGCAAGGCCCGTAAAGGACCCACCTTCCGCGAGGCTGTGCTCATGCACGCGGTCGCACGAATTACCTTTCACGGTCTGATCGATAACATTCAAGCCAGCTGGGTAAAGATGGGGCACGAGGGTGTAATGGCTGCTCTGAACGCCGGCTGCAACGACCTCGGCGGCTCACTCATGAACGAGAGCATTACCCGAGCCGCAGGCTCCGCTCACGGCCAAGAGACCTCACCGCAGCAGATGCACGCCATGATCAAGGCCGCTGGTCGCACACCTCGTCAGCGCACCACACTCTACGCAGACGCATCACCCGAGCGTATCGACACGGGCTTTGCCGCTGGCGAGCTGGTTGAGATCATCAATACCACACCCGTGAAGCGCGAGAAAAAGCGCAAAGGGCCACTGCTAAAACCAGGCCTCGATGGTGGATCTTTGATTGCCGTAGAACGTGGATAAATAGAACGTGGATAAATAGAACG